>CAZNQK010000097.1:0-10504 GCA_964575165.1 uncultured Aquihabitans sp. | reverse complement strand
GGCCGGCTACGTCGGCGAGGACGTCGAGAACATCCTCCTCAAGCTGATCCAGGCGGCCGACTTCGACGTCAAGAAGGCCGAGACCGGCATCATCTACATAGACGAGATCGACAAGGTCGCCCGCAAGTCCGAGAACCCGTCGATCACCCGTGACGTGTCGGGCGAAGGGGTCCAGCAGGCGCTCCTCAAGATCCTCGAGGGCACGACGGCGTCGGTGCCGCCGCAGGGCGGGCGCAAGCACCCGCACCAGGAGTTCATCCAGATCGACACCACGAACATCCTGTTCATCTGCGGCGGGGCGTTCGCAGGACTCGACAAGATCGTCGAGAGCCGCATAGGTCGCAAGGGAGTCGGCTTCGGCGCCGAGATCCGCTCCGTCGCCGAGCGCCGTGAGGGAGACCTGTTCGCCCAGGCCCTCCCCGAGGACCTGCTCAAGTTCGGCCTCATCCCGGAGTTCGTCGGCCGACTGCCGGTCATGGGCGTGGTCGACAACCTCGACCGGACCGCGCTGATCGAGATCCTCGTCGAGCCCAAGAACGCGCTGGTCAAGCAGTACCGCAAGTTCTTCGAGCTCGAGGACGTCGAGCTCGAGTTCACCGACGAAGCCCTCGCCGCCGTCGCGGACCAGGCTCTGGCCCGGGGCACCGGTGCCCGAGGACTGCGGGCGATCCTCGAAGAGGTGCTGCTCGGCGTCATGTACGAGCTGCCGTCGCGGACCGACGTCAGCAAGGTCGTCGTCGACGAGGACTCGGTGCTCGAGAAGGTCAATCCGACCCTCGTGCCCCGGGGCAAGCCGCGGGCCAGCCGGCCCCGCCGCGCCGCTTCCTGAGCCGACCCCTTCCCGAGCGGCACGACCAGTGGGCATCGTCGAGTCCCTTGCCTGGCTGGACTCACACCTGGACCACGAGTCCGCGTCCGTGGGCATCGCCGCAGGACAGGTGGAAGGGCTGGACCTCGCCGCCATGTCCGAGCTCGTCGGACTCCTGGGCGATCCGCAGCACGACGTCCGCACCATCCACGTCACCGGCACCAACGGCAAGGGCTCGGTCACCGCGATGGTGGTCGGGCTGCTCCAGGCCCACGGCCTGAGCGTCGGCAGCTACACGAGCCCGCACATCGAGCGGATCAACGAGCGGATCCGTCGCGACGGACAGCCGATCGACGACCAGACGCTCTCCGAGGTGCTCGACGGCATCAGGTCGATCGAGCCGCTGCTCAGCCGTCGTCCCACCTGGTTCGAGCTGGTCACGGCCGCTGGTCTGCGCTGGTTCGCGGAGGCGCCGGTCGACGTCGCCGTCGTCGAGGTCGGCTTGCTCGGACGCTACGACGCCACCAACGTCGTCGACTCCCAGGTGGCGGTCGTGACCGGCATCGGTGGCGATCACACCGACTTCGCTCCTGGCTGGGAGATGGCCGTCGCGGGGGAGAAGGCCGGGATCATCGGAGCGGACTCGACAGCCGTGCTGGGTCGGATGTCGGCCGAGCTGCGACAGGTGTTCCAGGCGGAGGGGCCCGCCGCGCTGCACGCCGAGGACGTCGACTTCGAGGTGCTGACGAGCCGACCCGCGATCGGCGGAAGGATGGTCGAGGTCGCCGGGCTCCACGGGCGCTACGACGAGCTGTTCCTCCCGTTGCACGGCGAGGTCCAGGCCCACAACGCAGCGGTGGCCATCGCCGCTGTCGAGGCGTTCTTCGAGCGGGAGCTCGACGCGGATCTCGTGCGTGACGGCCTTGCCCTCGTGCGACTCGAAGGTCGCGCCGAGGTCATCTCCCACCAGCCGCTGGTCATCCTCGACGGCGCGCACAACCCCGACGCCCTCCGTGCTCTGGCTGCGGCCGTCGACGACGAGTTCGCGGCGGTCGGCTCGCGGATCGTCGTCCTCGGACTGCTCGGCGGACGCGACCCCGACGCGGCGGTGGACGCGGTCAGGGAGCTCCGACCCGATCTCGTGGTCTGCACGACTGCCGATCCCGACGACCGTGGCCTGCCGGCGGCCGAGCTCGCCGCGGCATGCGAGCGTGCCGGGCTGGCACACGAGACGGTGCCGATGCCGGGCGAAGCAGTCGTGCGGGCGCTGGGTCAGGCGCAGGAGGAGGACCTGGTGGTCGTCACCGGGAGCTTCCGGCTCCTCGCCCCTGCCCGGCGGGTGATCTCGAACTCACCCTGAGCGCGTGAGCCATTGCGTTTTGTGTGTGTTTCACGTCGCTATGCGACGCGAAACACACACAAAACGCGAGGAGTGCGTCAGGCGAGGCCGGGGAACCAGAGGGCGATCTCGCGGGCGGCGGACTCGTCGCCGTCGGAGCCGTGCACCAGGTTCTCGTTGGTGGTGGTGGCGAAGTCGCCACGGATCGAACCGGGCTGGGCGTCCTCGACCTTGGTCTTGCCGATCAGCGTGCGCATGAGGTGCCATGCGCCGTCCTCGGGGCCCTCGACGACCATGGCCACGACCGGACCACGGGTCAGGAAGGCAACGAGCTCGCCGAAGAAGGGCTTGTCGCGGTGCTCGTCGTAGTGGGCCTCGGCCAGGGCGACGTCCGGGACGCGCATCTCCATGGCGGTGATGCGCAGGCCCTTGCGCTCGATCCGGGAGACGATCTCGCCGACCAGGCTGCGCTCGACGGCGTCGGGCTTGCACATGATGAAGGTCCTGGACACGGTTCTGGCTCCTGTCGGTCGGGGGAGGGGGGCGCTCCGGTGCCGGTGCGCGGGTCGCTGAGGCTAGGAGCCGGTGCCCATCGCGGGCGAAACCGGGTCTGCGATGACATGTGTCACCGATCTCCGGCTGAACGGCCGGACAGCGGGAGCGACAAGGGCCACTGGTCGCAGCGTCGTCCAGTCGGTAGGGTCATTGCAGTTCTGTTGCGTTGCAGGCCCGCCCACCTGACGACGCCATCCGCAGCACGGCCTGCCGGCACCTGCCCCGGCGAGGCCCGTAGAGTTCGAGGTCACCCCTATGGCACGGTTCAACTCGTCGATCCTCAGCCGTGACATGGCTGTCGATCTGGGCACCGCCAACACGCTCGTGTACGTGCGCGGAGAGGGCATCGTCCTGTGCGAGCCCTCGGTGGTCGCTGTGCAGACCAAGGACGGCCGGGCTGTTGCGGTGGGCACCGAGGCCAAGCGGATGATCGGCAAGACTCCGGCGCACATCCAGGCCATCCGCCCGCTCAAGGACGGCGTGATCTCGGACTTCGAGGTCTGCGAGACCATGCTCCGCTACTTCATCCAGCGGGTGCACAACAGCCGCTTCTCGAAGCCCCGCATGATCATCTGCGTCCCGTCCGGCGTGACCGGCGTCGAGCAGCGAGCGGTCCAGGACGCGGCTGAGTTCGCCGGGGCCCGGAAGCCGGCCCGCATCATCGAGGAGCCGATGGCGGCGGCGATCGGCGCCGGGCTGCCGGTCCACGAGCCGACCGGCAACATGATCGTCGACATCGGCGGCGGCACGACCGAGGTGGCGATGATCTCTCTCGGCGGCGTCGTCACCAGCCAGTCGGTCCGCGTCGGAGGCGACGAGCTGGACGACGCGATCATCCAGTACATCAAGAAGGAGTACAGCCTCGCACTCGGCGAGCGCACCGCCGAGGTCGTGAAGATGGAGCTCGGCTCCGCATGGGAGCTCGAGCAGGAGCTCCAGGCCGAGATCCGCGGTCGTGATCTCGTGACCGGCCTGCCGAAGACGATCGTGACCTCCACCCACGAGATCCGCGAGGCGATCGAGGAGCCCGTCTCGTCGATCGTCGACGCCGTGAAGGTCACGCTCGACAAGACGCCGCCAGAGCTGGCAGCGGATGTCATGGAGCGTGGCATCGTCCTCGCCGGCGGCGGTGCGCTGCTCAAGGGTCTGCCGACCCGGCTCGCCCAGGAGACGGGCATGCCGATCCGGATCGCGCCCCGCCCGCTCGAAGCCGTGGCTCTCGGTTCGGGCATGGCACTCGAGGAGTTCCCGGCGCTGGAGCAGGCGGGCCTGTTCTCGTCGCTGCGCGACTGACCCCGTGCGTTCGCCCGAGACCCGGCGGCGCTCGAGGTACGTGCTGCTCGTCCTCACGCTGCTCGCCGTCACGGTGATCACCCTGGACTCGCGGGGGGTCGGGGTGTTCGACGGGGCCCGCAACGTGGCGAGCGACGTGTTCGCCCCGGTCGGCGACGCCTTCGCCTGGGTCACGACGCCCGTGCGCAACGCGTTCGGCGGCATGTCCGACGCTGACGAGCTCCGCAGGGAGAACGACCGGCTGCGCGACAAGGTCGACGAGCTCGAGGGCGAGGCGGCGGAGGGACGCAATGCGGTCGAGCAGCTGAAGCGGCTGCGTCAGCAGCTGGATCTGGCGTTCGCCGGCGACATCCCGACACAGATCGCACGGGTCGCCACCGGTCCGTTCTCCAACTTCGACACGTACCGGATGGAGATCGACAAGGGCAGCGGTGACGGGCTCGCCGTCGGGATGCCGGTCGTGACGAAGGACGGCCTCGTCGGTCGCCTCGAGCGGGTGAGCCGCACCCGGTCTGTCGTCCAGCTGCTGACCGACCCCGACTTCAAGCTGGGTGTTCGCCTGGCATCGTCGCAGGTGCTCGGAGTCGGCCACGGCGGCGGCGACAGCGGACGGTTCATCGTCGACCGCGGCGTGGCGATCGGAGTGCCGGTCGAGCCGGGCGAGGTCGTGCTCACCAGCGGGCTCGAGAACTCGATCATGCCGCCCGATATCCCGATCGGCCTCGTCGACCGGGTGACTCCCGACGAGAACACCGGGTTGCAGCTGCTGCTCGTCGACTACCAGTCGAAGTTCGACGAGCTCGACGTCGTGCAGGTCCTCAAGTGGACTCCGCCACGGTGAGGGCAGGATGAGGATGCGGCCCGAGCCGAGGAGGGGTCGATGAACGCGGAGTCGACCCGGTTCCTGCGCTGGGCGATCATCGTGTCGGCCGCGGCCGTCCTGCAGATCGGGCTGGCAGCCGACATCAGCGTCGCCGGGGTCCACCCCGACCTGCTGCTCCTGGTCTCGATCTGCGCGGGCATCGTCGGAGGTCCGGGGACCGGTGCCGGCATCGGGTTCACCGCAGGACTGCTGTTCGACCTGTTCCTGCCCGGCCGATTCGGGGTCACAGCCCTCGCGTATCTGCTGGTCGGCTACGCGTCGGGCGTCGCCGGCGACTCCGTCGCCCGGCCCAACCGCTGGATCTCGGTCGCCATGGTCGCCCTGGCCAGCGCCGCCGGCACGCTCGCCTACGCGGTGATCGGCCAGATGCTGGGTCAACGCTCAATGTCCGATCCCAGGCTGGCGGCCATCGTCGGTATCGTCGCCGTGTTCAATGCCTTGCTGGCGCTGCCCACCCTGGCGGTGTGCCGGTGGGCCGAACCGGAGCCGACGCGCATACGCGTCCCCTGAGGTCTGCTCCGACCGCTGATCCGATGCCGCACGCACCCGCCT
Source organism: uncultured Aquihabitans sp. (assembly GCA_964575165.1). Taxonomy (GTDB): domain Bacteria; phylum Actinomycetota; class Acidimicrobiia; order Acidimicrobiales; family Microtrichaceae; genus Dermatobacter. The sequence continues at coordinate 5,074 of CAZNQK010000097.1, read as the reverse complement.
CTCCACGACCCGTCGCTCTACGACCCGTCGCTCTACGACCCGTCTCGAGCCGTGGACGCTGACTCCCGGCAGGTCCGCCTCAGCGCGCTCGGCATCGTCGCCGTCTCGCTGTTCCTGGCGCTGTTCGTGCGACTGTGGTTCCTCCAGGGCATCGACCGCCAGAAGTTCGAGGTGGCCTCCGCGTCGAACCGGCTCCGGGTCATCCACGAGGAGGGCCCTCGAGGTCGGATCCTCGACCGCAACGGCAAGGTGATCGTCGACAACCGGCTGTCGCGTGTCGTTGCACTCGATCGTGAACCTCTCCGGAAGATGGAGGAGTCGGAGCGTGACGAGGAGTTCGTCCGCCTGGCCGAGACGCTCACCCAGCTCGGCGTGTCGACCAAGGTCGCCGAGATCCAGAAGCGCTACGACGACAAGCGCTACGCCCCTCAGGAGTACGTGCCGATCGCGGAGGATGTCACGCCCGAGGTCGAGATCTACCTCTCGGAGCGATCCGACCGCTTCACCGGGGTCGTCGTCGAGACCCGATCGGTGCGCTCCTACCCGTACGGGTCGCTCGCCGGCCAGCTCATCGGCTACGTCGGGGAGATCAACGAGAAGGAGCTCGTGGCCAAGGGCGGGACCCTGCCGGCCGGGGTGACGACCACCGAACCGCCCAGCACCACGACGACGGCGAAGGGCACCGTCGCCAAGCCCTACCAACCGGGCGACCTGATCGGCAAGACCGGCGTCGAGCAGTCCTACGAGGACTACCTGCGGGCGGTGCCCGGCAACCGGACCATCGAGGTGAACGCCAGGGGCGACCTCATCGACGTGGTCAAGCGCACCGAGCCGACCGCCGGCGAGGACGTGTGGCTCAGCATCGACATCGACCTCCAGGCCCAGGCCGAGCGGTTGCTGGCAGCCAAGATCGAGTCGCTCCGTGGATCCACCAACAAGGAGGGCCACCGTCTCAACGCGCCGCAGGGGTCCGTGGTGATCCAGGAGCCGGGGACCGGTCAGATCCTGGCGATGGCTAGCTACCCGTCGTTCGACCCGGCGGTGACGGTCAACGGCATCTCGTCGGACCTCTGGGCACAGCTCAACGATCCCGCCAACGGGCGCCCGCTCTACAACTGGGCTCTCCAGGGCACCTACGCGCCGGGGTCCACGTTCAAGCCGTTCACGGCGTTCGCCGCCATGTCGAGCGGACTGCTGCCCACCGGCAACGAGAGCTACGTCGACAACGGCGTGTACAAGCTCAAGGCGTGCAAGGGCGCGAAGTGCGAGTTCCAGAACGCCGGCCGGTCCGCCCACGGACGGGTCAACGTCCCCCGCTCCCTGACGGTCAGCTCGGACGTCTACTACTACTGGATCGGCGAATCGTTCTGGGTCAGCCGGGACAGGTTCGGCGACTCCCCCATGCAGGACGCTGCCAAGAAGTTCGGATTCGGAGCCAAGACCGGGATCCCGTTGATAGGCGAGAACGCTGGGCGGATCCCGACTCCGCAGGCCCGCCGTGAGGCGTACGAGGCAAACCCGGGAGCGTTCGCCACCGGTGACTGGCGTACCGGCGACAACATCATCACCGCCATCGGGCAGGGTGACGTGCTGGTGACGCCGCTGCAGCTCGCCGATGCGTACGCGACGCTCGCCAACGGCGGGAACCGCTTCCGTCCGCAGGTGGTGTCGAGGGTGACCAGGATCCGCGACGCCAAGCTCCCTCCCGGCCAGGAGGGCAACTACGAGGTCGTGATCCAGACCGAACCCGAGAAGCTCGGCGACGTCGGCATGACCCCGGCGCAGTACAACCAGATCGCCAACGGACTCGTCGGAGTCACCCAGAGCGCGGAGGGGACCGCGTCGGCGTCGTGGCGGGCGAACCCGACCGCGTGGCCCATGGCCGGCAAGACCGGGACTGCCCAGGTCAAGGGCAAGGCCGACACATCGCTGTTCGCCGGTTGGGGTCCGGCGTCGGGAGGAGCGGTCCCGCAGTACGCGATCGCCGTCGTCGTCCCCGAGGCCGGCTTCGGCGGCGACGTCTCGGCCCCGCTCGCGTTCCGGATCCTCGCCCCAGCGAGCACGGGCCAGCTCACCCCGGCCTGCACCGTCGCGGACAAGGCGTCGTGCGACCTCGCCAACCTCGCCGCGTCCCAGGCCAGTCGCACCGACGTCGGATCGGGAGGCCCCGGGTGAGCGGGACGATGTCGGGCACCCGCCACGGTCGGTTCCGGGCCCGCGACCTGTCGGCTCCGTGGCGTCACGTCGATGTCGCCCTGCTCGTCATCGTCGGTCTGATAGCCGTGATGGGATCGGCCATGGTCTACAGCGCCACGCGCAACCTCGACGGGGGATCGGGCTACATGCTCCGCCAGGGTCTGTTCCTGGCGATCGGCGTCATGGCGATGGCCGGGGTGTCGCTGATCGACTACCGACGGATCGCCGACTGGTGGCAGATCCTCTACGGCCTCTCCATCCTCCTGATGGCCGGGATCTTCACACCGCTCGGTGCGGTCGTGAACGGCACCAAGGGCTGGTACCGGTTCGGGCCGTTCTCGATGCAGCCCGCCGAGTTCGCCAAGCTCGCCGTGATCATCGCCGTGGCGGCGTACCTCGGATCCGTCGAGCGGGTGGACCTGCGCCGGCTGGTCGGGGCACTCGGTCTGCTGGCCGTGCCGACGGCGATGACGTTGCTCCAGCCGGATCTGGGATCCGCTCTCGTGTTCATCGTGATCGCGCTGGGGATGCTCGTCGTGGGCGGCGTTCAGCTACGGCACCTGCTCGTCCTCGTCGCAATCGGCATCGTCGCGGTGATCGGCATCCTCAACTCGGGGACGCTCGACCAGTACCAGAAGGACCGCCTCACGTCGTTCGTCTCACCCGACGGGCAGTCCTACAACGTCGAGCAGGCCCAACAGGCGATCGGCTCCGGAGGCTTGACGGGCTACGGGTTCACGAACGGACCGCAGACACGAGGCGGCTACGTCCCCGAGCAGGAGACCGACTTCATCTTCACCGTGGCGGGGGAGGAGCTCGGCTTCGTCGGCGCCGGCGCGCTGGTCCTCCTCCTCGGACTTATGGTGTGGAGGATCTGGCGCATCGCACAGCTCGCCCCCGACACGCTCGGCACCCTGATCTGCGTCGGGATCATGTCGATGTTCCTGTTCCACGTCTTCGAGAACATCGGGATGACGCTCGGGATCATGCCCGTGACGGGCATCCCGCTGCCTTTCGTGTCCTACGGAGGGTCGTCGCTCATCACGTCGTTCACCGCCGTCGGCCTGGTGCAGTCGGTCCACATGCACCGCTACGCGTAGGTCGACGCGGACCGGGCGGGCCCGGAAGGGGTTCCGTCGAGCGTCGGCGACGCCGATACACTCAACGGACCATGTCCGTCCAGCAGGCCGATCCCCTCGGAGCCCCGTCCGGTCCGGACGGCTCCCTGTGGGGGCGCCTGGAGCCGCTGCTGCACCGGGTGCAGAAGCCGGCCCGCTACATCGGATGTGAGGACGGTGCGGCGTCACCGGACTGGTCCCACACCGGTCCGACGGGGCCCGTCGTCGCCTGGTTGATGACCTATCCCGACACCTACGAGATCGGTCTGCCCAACCAGGGGCTCCAGATCCTCTACGAGATCCTCAACGAACGCGACGACGCGGTGGCCGAGCGGAGCTACGCGCCGTGGATCGACCTCGAAGCGGAGCTGCGGGCGAACGGCGTGCCTCTGTTCAGCGTCGACACCCACCGACCGGCCACCGATTTCGACCTGCTGGCGTTCAACCTGTCCGCCGAGCTGACCTACACCAACCTCCTCAACTGCATCGACCTCGCCGGCGTTCCGGTGCGTGCGGCCGAGCGGCGGGACCACCATCCGCTGGTGGTCGTCGGTGGGCACTGCACCTACAACCCCGAGCCGATCGCGGACTTCGTCGATCTGGTGGTGCTGGGCGACGGCGAAGAGGCGGTGTCGGAGATCACCGAGGTGATCTCCGACTGGAAGTCGGGTGGCCGGGTCGACCGGGAGTCCGTCCTGCGAGCGCTGTGCTCGGTCCCGGGTGTCTACGTTCCGGCCGCCTACGAAGCGACCTACGACGGCGAGCACCTGGTCGCCGTCGAGCCGGTGTGGCCGGAGGCCGCCGAGGTCGTCGAGAAGCGGACGATCGCGGACCTGGCAGAGTGGCCGTACCCGCGCAGCCAGCTCGTGCCGTTGACCGAGGTCGTGCACGACCGGTTGAACGTGGAGGTGTTCCGGGGCTGCACCCGGGGCTGCCGGTTCTGCCAGGCGGGGATGATCACCCGACCGGTGCGCGAGCGCCCCGCCGACCAGGTGCGCTCGATGGTCTTCGAGGGACTCCGGCGCACCGGCTACGACGAGGTGGCGCTCACCTCGTTGTCCACGGCTGACTTCTCGGGGATCGCCGACGTCGTCGGCGCCGTCGTCGACGGCGACGCCTGTGGCCGGGTCTCGGTGTCGCTGCCGTCGCTGCGTGTCGACGCCTTCGGAGTCGACATCGCGTCCCAACTCCAGAAGGGGCGCCGGACAGGGCTCACCTTCGCTCCCGAAGCCGGGACCTGGCGCATGCGTCAGGTGATCAACAAGCTGATACGCGAAGAGGACCTGTACGGCGCGGTCGAGTCCGCGTACTCGCAGGGCTGGCGCCGGATGAAGCTGTACTTCCTGACCGGGCTGCCGAGCGAGACCGACGAGGACACCCTCGGCATCGCCGAGCTGGCCCGCAACTGCGTCCAGATCGGCAAGGAGTTCCACAAGGGTCCGTCGATAACGATCAGCGTCGGCGGGTTCGTGCCGAAGGCCCACACCCCGTTCCAGTGGTTCGGCCAGAACACGGTCGTCGAGCTCCAGCGCAAGATCCACATGCTGCGCGACGCGGTCCGGCGTGATCACGGCGTGCAGATGAAGTGGCACGATCCGCGGGCGACGCTCGCGGAGGGGATCGTCAGCCGCGGGGACCGGCGGCTCGGTCCGGTCCTCGAGCAGGTGTGGCGCAGGGGCGGGACGTTCCAGGAGTGGTCGGAGTGCTTCCGGCTCGATCTCTGGGAAGAGGCGATGGCCGCCAACGGGCTGTCGATCGAC
>CAZNQK010000096.1:0-10853 GCA_964575165.1 uncultured Aquihabitans sp. | reverse complement strand
CTGCCCGACGGGATCGCCGTGGACGAGGACGGGATCCTCCGAGGTCATGCTCCCGACTCGGCGGGCGAGCACGAGGTCCGCGTCGAGGTCTCCAACGCACGGGGCTCGGCCTCGGCGACGGTGACGATCTGCGTCGGACCGCTGCTGGGGCTCACCCCGCCGATGGGCTGGAACAGCTGGAACGTCTACGGGGAGAAGGTGAGCGCCGAGGTCATCATCAGGATGGCTGAGGCGATGGTCGCCAACGGCATGCGGGACCTCGGCTACCAGTACGTCAACATCGACGACTTCTGGCATGCGAAGTCCAGGAACGCCGACGGCACGCCTGCGGCGAACCCCGAGACCTTCCCCGGCGGCATCGCCCCTGTTGCCGATGCCCTTCACCGACTCGGCCTCAAGCTCGGCATCTACTCGGACGCTGCGCACCTCACGTGTGGCAAGTGCTTCGGGGGGCTGGGCTACGAGCAGATCGACGCCCGCTCGTACGCGGAGTGGGGCGTGGACCTCCTCAAGTACGACTACTGCCACGCGCCGAAGGACCGCCAGACCGCCGTCGATCGCTACGGCGCGATGTCGAGAGCGCTCCAGGCCACGGACAGGTCGATCCTCCTCAGCGCGTGCGAGTGGGGAGGGCGACAGCCGTGGTTGTGGGCCGAGGGGCTCGGCGCGACGACATGGCGGACCACCCTCGACATCTTCGACACGTTCACATGGCTGTACTTCGGCGTGCGGGGGATCGCCCGGAAGAACCTGACCCTTGCCGACCACGCGGGTCCCGGAGCCTGGAACGACCCCGACATGCTTCTCGTCGGCAACCGGGGGCGTGGGAACGTGACGAGCCGCCTGCCGGTGGGTCCCAAGGGCACGCTGAAGCTGCCGCTCCGTGGGTTGAACGACGCCCAGGCCCTGTCGCACATGACCCTCTGGGTGATGATGGCAGCGCCTCTGCTGGCGTCGCACGACCTGGCCTCGGGCAGTGCGCTCGACAACGCCATCCTGACCAACCCCGACGTCCTGGCGGTCAACCAGGACGTGTTGGGCCGCCAGGGCCGCAAGGTCCCATCCGCGCGGGGTATCTGGCAGATCCGCAAGCCCCTGGCTGACGGCGGAGCGGCGGTGTCGCTCACCAACGTCGGTCCGGTTGCGCGCACCGTCGAGGTCGATCCGGTCGAAGGCCTCGGGACCCCTCCGGTCGGAGGGTGGAAGGTGATCGACGCATGGAGCGGCGAGGTGCTCACCGGAACCGGACCCCGGAAGGTTCGGCTGGATCGCCACGAGTCGGTGCTCTACGTGGCCCGTCCGGCTCCCCGATCTCAGTAGGACAGCGGTCTCTCCGCCGGACGGAGATCAGAGCTCGTTCTGACGGATCCCCAGACGTGTCGTCAGGTGGTCCGTGAGGCGTGTCACACCCCAGATCGTCAGGAACATCACGAACGACGGGATGAGAGCGATGTGCGGGGCCGTCTCGAGCAGCGGCCTGCCGTCGCCGATGATGGCGCCCCAACTCGTCGCGGGTGGGTTCACCGACAGGCCGATCAGGGCCAGGCCACCTTCGGCGGCGATCGCTCCGGCGATGCCGAGCGCCAGGAACACGAGGGCGAACGGCAGGAGGTTCGGGAGTACCTCGCGGAGCAGCACGCGGTGATGTCGTGCCCCTGCGACCCGCGCGGCCAGCACGTACTCCCGCTTGATCAACGACAGCGACTGGGTGCGCGAGACCAACGCGACCAACGGGATCGCCGCCACGCTGAGGGCTGCCAGGATCGCGAAGGTGCTGCGGCCGAGCGCGGCGACGAAGCTAATGGCGAGCACCAGCGCGGGGAGGGCGACCAATCCGGCGCTGAGCATCGTGATGGTCTTGTCGACGCCACCGCCGACGTAGGCCGACACCATTCCGATGCCTCCCCCGATGAGGAGCGAGAGGAAGACCGATCCGACCGCGATGATCACCGACGTGCGGGCGCCCGCGACGATCCTCGACAGCAGATCCCGACCGATCTGGTCGTTGCCCAGCGGATGGCGTGCGCTCGGTCGTGCCGCCGGTCGGTCGTCAGCGGCTTCCTGGAACGTGCAGCCGGGTTGCGGGACGAGTCGGTACTTGCCGTCGACGATGACGGGTCGTCCATCGGGGCCGAGCTCGCGGGTCGGTTGCTTGGTGGTGCACTCGCCCTGCTTCGACGGGTCCTGGAGCGGCAGCAGCGGGCCGAACGCCGCGAAGAACACGATGAGGCCGAGCCACCCGATCGCGACCCATTCGGCGACGCGGAGCCCGCGGCGTTCAGCCACTCTTGATCCTCGGATCGGCGACCCGGGCGACGAAGTCGGCGATCAGGGTCACCACAGCGAACGCGATGGCGATGACGGTCGAGACTCCGAGGAGCACGGGGACGTCGGTGGTTACCGCTGCCGTCGTCAGCATCGTTCCCAGGCCGGTGGGGAACGCGAAGATCTGCTCGATGAGGATGGATCCACCGAGCAGCGCGCCGAACTGGAGCCCGACCATGGGTATCAGCGACAGCGACGACGGTCTGAGCGCGTGGCGGGTGAGGAGCCTGGTCCGGGGCACCCCCTTGGTGCGCGCCGCGAGGATGAAGTCCTCCTGCATGGTCGATGTGACGTCGGAGCGCAGGACGCGCGTGTAGCCCCCGATCAGGGGGATGGCCAACGCCAGCGCGGGTAGGAAGACCATGTGCAGGTTGGCGAGCGGGTCCTCGGTGAACGGCACGTACGCGGCGGCGGTCGCTGGGAACAGGTCGAGCTTCACCGAGAAGACCATGATCAGGACCAGCGACAGGGCGAAGCCCGGGTAGGAGACGAACGCCGTCGCCGTCGTGGTTACCGCCTTGTCGGCCCGTCCGCCGGCTCTGGAACCGGCCCACAACCCCAGCGGGATGCTGACGGCGAGAGCGATGAGCTGAGCGAGTATCACCAGCTCGAGGTTCACCGGCAGCGCCCGTCTGACGGACTCCGAGACGTCGTTGCTCGAGTTCAGGTAGCTGGTGCCGAGATCGCCTCTCACCGCCCCCTTCAACCACTCGAAGTACTGGGTGTAGAGCGGGGCGTCGGTGCCGAGCTCCTGGGCCAGTTCGGCGCGGTTGGTCTCGTTCGTGATGTCGATCCCACGCGCCGCGCCGACCACGTCGACGGGGTCGCGGCTGACGCGCAGCAGGTAGAAGGTCACCAGCGAGACGAACACCGCCACCGCTATGACCGCCGCCACCCTGACGGCGGTGAACCTGACCGCGGAGAGCATTCAGCCGGTCTTCAACCAGACACGGTCCATCGCGATCACGGTGGGCCACACCGGCGTCGCCGGTTGCATGCCCTGGACTTCCTTGCGTGACACGGCGCCGACCTGGTTGAACAGCAGCGGGACGTACGGCTTGTCGCGGACGACGTTGTCGAGGATCTGCTGGAAGATCTTCGTCCGCTCATCGACGTCGACGGCGCTCTGCTCCTGCTCGAACAGCTTGTCGACCTCGGGGTTGGAGTACTTGGCCACGTTCGCTGCGCTCCCGGTCGTGACGAACGCTCCGAGCTCGGAGGGGTTGGCGTCGAGCGATGCCGTGCGTGAGCAGGCGATGTCCCAGCCGCTGCCGCCTCCGAGGACCTTCGATGCGTACTCGCCGACATCGAGGAACGACAGGGTCGCGTCGAACCCGGCCTCCTTGAGCTGGTTGACCGCCACCGGCAGCAGTGCCTCGGCCTCGGGGATCTTGGCGCAGACGATGTTGAGCTTCAGGGCGTCGGGACCCAGGCGGGAGCTGATGGACTCGGCCATCGACTTCGCCTTCTTCAGGTCCCGCTTGGGGAACGATCCCTCGAGGGGGAACATGAAGTCCTCGCTGAAGAAGCTGTAGGCGGGGACGCTCGAGGCTTGCGCGTAGGACTGCGCGAGGGCTTCGCGGTCGACCGCCAGCGCCAGGGCGTCGCGCACCTCGGGGTCCGACGCCGGACCCGAGCGGGTGTTCGCCACGACCACGGTTGTCCCACCGCTCGAGGAGGGAAGGACGGTGAAGTCCTTGTCGCTGGTGACGGTGTTGAGGGTCGGACCGTCGGTGACCTCCATGAGCTGGATCTCGCCCTTGCGCAGCGCCGCCAAGCGGACCGAGGGGTCTGCGATCGGGGCGAGCCGGACCTTGTCTATGTACGGCAGGGCGCGGCCCTTGTCGTCCTTGCGCCAGTAGTCGGCGTTGCGCTCGAACTGCAACGACTGGCGATCGACGAGGCGGAACGGGCCGGTGCCTACGGGCGTCTCGTTGCGGTCGACGCCCGCCTTGAGGGTGGAGGGGGCGGCGATCGGATCGGACATCCGGGTCTCGGCGAACCGGGCATGGGGGGTCGCAAGGGTGAACGTCACGGTCTTCGGGTCGGTCGCCTCGACCGTCACGCCTTCGTACTGGGATGCGCAGCGGCACGTGGCCGGGTCGGCCCGGTAGCGGAAGCTGGCCACGACGGCGTCTGCGTCGAGCGGTGTGCCGTCGGTGAAGGTCACCCCGTCGCGGAGCTTGGCGGTCCAGACCGTGAAGTCCTCGTTGTGGTCGAACGACTCAGCCAGAGCGCCCGTTGCCGCGCCGTCCGGCCCCTGCATCGTCAGACCCTCGTACAGCATCGACTGGGCGTAGGCGGTCGCGGAGTCGGCAGGCCCACCGTTGCCTCCGACGTAGTCGATGCTGGCCGGGCTGGCCTCGACGCCCACGACGACCTCTCCACCCGTGGTGACGTCCTTGGCGCTCGTTCCGTTGGCAGCAGTCGTCGACGGAGCGGCTTCCTGCTCGGTCGCTGCCTGGTTGCCGCCGCAGCCGGCCAGCACCGCGAGCGCCATCGCAACTGCGGCAACCCGCATCGGATGCCTTCCGATCATCGTCCACCTCCGGGTCGGAAAGTCGGTCGGTCGGCATGGTAGTGAATACGGTTCACGCCGGGACAGTGGCCAAGAGACACTTGTCGGAGTGCCGCCTGTCCAAGTGGTCCGGAGGTGCAGAGCCGGATCACCGATCGAGGAACCTGAAGCGAGGCAGTGGTGGTGACTGACGACCTGAGGCGCGAAGACTTCGGCGACGACTTCACGTGGGGTGTCGCTTCGGCGGCCTTCCAGGTCGAGGGAGCGCCTCACGCCGACGGGAAGGCGCCGTCGATCTGGGACGACCTGGCGAGGCGTGGTCGCATCCCCGGCCCGGGAGCCGACCAGGGCATCAGGTACTACGACCGCTACCCAGAGGACCACGAGCTGATCGCATCGTTGGGCTTCAACGCCAACCGCATCTCGCTGTCGTGGCCCCGGCTGATGGGTGACGGTCGAGGGCCGTGGAACCCGGCGGGAGCCGCCTTCTACGACCGGGTCATCGACAACATGCTCGAGGTCGGCCTGGAGCCGTGGGTGACCGTCCACCACTGGGACATGCCCGTTGCGCTGTGGCGGGCCGGCGGTTGGCGAAGGCGGGAGATCATCGAGGAGTTCGCCGACTTCGCGGAGCGCTGCGCCGGCGCGTTCGGCGACCGGGTCAAGCGGTGGATGGTCTTCAACGAGCCGACGAGCATCGTCGGCCACATCCTGATCGGTCAGCTCCAGGGCCGCCCCGGGCTCTACTTCGATTCGATGCTCCGGAGCGCGCACCACATCAACCTCGCCGGCGCCGAGGGCGGTCGACGGATGCGGGCGTCCCTCCCCGCCGACGCACAGGTCGGCACCACCCATGTGCTGAGCGTCGTGCACCCCTACGAGCCGACCGACGAGCGGACCGCGCGACGCAAGCGGGCGATCGAGGCCCTCTCGTGCGACATCCACGTCGATCCCGCAGGGGGGCGGGGCTACCCGTTCGACGCGACGAAGCTGCTGTTGCCGCTGCGACGCCACATCCGTGACGGGGACCTCGAAGCGGCGCAGTTCCGGTACGACTTCCTGGGCCTCCAGTGCTACGGACCGCTCACGGGCCTCAAGTCGGTCCCGCTGATCGGACCGATCAACACCCGTCACATCCGTTCCGCCGAGGTCCGGATGCTCAACAGCATCGGCATCCCGCAGGACCCCGACGCGATGTTGTGGGCCTTGCGCAAGTACGCCGATCACCCAGCCGCCGACCGCCTGGTGGTGACCGAGGGCGGCTTCGGGGGCAACGACCGGCTCGAGCCGGATGGTTCGGGGGTCCGGGACGACATCCGGGTGTGGACCCACCGGCGGAACCTCCAGGCGATCCTCACCGCACGGGAGGAGGGCATAGCCGTCGACGGCTACTTCCCGTGGTCCTACGCCGACAACGTCGAGTGGTTCTTCGGTCGCGGTCCCCGCTTCGGCCTGGTGTACGTCGACTACGACGACGACTACCGCCGGATCCCCAAGGACTCCGCCCTCTGGTTCCAGCGGATGCTCCGCGGCTCCGTCAGACGGGAGCCTGCAACCTGAGCCCTTGACACTTACGGACGCGATGTCGCTATGATGGCGACACGGTGTCGACAACCGAGCATGTCGACGACCGAGCTGTCCAAAGGAGTCATGTTGTTCCTAGCTCTCCGGGACCTCCGCCGAGGTGCCCGCCGGTTCATCCTCCTGGGAGTGGTGATCGGGCTGGTGGCGTTGCTGTCCACCGTGCTGTCCGCACTCGCCACGGGCCTGGTCACCGACGGCATCTCCGGCCTGCGTGCACTCCCGTTCGACCACATGGTCCTCCAGTCCGGCTCGGAGTCGACGTTCAGCCGCTCGACTCTCCGTCCCGACGACCTGTTGCCCTTCGAAGAGCTCCAGGGGGTGAAGTCGACGCCCCTCGGTGCCAGCTTCGTCAACGCAGCCTCCGCGGACGGCGGGCCGAGCCTCGACCTCGCGCTCTTCGGCGTCGCCCCCGACAGCTTCCTCGTCACGAGGCCCGACGCCCACCAGGGGCTCGACGGCCCGCCCGGACTCATCCTTGCGAGCGAGCTCCAGGAACAGGGCGTGAAGGTGGGGGACCGATACACCCTCGGCGGGTCCGACGTCGAGCTCCCTGTGCTCGGCTTCACCTTCGCCGGCACCTACGGTCACGCCCCGATCGCCTTCACGACGCTCGAGACCTGGCAGCAGGTGCAGTACGGCTCCGATGCCGACGGCCGCTTCTCCGCCATCCTCACGAGCGGCGGAGACGACGCGCAGCTCGCCGCCGCGGCGAAGGGGATCCACGGCGATGTCCTGACCAAGGCCGAGTCCTACGCCGGCTCCCCGGGCTTCACCCCCGAGACCACCACGATGTCGCTCATCCGCGGGTTCCTGCTGGTGATCTCGGCCCTCGTCATCGGCGCCTTCTTCACCGTTCTCACCGTGCAGCGCACCCGTCAGATCGGCCTTCTCAAGGCGATGGGAGCGAGCAACGGCTACATCATCCGCGACGGCATCGGGCAGATGGTCCTGCTCGTCGCGATCGCCACAGCGGCAGGGATGGCGGTCGGCGCCGCCATCGTGGCGCTGCTGAGTCGGGGCGACGCCCCGGTCGAGCTCGCGCCGGCGTCGATCGCCACCGTCGGGCTGTCGCTCGTGGTGGCGGGTGTGCTCGGCAGCCTGGCCGCGCTTCGACGCATCACCCAGGTAGAACCCGCGATCGCGTTGGGAGTGGAGCCGTGAGCAACGGGCACACGACAGAAGAGCCGACGGAGCACCCGCTCGACGTCCGGGGAGTGCGCGTCGCGTTTCCCGACGGGCCCGACGTCCGAGTCGTGCTCGATGCACTCGACCTCCGTGTCGCGGCCGGCGAGATGGTGGTCCTGTCCGGCGACTCCGGCGCCGGCAAGTCGACTCTGCTGACCGTGGCCGGCCTGCTCCGGCGCCCGGACGCAGGTGAGGTGCTGATCGCGGGTACGCCGACCTCGGAGCTCTCCGAACGGCGTCGCACCGCAGTGCGACGCGACCACATCGCGTTCGTCTACCAGTCGGCCAACCTCCTGCCGTCCCTCACGGCTGTCGAGCAGCTCGAGCTCGTCGGTCACATCCGTGGCGAGCGTTCGGGTGAGGTGCGGGAACGGGCCCGGTCGCTGCTGGCCGATCTCGACCTGGCCGACCGGGCCGACCAGCTCCCGTCGCAGCTCTCCGGCGGGGAGCGCCAGCGCGTCGGCATCGCCCGGGCCTTGATGGCCTCGCCGTCGGTGCTCATAGCGGACGAGCCGACCGCCTCGCTCGATCCCGGTCGCGCCCAGGTGGTGACCGACCTGATCGCGGATGCTACGCGGGACCGTGGGATCGCGTCCCTCGTTGTGGCGCACGATGCGACGCCGTTGCGGCGGGCCGATCGGCACCTGCGCCTCGACGGCGGCCGGATCCTCGACGTGGTGGCGGAGCCGGTGGCAGGAGCCTGAGTCGTGCCTCGGATCAAGGCCGACACCGTCGCAGAGCACGTCGCGCAGCAGCGGGCCTCGGTGCTCGACGCGGCCGTCCGACTGTTCGCCGAACGGGGCTACTCCGAGGTCGGCATCGGTGACATCGCGACCGAGGTGGGTCTGGCCCGCAGCTCGCTCTACCGCTACGTGCCCGACAAGTCCCACCTGCTCGTGGAGTGGTTCCGTCGGGCGGCGCCCGAGACGATCGCCTCGTGGCAGGCGGCGACCGTCGGCGAGGACCCGGCCTCGGTCCGCCTCCAGCGCTGGGCTCACGCCTACCTCGCCTGGACCCGCACGCCCGAGCACGGCCTCATCGCACCCTTGACCGAGGCGCTGCCCGGCTTCGACGACGACACCCGTGCCGAGGTCGCAGCGTTGCACCGCTCGATGATGGCGGTCGTCGCGGCCGTCGTCGCCGATGCTGACGTGCCCGCCGATCAGGTCGACACCGTGGTCGACCTGTTGGCCGGCCTGGTGCTGGGGGCTGCCCGGGCCGAGGCGTCGGGCGGGGCCAGGGATCCGATCCGCAGACGCCTCGACGCCGCGGTGGAGGCGATCCTCGGCGGGTGAGCGCGCTGACCCCCGACCCGGCGAACACCGCGCACACCGACACCGCGCGACCCATCGGGATCCCTCCTCGACTCGTCGTCAGAAACGACGTCCCGCCAGAGCGGTACCAGCACCTTCTCGGGACGGGCACAGGTGAGGTGACGACGGGTGTGCGGATCGGCCCCCGTCCGTCAGCCGCCGATGCCCGGGAGCACCGGGGTGCACGGTGCCGTGGCACGGTGGGCGGGATCGAGGGCGTTGAGGACCTCTTGCAGCGCGATGTGGTCGAACGCGAGCGAGATGTGCTCTGAGTGGTCGAGCTCGCACTGGTCCTGAAGGGTGATGTTGTTGACACCGGGCCCGTTCAGGAAGGCAGAGGTGTACGGCGTCACGACCTCGTCGTACTTGGTGGTGATCACGGTGTAGTCGATCCCGGCGACGGTGTCGGGCAGTGAGTTGAGCTGGGTCATGAACGGCGAGCCGATCTGCTGGTCGACGAAGGCCGGAACCGCGAGTCCGAGGATCAGGTTGATGAACGGCATCAGCAGCGGGAAGATCTGTCCGACGGTGTTGCCCAGCGTGACGAGACCGCTCAACGTCGTGCCGTGGTTGGTGGGAGCCAGACCGACGATGGAGTGGACCTTCGATGCTCCGCCGAGGAACTTCACGTAGTAGTTGGGGAGCATCCCACCCTGGGAGTGGCCGACGATGTCGACCTTGGAGACACCGGTCGTGGCACGCACCGAGTCGACGAACGCCCCGAGCTGCTTCGCCGAGTTGACCGCGCCGTCGAGGCCCTGGATGTTGCCGAGGAGGAGTCCCGACAGCCAGGTTCCCCCGTAGTTGAACGCGAACACGCAGTAGCCGTTGTTCTTCAGCAGCGGTGAGAGCGTCGCCCAGTTCTCCCCCATGGTTGCGGTGGTGCCGTGCACCAGCACGACCGGGTACGGGTGCGCGGCGCTCGGCCTACACGAGTTGTCGTTGCTGCCCGCCGGGGGCTTGCCGGGTTGCAGGAGGTACGGGACGGCGGCGGTCACGTTGTAGGTGACCGGGAGCGTTCCGCTGCTGGGCGGCGTGCAGGCGACTGCGCCGGCCAGGATGGCGATGGCGGCGACGAGAACGGCGAGCTTGTGCGTCATTGCATCCCCCTGGATGGCCGGCGATGTCGGTCACCGGATACGACGCGACAGTAACCGGCCCGCCGAGCCGACCTGTGACCCGCCACCAGCGCTCTGAGCCTGCCGAACGACCGGAACCGGAGCGGCTGGTACCGTCGCTCGTTCTGCACCGATCCGGAGCCCGCTCCGGGATCACGTGAGCAGGATCGCTCACCAGAGGCCGATGCCGCGCGCGGCAAGGCGGCCCGCAAGCACGACCGCGTCGCGGCGAAGGCGGAGACGTTCGAGGACGTCCTCGCCCGGGTCAGTCGCCGACTCTCCGAGGTCGCCCGACGCAGCAGCGACCGGCTCCGCGAGCAGCGTCTCGCCGCAGCGAGCTCGGGTGGGGGTCGGCCGGAGGCTCCTGGCAGGACGAGGGGATCGAGCTCGGAGTCGTCGGAGAACAGACGTGGGCGGGCCCGGAAGCCGATCGAGAAGCGAAAGGTCGCCGGCGAACGATCCAAGAAGCGCCGCCACGAGGCCAGCCGGGCTTGAGACGCGGCTCCGCCCGCGCTCGGGGCGCGGGTGGTCGGGCGGGTGAGTTGTAGGTCCGTTGCTTCGTCTGTCGGCCGTTCGGGTCCCGCGCTGTTCAGGCGGGTACGGGTCTTCGGGTGTGTTGGGTCGTGAGGGTGGTGCCTGTGGGGCTGGTGATCACGTAGTGCCCGCCGCTCTCCGTCGCTGTGTCGCCGGAGTTGGTGGTCATGGTCCAGCCGCGGCGGTGGACGACGCCGTGGTGGCGGCGGCACAACAGGGCGAGGTTGCGGGTGTCGGTCGGGCCTTCGTGTTGGTGGTGGATGACGTGGTGGGCGT
>CAZNQK010000095.1:0-10955 GCA_964575165.1 uncultured Aquihabitans sp. | reverse complement strand
AAGGGCGGCAACGGCGCTGTCGGCCTGGCCCTCGCCAAGTGGGACAACGGCACCCTCACGCCGTAACCCGCAGCAACTCCCGCGTGAAGGCGGGGCCCTCAGGGCCCCGCCTTCACGCTTTCCAACCAGTTCCGGATCACAACCGACCCAGCGAACCCCCCCCACCCACTGCGCAGGTACCCGTATGACCTCCACCAGCTCCCGCCATCGTCGGACCGCCAGCCTGCTGGCCGGCGCGGTCCTCGCCGTGTCCCTCCTGGCGGCCGCGTGCACCACGCCACCGCCGTCGCCGACGGACCCCACGAACTTCCAGTTCCGTGCGACCAAGGTGACGGTGCAGAACACGAACGACACGTTCATCTACGGCACCCGTGACGAGCCGTTCGTGTACAACCTGTGGTTCCGTGTGCGACTGGGCGAAGAGGGTTCCGCTCAGGCGGGTGTGGCTGGGGATCGCTCCTGGGCAGTGGGTCCCCTCGGCGCCGGACAGTCGTCGACTCTGTCGCCGGGTGCCGGCGGAGCGGTCGACTTCAACGGCGTGAAGCTCCTCGACTGGAACCAGATCGCGGATGGCAACAACCACCTCGAGATCGTCGGCATGTGGTCCTGGGCCATGGAGCAGGATGACATCAGCGTCGGCGGGCTGCCCCGCAACGCTGCGAGCCTGCTCGAGGACGCCCTCAACGCGACGCTCGCAAAGGGAGGCCTGCCAGAGGACCCGAAGGACCTGGTCGACCTGATCCTCGGCCCCCAGAACCTGGGCCGCACCTTCAGCCTCCTCGCCGGCTCTCTCTTCGGGTCGATCCCCGGGTTCCCCGACGACGGCATCGGTTCCCGCTTCTACCTGGGTCTCGGCACCCGGGGCACGCTCGGCCAGATCGTGGAGGACACCGCCGGCACCGTTGCGTTCCCGACGATCGGCATCCCGTGGGTGACCGTGCCGCCCGACATCGGCGGCGGCAAGATCTTCTCGCTCGACCGCGACCACTTCTTCAGCGGAGAGGCGTTCGACCAGGGCAACGGCCGTCACCTCTACGACCTCCAGATGGTCGACACGCTGTTCCCGAACTCGCCGCCGAACGTGGACTTCACCCTCGATCAGAACTTCGGCAGCGCCCCGCTGACTGTCCAGATGGACGGCAGCACCACCACCGATCCCGACGGTGGCCCGCTCACCTATCGCTGGGACTTCGGCGACTTCAGCACGCCAGGTTCGGGTGTGACCGCGTCGCACACGTTCACCACCGGCGGCGTGTACCCGGTGACCCTCACCGTCACCGACCAGCGAGGGGTGTCGTCCGCCAAGACCCTCGACGTGCAGGTGATCGGCGGACCGACCCAGGCCCCGACGAACCTCCGCAAGGTCGGCTCCGGCTGTTGCGACACCTACGGCGACTTCGAGTGGGACCGCGTCCCAGGCGCCCAGGCGTACCGCGTGGAGATGGTCCCGACACTGGGCTGCATCGCAACGAGCGCGACCAGGGAGTTCGTCGGTCAGGTGTCGGGTGGGCGGATCCAACAGCTCGGTTTCTGCCTCGGATCCAGGTACAACCTCCGGATCCAGGCGCAGGCCAACGGCATCTGGGGTCCCTGGTCACCCACCCAGAACATCCAGCTCTGACGCTCGGCGGCACCGGTGGATGGCGACGACCCTACGGATCGGCTCTCGTGAAGCCGGTGGGGCACGCCACCCCGGTGCCGCCCAGCCCGCAGTACCCGGCGGGGTTCTTCGACAGGTACTGCTGGTGGTCGTCCTCGGCGTAGAAGAACTCACCGGCGGGCACGATCTCGGTCGTGATCGCGCCCCACCCCGCGGTGTCGAGCTCGGCCTGGTAGGCGTCACGGGACGCGAGTGCCCTGGTCTGCTGGTCGTCTGAGGTGGTGTAGACAGCGGAGCGGTACTGGCTGCCGATGTCGTTGCCCTGACGGTGTCCCTGGGTGGGGTCGTGGGCCTCCCAGAACACCCGTAGCAGTTCGTCGTAGCTGACGAGCGCCGGGTCGAACACGACGAGCACCGCCTCGGCGTGGTTCGTCCGTCCGGAGCACACCTCGCGGTACGTCGGGTTCGGCGTCACGCCACCGGCGTAGCCGACGGCGGTGCTGAGCACCCCCGGCGTCTCCCAGAACCGACGTTCCGCACCCCAGAAGCATCCGAGGGCGAACTCGGCCACCTCCGACCCGGCGGGCCATGGTGGTGTCATCGGAAGGCCTGTGACGACGTTGGTCGGAGCGACGTCCACGGCCTCGTCGCGGCCGGGCAGGGCTTCTGTGGGGTCGACCAGTGCTGGCTCTCGTCCGAATCGCATGGATCCGAGGCTACGGCGCGATCTGGGTCGGGGAGGCTACACGGCGGCGTCGGATCGGGCGTCGTCTGGTGACTGGGTGATCCTGCGGATTGCCAACTCCGGTCCTGTCCGTCACCCTGGTCAGGTGCACGGCCGACCTGGCGGATCGACGGGCCCGACCATCGACGAGGTCGAATCGGTGCGGGCGCTGCTGCGACGCTCCGACGACGGCGCCCGACGTGAGGCCCTGGCGAGCATCGAACGGTGGAACGACGGATGCCCCGAGCCCCGGGCCGCCTCTGCGATCCTCCGCGCAGCGACGCTCGCCTACCCGTGGGTCCGGACCCAGAGGAGCGATCCGGGACTCCAGCTCGCCCGGGTGCTCTGCGGATGCCCGCGCCAGGTCGATGTCGCCGAGGTCGAGGCTGCCTACCTGGTGTCGGCCGAGCCGGTCCGACGTGCGCTGCTGCACCTGCTGGCCTTGCGCCGAGACCCCGTCGGCATCGGATCGCTCTCCTACCTGCTCGGACCGGACGGACCCGAGGACCTGCTCCCCCTCCCGACCGGTGGGCTGCTCTCGCCGTCGCTCGACGTGGTCTCGGCGCCGGAGCTGGTGCCCTCGCTGATCCACGTGGCGTCACGTCCGGGATGGGCGTGGCACGCAGCCGAGCTGCTGGCGCAGCTCGTGCGTGACGACCGCCTGGACGAGTTCGCCCTCGGCGGCGTGGTCCGGGGTCTGGAACCGGTCGTGTCCGCGCTCGTGGACGCGTGCGACCGCGCTGGTCGTGGAGTCGGGGCCGGGTCCGCCGGGTCCGGGTCGGTCGCGTCAGGAGGGGCCTCCACGGTGCTGTGGCGGGGTGACGGGTCCGAGCACCGGCGTCACCCGGTCAGCCGCGACCCGTCGCGTGGCGACCGCTTCAGGCTCCGTTCCCTCGTCGACCTGTACAGCGTCCTGCCGTCCAAGGGCGCTGTCCCCGTGCTGAGACGTGTGATGTCGTCGGCCGACCCGAGGCCGGCCGCGACCGGTCTGGTGGCGCTGGTCCGCCACGGGGCGGAGGTCGCCCCCGAGCGTTGCGACCTCCTCGCCCGTGACGCCGAGGCCAGGGCCGAGCTCATCGACGGATTGATCGAGCTCGACGAGCTCGACCGTCTGTCGCCGCAGTGGCGCGACGGTCGTGCCCGGGCCGAGGCCGAGCTGGTCCGCTGGCTGGCCGCCGACACCGAGCTCGGCGTCCGACCCGACGAGATCGAGCACGTCACCGCCCTCGACGCCGGTGATCATCCCGACGACGGCGTGGTGCACCTTTTCCGGTTCCGACTGCGGCCGCCGCACTGGTCCTCGGCGCGGGGCTGGATGGTCGGCGCCGCGGGACCCTTCTGTGCCGACGGGTCCCTGGCCGACCAGGAGCCCTTCGCCTGCTCGGTGTACTTCGCCGAGGACGAGGAAGACATCGACGGTCACCTCGACTCGATCCTCGACTCGTTGGGCGCCTGGTACGACGGCGACGACGGCTGATCCGGCGTCGCGTCTCCCTCTGCGCTGCATGCGGGCGTGGTGCAAGCTGGAGTCGTGGATCCCCGACCGCCCTACGAACGTGGCCTGTACGAAATCGGCGACGGGGTGTTCGCCTACCTGCAACCCGACGGCGGGTGGGGTTGGTCGAACGCCGGCCTCGTGTGCGGCGACGGATCGTCGCTGCTCGTCGACACCCTGTTCGACGCACGGCTGACGGCCGAGATGCTCGACGAGATGGCGTCTGTCACCGGGACGCGACCGATCGGCACGTTGGTCAACACCCACGCCAACGGCGACCACTGCTACGGCAACGGCCTTGTCGGCGGGCCGGACCATCCGGATGTCGAGATCGTCGCGTCACGGGCGACGGCCGCCGAGATGGACGACGTGCCCCCGGCGCTGATGGCGGCGATGGTGGAGTCGGACCTCGGCGACGAGGATCTCAACCGCTACGTGCGTGACTCGTTCGGGCCGTTCGACTTCGCCGGGGCCGTGCCGGCCGCGCCCACCCGGACCTTCGACGGCGCTCTGGGGCTCGACGTGTCGGGATCGTCGGTGGATCTGATCGAGGCCGGCCCGGCGCACACGGCAGGCGACGTGATGGTCCACGTCCCGGCGGAGGGCGTCGTGTTCGTCGGAGACCTCGGGTTCGTGGGCGGGACGCCGCTCGCCTGGGCGGGTCCGCTGTCGAACTGGTGCGACGCGATCGACCTGGTCGTCGGTCTCGAGCCGACCGTCGTCGTCCCGGGGCACGGCCCGGTCTGCGGCGTCGCCGAGCTGGTCGAGGTGCGTGACTACCTGGCGTTCGTCCACGCTGCGGCGACGGAGCGGTTCCACGGTGGCATGACCGCCGAGGAGGCGATCGCCGACATCGACCTCGGCCGGTGGGCGGACCTGCCCGAACGCGAGCGCCTGGTGATCAACGTCCACACCGCCTACCGGCACCTCGCCCCCGACCGGCCGCAGCCCGACGTGCTGGAGCTGTTCCGCCAGATGGCGACCTACGGTCGCTGACCCCACCGAGATCCCACCTCGGACCTACATCCCAACCCTCGCTTTGGCGGTGTTTTGCGTCGACAGACGACGAAAACCACCGCCAAAGCGAGGATGGCGGTCCTGTCGAGGTTGGAATGGCTGGTGTTCAGTACGAGGTGAGGCCCCGGCCGAGCCGGTCGAGGGCCGACATCGCGCCGGGGTGGCGGGCGACCCTTCGGTACAGGCGCTCGGTCAGGTGCCGGCCCTCGCTGGCCTCGGCAGCGTCCTCGTAGGACTCGCCGAATCGGGCGATGATCTCCTGTTCCCTGGCCAGGTCGTCCGGGTCGGGCTCGGCATCGGCGAGGTCCGCCGGCAGGTCCTGGAGCTCTCCGGCGTCGAGCCAGATGAACTGGTTGTCGACGTCGATGTCGACCGTGACCGTGGCGGTCGTCGCTCCGTCATCGGTGGTTCCCTCTGGCGCCTCGTCGGGGTCGGCGTCGATCGTCACCCGCGCCATCGCCGATCGGCCGAACGGACTGGTCAGCGGACCGGCTGGGGCGGAGCGGGCCTTGGACCAGAGCTGGGCCAGCTCGTCCTCCTGGAGGACTTCATACCCCTCCGACATCGTCATGCCCAGACCGTGGCCGGACGGGCAGCTCCAATGGTCGAAGGACCCCGAGCTCCCGAGGCGCAGCTCCGAGGAGCACACCGGGCAGCGAGGGACGGATACACCGGCGGGCGTGCGGGTGAGGTCGGCGTCGAGAGTCACGGTTCCACGGTAACGACGTCGTTCCGGGATTCCACCCGGCGATGACCTAGGTTCCCAACCATGACGACTGAGCACCGCCAACCGGTGGTCGTCGAGCACGACGGCCCCGTCACGATCGTCACGATCGACCGCCCGCACGCCCGCAACGCGGTCGACGGCCCCACGGCCAGGCTGCTGGCCGACGCGTTCCGCGCTTTCGACGCCGACGACGACGCCTCGGTCGCGGTCCTGACGGGGGCAGACGGCACCTTCTGTGCCGGCGCCGACCTGAAGGGCATCGGGGAAGGTCGGGGCAACCGGGTGACGACCGACATGGACGACGACGGTCCGATGGGCCCGACCCGGATGGTGCTCTCCAAGCCCGTGATCGCCGCGGTCGAGGGCCACGCAGTGGCGGGAGGGCTCGAGTTGGCGCTCTGGTGCGACCTACGGGTGGCCGCGACCGACGCGACCTTCGGGGTTTACTGCCGTCGCTGGGGTGTGCCGCTCATCGACGGCGGGACGGTGAGGCTCCCGAGGATGATCGGCCACAGCCACGCCCTCGACTTGATACTCACGGGCAGGGGTGTGTCGGGCGACGAGGCGGCGTCGATGGGGCTGGCCAACCGCCTCTGTCCGCCAGGGGAGGCGTTGGCCGTCGCGGTCGAGTTGGCTCACCATCTGGCCGGGTTCCCGCAATCGTGCTTGCGAGCCGATCGACGTTCCAGCTACGAGCAGTGGGGGATGGGCTGGCGTGACGCATTGGCGAACGAGACCGAGGTCGGGATGGAGCCCATCCGCTCGGGAGAGACGATCGCCGGGGCCCAACGCTTCGCCGACGGAGAGGGAAGCGGTGGAGCCGGTGTCTGACGGACGAACCGGTGAGGATCCGGTCGCTGCCGAACTCGATCGCGATTCCGAGCCCGATCTCTCGGCCGAACCCGATCTCTCGGTCAAGTCGGCGACGGCGGTGACCGCGGCTGTGAACGCGTCGGTGCGGGAACGACTGCCGTTCGAGGATCGGACCGACTTCGAGCTGGCGGAGCGAGGCCGGCTGGCCAGCGGATCGCCACGTCAGATCCCCGGCGCCGGGGGAGGGGTGACATGGGATCTCGACGCGTGGAGCTTCCTCGACGGTGATGCTCCCGACACGGTCAACCCGAGCCTGTGGCGCCAGTCCCGGCTCTGCGCGGTCGAGGGTCTGTTCGAGGTGGTCGACGGCATCTACCAGGTGCGCGGCTTCGACCTGTCGAACGTCACGTTCGTCCGCGGCGACACGGGATGGATCGTGGTCGATCCGCTCACCTCCGCCGAGACCGCCCGCGCCGCACTGGAGCTCGTGAACTCCGAGCTGGGAGAGCGTCCGGTCACGGCTGCGATCTACACCCACAGCCACGTCGACCACTTCGCCGGTGTCCGGGGCGTCGTGACCGAGGATGACGTCGCCTCGGGCCGTGTGCGGATCATCGCCCCGGCGGGGTTCCTCGAGGCCGCCATCTCCGAGAACGTGATCGCCGGCAACGTGATGACTCGGCGGGCGACCTACATGTACGGCATCCTCCTGCCGCGGGGTCCGCAGGGCCTGGTCGGCAGCGGGCTCGGCCAGACCACGCCGCTGGGGACGTTCGGGCTCATCGCTCCGACCGAGCTGATCTCCGCCACCGGCACCGAGCTGACGGTCGACGGGGTGCGAATCGAGTTCCAGATCACTCCGGGTACCGAGGCGCCGGCCGAGATGAACTTCCTGTTCCCAGACCACCGGGCCCTGTGCATGGCCGAGAACTGCACCGCCACGTTCCACAACGTCTACACGCCGCGTGGTGCCCAGATCCGTGACGCTCTGGCGTGGTCGACCTACCTCCACGAGTCGATCGGGTTGTTCGCCGGTCGCGCCGATGTCAGCTTCGCCAGCCACCACTGGCCCCGCTGGGGGGCTGATGCGATGCGTCACCACCTCGGTCGTCAGCGCGACCTGTACCGGTACCTGCACGACCAGACGATGCGCCTCGCCAACCACGGGCTGACCCCGCTCGAGATCGCCGAGGAGCTGCGCCTGCCGGCCTCGCTCGGCGACGAGTTCTTCAACCGTGACTACTACGGCACCCTCAGCCACAACGTGAAGGCCGTCTACCAGCGCTACCTCGGCTGGTTCGACGGAAACCCAGCCCACCTCCACCCGCTGCCGCCGGTCGACGCGGGTGAGCGATACGTCGAGTTCATGGGCGGCGCCGACGAGCTGCTGCGACGGGCTCGGGAGTCGTTCGACTCGGGCGACTACCGCTGGGTGGCCCAGGTCGTCGACCACCTGGTGTTCGCCGATCCCGACAACATGGCGGCTCGGGCACTGCAGGCCGACGCGCTGGAGCAACTCGGCTACCAGGCCGAGTCGGGTCCGTGGCGGTCGTTCTACCTGACCGCCGCGCAGGAGCTCCGCAACGGCCCGCCGCCCGTAGTCGTGCACAGCGCCGAGAAGCCCGACGTGATGGCGGCGATGACGGTCGAGATGCTCTTGCAGTTCATCGGGGTTCGGCTCGACGGCCCGGCAGCGGACGGCGTCGAGATGGCTATGACGTTCGAGGTCCGTGACGCGTCGCCCGACGGCGGTGCGGGCGGACCTGGCGAGGTCCACGCCGTGGGGGTGACCAACGGTGCGTTGCACCATGCCGCGGGTGGCCCGCATCCGGACGCCGAGGTGACGGTGTCGTGCACCCACGCCGGACTGGTCGCAGCGATCACCTCAGGTCGTCTCGAGCAGCTGGCCGACCCGTCGACCGATGCGGGCCGGGACGCGACAGTCGACGGCGACGCCGAGGTCCTTGCCCGGCTGTCGGACCTGCTCGACGCGTTCGAGCTGTTCTTCCCGATCGTCACCCCGTAGCGGCCGACCAACTCCCCCCACGAACTCGGGTCGGATGACACCGACATGCGGCGCGAGACGACCCGAGTTTCGGGCGTTCGGGGGAGTCGGGAGCGGGCAGACTGACGCGATGGCGGCACCGAACATCCTGTTTGCGATGATGCCCGGCCTTCGGGACTACGCGTTCAGCGTCGAGCAGCAGGAGCGGCTCGCGGCGGTCGGCACGGTACTCGCCGACGGCGCGTCGTTCTCGGACCTGACCGCCCCCGAGGTGCAGGAGCACCTCGCTGTCGCCGACGTCATCGTCGGCCACTGGGGGTGTCCGCCGTTGACGGCCGACGTGCTCGACGCCGCACCCCGCCTGGGGCTGTTCGCCTACGCCGCGGGCACGGTGAAGCTTCAGGTGACCGACGCTCTGTGGCAACGCGAGGTCCGGGTCACCTCGGCGGCGTCGGCCAACGCAGTGCCGGTCGCCGAGTACACGCTCGCCTCCATCCTGTTCGCCAACAAGGGAGTCTTCTCTTTCGCCGCAAGAGAGCGGGAACCCGGCGTGAGGGTCCCGCTCGACCCGATGCGAATCGGCAACGTCGGCCGCAGGGTGGGCCTCGTCGGGGCATCGCACGTCGGCCGACTCGTCATCGAGCTGCTGCGGCCGTTCGACCTCACGGTCGCCGTGTACGACCCGTTCCTGTCGGATGTAGAGGCGGCGGAGCTCGGCGTCGCCCGGATGGAGCTCGACGATCTGTGCGCATGGGCCGAGCTGCTCAGCCTCCACGCGCCGGCGATCGAGGCGACCCGCCACATGATCGGTGCGGCCCAGATCGCGGCGATGCCGGACGGGGCCACCCTGGTGAACACTTCGCGGGGCAGCATCGTCGATCAGGACGCGCTCATCCGGGAGCTGACGGCTGGGCGGATCTCTGCGGTGCTCGACGTGTTCGAGCCGGAACCGCTCCCGGCCGACTCGCCGTTGCGGACCCTGCCGAACGTGTTCCTCACCCCACACGTTGCCGGCGCCGCAGGCACCGAGATGGTGCGCCTGGCGGAGCTGGCGGTCGAGGAGGTCGAGCGCTGGTCCCGGGGCGAGCCGGCGCTGCATCCGGTGGTCGAGTCCGACATGGACCGCATCGCCTGATCCCGATCCCCGGCGATTCCAAGGGTGTTCTGTGTGTATCTCACGTCGCCATACGACGTGAGACACACACAGAACGCGTGGAATCGGTTCAGCAGTCGGCGAGGACCTCTTCGAACAGCGTGAGGGTGCGAGCGGCGATCGTGTCCCAGGTGAGCTCGTCGCGACGCATCACAGCGGCACGACCGGCAGCGGCGACCGTGTCGATGTCGAGGGCATCCAATGAGGCGGCGATCGCCGAAGCGGTGTGGCCCATCGGGATCCCGGCGTCGCCGAGGACCTCGACGAGGAACCCCCAGTCGGAGCGCAGGACCGGCATCGCCAGGCCGATGGCGTCGAACACGGTGCCGGTGGCGAGCATGTCGCCATCGGGGTCGAACGGCATCGCGAGCACGTCGCAGGCCGCGAGCCGCATGGCGTACACCGACGGGTCTGCGAGGTCGTAGCGATCGGCGATGACGATCCTCAGGTCGTCGGGCACGTCGTCGTCCGCGCCGATGGACCAGCACGCGACCTGGATGTCGGTCCGGCTGCTGGCGGCGACGCCTCGGAGGAACTCGCCCACGAGCTTCTCGGCCCTGGGGGCTCCCAGCATGCCGATGCGCAGAGCGCACGGCTCCAGGCCCAGCTCGGCGGCTGCGGCGTCGCGGTCGACGCCGTCGGTTCCACCCGATGGGGCGTGGTCGGCCCACAGGTCGCCGAAGTGGCCGTGGGGGATGACGACGTGACGCGTGCTAGGTGACGACCGGTAGCGGTTCCTGAACCTGTCCATCCCGGTGTGGGAGTGGTGGATGATCGCAGCGGCGCTGTCTGCCCACAGCTGGTAGATCGGCTCGTAGGCGTCGGGCCGCTTCTCGTGGGGAGTGAGGTTGTGGGCGGTCCACACGACCGGGATCCGCCGTCGGTCCAGCTCCGCTGCGATCGTCTGGTGCGCCGAGAGGTCGTCGAAGGCCAGCCACTCGGGCCAGTGCAAGTGCAGGAGGTCGATCGTCGACGGGTCCTGGGACGCGTCGCCTAGCGGCCCCCACGGACAGGCCGTCTCTTGGACGTGTGCGGCGAGCGGTCGGTAGAGGCTGCGGTCGTAGTGGTGGCCGAACGCGGTCGAGGATACGCGGATCTTCGGTGTGACAGAGACGGTCACATCGGTCTTGGCCGAGCCATCGGCGTGGACCGTCGGGATGACCTCGATCTCGTGCAGTGCGGAGAATGCCGACCAGTGGCTGCGCCACTCTGCGATGCCGGAGACATCTGACATGTCGACGAGCGCCCGGGTCCCTTCGGCCACGGACGTCTGGACGTTCAGCGGTCGGTCGGCTCGCTCGGGGATCAGCACGACGATCGCGTCGGGCGCCTTCGTTGCCTCGATCCGCCATCGGGCCTCGATGGTCCGACCGTGGGCGTCGTAGTCGACGGTCGCCTTCGCCTCAGTCGTGTGAGCATCG
>CAZNQK010000094.1:0-10995 GCA_964575165.1 uncultured Aquihabitans sp. | reverse complement strand
CCGAGCGACGAGAACTCGAAGCTCTGCGGGAAGTGCCGGAGGGTGAGGCCGTGCGGGCGCAGCTGGTCCTCGAGGTCGGGGCCCAGGACACCCGCCTGGACCCGCGCCGCACGACTCGTCCGGTCGACCTCGACGACGCGGTCCATCGCCGTGAGGTCGAGCGACACCACGCCGGCGAAGCCGTCGCCCCCGCACTCCACCCCACCGACCACCGACGACCCTCCGCCGTAGGGGACGACGGCCACACCCGCGTCGGTAGCCCAGTCGAGAGCCGAGACGATGTCGGCCTCGTCGCGTGGCCGCAGCACCAAGTCGGGCACCGCCCCGAGGTCACCGTGCAACGCCCTGATCACGTCGCGGTAGGCCTTGCCTCGGGCGTGCGATGCACGGGCCCGGGGGTCGGGATCGACGAGGGACACCAACGCGTCGGGCGGAGCGAGTCGGGGTTCCGGCAGGTCGGACCGGCCCACGACGGGCACAGGCAACGGCGAGTCGGCCAGCCCACCGAGCATGGATCCGAGGGCAACGCACTCGGCGTCGTCGAGCGCCTGGTCCTCCCAACCCCAACCCCACCAGGATCGGAGGCGCCCCGAACCGACGTCGGCCATCGCGAAACCGTACCTCCCGATCAGCCCGTGAGCGCCCCGAGCACGATGAGGGAGACGAGCCCGACCGCAAGTGTCAACACCGCGCTACGGGTCCGCCACGCGACGAGCGCTGCGAGGATCCCCGCCCCGAGCTCCGGGCTGAGCAGATCGAAGGTGCCGTCGGGTCGAAGGAACGCCGGCAGCACCAGAGCGGCCAGCGCGGCGGGAGGGATCTGCCGCAGGACCCGACGAGCGAACGGCGGGACCTCCACGAGCCGGTGGGCGACGACCAGGAACGACGAGCGCATCGCGAACGTCCCGATCCCGGCGACGAGGATCGTCCACCACGCCGCGCTCACTCGGACCCCTCCCCTGTCTCCGCGCTCGTGTGCGTGACCGCGTCGACGGCCGTCCCCGCGATAACACCCACCACCGAGCCGATCACGATCGACGTCGGCCCGGCGCCGAGGCCCGCCGAGACCACCGCCGCCGTCCCGCCCACGAGCGCCGCCGCGAGCGCCGGAGCGTCGACGAGCGTCGGGATCAGCAGGACCAGGAACACCAGGGGAACGGCGAACTCGAGGTGGAGGTCGGACGGCAGAGCCGCGCCGGCGAGGACCCCGACGACGGTCGAGACCTGCCACGTGGTCCACAGCCCGGCGGCGCTTCCCAGGAAGTACCACCAGAACGAGTCCTCCTCGCGGTCCTCGTCTGCGCCCGGCCGCTCCCCGCGACCCGCGATGCGGACGATCGACAGCGCGTAGACCTGATCGGTGAGCAGGTAGGACATCACCAGGCGTCGCCTCATGGACGTCCTGGTCACGTGCGGGGCCAGCGAGGCCGAGTAGAGGACCATCCGCAGGTTGATCGCGCAGGCCGCGACGATCGCCACGAGAGCGGACCCACCGCCGGCGAGCACGTCGATCGCCACGAGTTGGGATGCTCCGGCGAACACGATCGTCGAGAACCCCACCGCCACCTCCCAGCTCATCCCGTGGGTCAATGGCGTCGCTCCGGCTACGAGCCCGAACGGAGCTACGCCGACGAGCAGCGGGGCCACGTCCACGAGCCCTGCCCTGGCCGTCAGCAGGGCTCCGCTCCGCCCTCGCCGTCCGACGGGTCGGCTGGGATCTGGTGGGACCTGGGCCATCCGGTCATCTTGGCCCGATGGGACTGGGTCGCCCTACCCGGTTCCACTCCCACTCATTTGGTGCGATGGGCCCTTGGTGGCACCCGAGCCGATCCCTACCGTGGAGGTTGTGATCAGCACAGCCACCAACCGCTTCTACCCGCTGCCGGACGGCCGGGATCTGACGTGGTCGCACTGGCCGGTCGTGAACGCCGAGGGCCGGATCGTCCTCGATCGCCACACCGACGGACACCTCGACGGCTGCCCGATCGGCGACGACGAGCTCCATGACCTCCTGTCGGGCCACGGCATCCACTGACCGCGAGGACCCCGGCCAGGACTCGACCCCAACCGGGGAACAGGTCGCGACCCGGTCGACGTCAGGAACGTGGAGCCGACCGGATCGACCTGGATCGCTGCTTGTCCGCGTACATCTCCCGGTCTGCCCGATCGAGAGCGGCCTCTGAGGTCTCGCCCGGTCGAACCCGGATGGCACCGACCGACACGGACATGTGCGGCCACGGAGCGAGCACTCCGTCGACGGTCGAGCGGATGCGGTCGGCCAACTCGTCGGTGGTGACCCCTGCCGGTTGGAACACGACCACGAACTCGTCACCGCCGATCCGGGCGGCCACGTCGTCGGAGCGGACCTGCGAGGAGATGGCGTCGGCCACCTTGCACAGGACCTCGTCACCGACGCGGTGGCCGTACTGGTCGTTGGTCTGCTTGAAGTTGTCGAGGTCGACGAAGAGCACGACCGGACGTTCCGCCGGTCGGGAGACCGCCAGGATGTCAGCGAGTCGGTGGTGCAGCGCATCCCTGTTGAGCAGCCGGGTCAGCGGGTCCCTCGTGGCCCGGGTGTTCACCTCGGACTCCTGCTCGCAGCGGCGCATGGTCGCGAGCATCGTCGAGCACATCAGGGCCACGATGTCGGCGTTCGCGTCGTCCCAGGTCTCGGCGTAGCCG
This sequence comes from uncultured Aquihabitans sp., assembly GCA_964575165.1. GTDB lineage: Bacteria > Actinomycetota > Acidimicrobiia > Acidimicrobiales > Microtrichaceae > Dermatobacter. Next base: position 8,313 of record CAZNQK010000094.1, on the reverse strand, counting down.
TCGAAGGCCAGACGGACCGCACCGTCGTCACCGTCGAGCCACAGCTCGACCAGCATCGTCGTCCCGTCGCCCGAGGAGGAGGCATCGGCACCCGACCGGTCCCCTGCGCGGTTCTCGACCTCGATCGGGTAGTCGGTCGCCATGGTGACCACGCACGGCACGAGCCGAAGGCGTTCAGCGTCGGCGACCAGGTCGAACGGCGAGCGACGTCTGGGGCGCCGACCCCGTCCGGTCCACGAGGCGGCCACGACGAGGTCACGCCCCTCGAGCTCGGCCATCTCGACCGAACGGGCCCCGACGACACCAGCGAGAGCGGCGAGCATCCCCTCGACACGGTCACCCAACTCGAACCAGCGCATCCCAGCGCACTCGACGTACACGCTCTGCGCCAGCGCCTTGAGCTGGGCGCGTCTCCGTTCGATCGCCACCTCGTCCTCGACGAGGCGCAGGGCGAGCACCATCCACACGTCCTCGCCGGCGGTGGTCGTGGTGGCGGTGACCCGGGTGTCGAGGTACGTGCCGTCCCATCGCCGCACCCGGATCCGCGTCGCCATGTGGTAGCCGTCGGACCTCTGCGACTCGTTGAGAGCGCCGAGCGCTACGGCGAGGTCCTCGGGATGGACGTGATCGGCGACCGACGTCCCCAGCATCTCACCCCGCGGGATGCCGAGCAGTCGCTCCACCGCACCGTTGGTCCACACGGCGCGCAGGAGCGGGTCCACGACGACCAGCAGGTCGGGCGACAGCTCCATCGCGACGCGTTCGCACCAATCGTCGTCCGGCATCGAGCCCGACGCGAGCACGTCGGCGCTCGGCGCTCCGGACGGGAGGCCGACCGACGACGGCAACCGTCGCTGCGGCGGGAGGTGGTCCACAGCCACAGCCTAGGGACATCGGCCGGGAATTACGTCCTAGGGTGACCGCGATCCACGGGAACGCCGCGCCGAGCAGCGCCACTCACCGACAGGACGTCGACCGCATGACCGCACCGGATCCGTTCGCACCGGCCAGCCTGGGGCCTCTCACACTTCGCAACCGAATCATCAAGGCCGCCACGTTCGAGGGTGTCATGCGCAACGGCGCCGTGACCGACGAGCTGATCGAATTCCACCGGCGTGTGGCGGCGGGCGGCGTCGGGATGACCACCGTTGCGTACTGCGCCGTGTCACCGGGTGGGCGGGTCCAGCGCCACACCCTGGTCATGGACCCGACAGTCGTTCCGGACCTGAAGCGCCTGACAGACGCCGTGCATGCCGAGGGCGCCGCCATCAGCGCTCAGATCGGCCACGCCGGTCTGGTGGCCAACACCCGCTCGAACGGTCTCCCCACGCTCGCCCCCTCGACCCGGATCAGCGCACCGGCGATGGCCCTGGTGCGAGCGGCATCGAGGGAGCAGCTCGACGAGGTCGTGTCCGACTTCGAGCGGTCGACTCGGGTCGCCGCCGAGGCCGGCTTCGACGCCGTCGAGGTGCACCTCGGCCACAACTACCTGCTCAGCTCGTTCATGAGCCCGAACCTGAACAAGCGCACAGACGGCTACGGCGGATCGCTCGGGAACCGGGTGGAGCTCCCCCGCCGCGTGCTCAACGCCGTCAAGGAGGCGGCGCCGCCCCACATGGCGGTGACAGCCAAGTTCAACATGGCCGACGGGGTCGACGCCGGCCTGTGGCTCGACGAGAGCCTGCCGATGGCCAAGCTGATCGAGTCGGACGGCTGCCTCGACGCCATGCAGCTCACCGGCGGAAGCTCGCTGCTCAACGGCATGTACTTCTTCCGCGGCGACGTGCCGCTGAGGGAGTTCCGGGCGTCGCAGCCGGCGATCGTCGGTCTCGGCCTCAAGTTCTACGGCCCGAAGCTCTTCCCGAAGTACCCGTTCGAGGAGGGCTTCTTCCTGCCGTTCGCTCGCCAGTTCCGCGACGAGCTGCGCATCCCGCTCGTGCTGCTCGGCGGCATCAACCGTCGCGACACGATCGAAGGGGCGATGGCGGAGGGATTCGAGTTCGTCGCGATGGCGAGGGCGCTGCTCCGCGAACCCGACCTGGTGCGCCGCATGGAGGCCGACGCCGCTCACGAGGGCCGCTGCATCCACTGCAACAAGTGCCTCCCGACGATCTACACGGGCACCCGCTGCGTCCTCGTCGATTCCTGACGACCCCGCGTTCCGACCGTGATTCCGCGTTCTGACGATTGTTCGTGTCGTAGAGCAGCGCGAAACGTCATGGGAACGCGTCAGGGCCAGAGCGAGACGGGACGGGAACGAGCGGGGACGCGCTACTCGCTGGTGGGACCGGTGAACCGCGGCGGGCGCTTCTCACGGTGCGAGGCCACTCCCTCGACGACATCGGGTCCGCCGAACCCGTAGAACTCGAGCCCCCACGAGGCGTCGAAGATCGACGAGTGGTCCCGGTACCAGTTGTTGAGGGCGTGCTTGGTCCAGCGGATCGCCGACTGAGCTCCGCCTGCGAGCTGCTCGGCGACCACGAGCGCCCGAGCCTGGACCTCGTCGTCGTCGACGCACAACGAGACCAGTCCGATCCGCTCGGCCTCCTCACCCGTCAGGGGCTCGCAGGTCAGCAGGTAGTACTTGGCCTTGGCCATGCCGCACAGGAGCGGCCAGCACACCGCAGCGTGGTCGCCGGCCGCGACGCCCAACCTGGTGTGGCCGTCGATGATGCGGGCGTCGCGACCGACGATCGACACGTCCGCCAGCAGTCCCGCTACGAGTCCGGCACCCACGGCAGGTCCGTGCATCGCGGAGACGATCGGCTTCGAGCAGTCGATCACGTTGAACACGAGGTCCCGCGCCTCGCGCAGCACCCTGGTGCGCTCGCCGTAGTCCTGGATCATCCCGTCGATCAGCTCGAAGCTGCCGCCTGCCGAGAACGCCGTGCCTGCCCCTTGTAGGATCGCCACCCGTGTGTCGGGGTCACGGTCCACGGCGAGCCACACGTCTGCCAGCTCTCGGTGAACCGCCGCGTCGACCGCGTTCAGCCCGGGTCCATCGAGCGTGATTCGCAACACGCCGGAGGAAGGGCGGTCGAAGGACAGGTTCGGGAAGTCCGCATAGCGATCGGTCACGTCCGAAACCTACGCGGCACACCGTCGCACCGCTCGCACCGGGCAAGCCAGGGTTCTCGCTCAGAGCGCCGCCAACGCCTTCTGAGCGATCGAGGTCGCCGCCTGCTGCTGTTGCGCCTCGTTCTGCGTCCCGCTCACCCTGACCACCAGGAACGAGCTCGCGCTGCAGACCCGCAGCTCTCCAACCTTCTGCGTCGTCCCTGGATCGTCCCAGGACCAGGTGGCGGAATCACCGACACCCGTCACCGGCGTCGAGGCGGCGAGCGGCGGCGGACACGTGGACGCTCCCGACGGGAAGTCCTCGGCCCGGCTCACCGAGTACGTGACCTCCATGGCGGTGCTCGAAGGGGCGCCCGTCCAGACGCACTGGTCGGCGTTCCACGACAGATCGCCCTCGGAAACGGGTCCTGACATCGTGTCGCCGTCGAGCGGGTTGCCGGTGATCTGGGCGACCTCGTCGGGCGTGAGCAGGTTGCAGGGGAACTCCTCGTCGGATGCCGCCGGCGTCGATGTGTCGGACGTGTCGGACGTGTCAGGCGTGTCCGTGGTGGCTGGCTCGTCGGTGGTCTCCGTCGGTGACGACGAGGTGGTCACATCGGCATCCGCGCCGTCGTCTCCCCCGGAGCACGCCCCTGCCGACAGCGCCAGGACGCACACGAGCACTGCGACCGACAGAGACCTCGATGATGGATGTGGGACAACCGACATGCTCGGCCCCCTTCGTCGTCTCCGTCTGACACTACGCCGATCATCACCACGATCCGAGTGGTCGGAGGTCACCTTCGCCCACAGGCTCGGGGGTAGCGTCGACGCGTCAACGACCCAGGACCGATACCCCGTGCCCGAATCCGACGATCCCCGAACGCTCACCCCGGCCCGCTCGCCGCTGTGGGGCCACTTCACCGCCATGAGCTCGACGGACGTGCTGCCGGTAATGGTCCGGGGCGAGGGCTGCTTCGTCTGGGACCGGGCGGGGAACCGCTACCTAGACGGCCTGTCCGGACTGTTCACGGTGCAGATCGGACACGGTCGCCGCGAGCTCGCCGAGGCCGCGTCGCAGCAGGCGGCGACCCTTGCCTACTTCCCTGTCTGGTCCTACGGCACCGAACCCGCCCTCGCTCTCGCCGAACGCCTGACCGCCATGGCGCCCGGGGATCTGGACCGCGTGTTCTTCACAACGGGCGGGAGCGAGGCCGTCGACACCGCGTGGAAGCTGGCACGGCAGTACTTCAAGACCGTCGGCCAGCCCCTCCGCACCAAGGTGATCTCACGTGACCTCGCCTATCACGGCACCACGATGGGAGCGCTGTCGATCACGGGTCTACCCGGGATCAAGGAGCCGTTCGAGCCGCTCGTCCCAGGCGCGCTCAAGGTCCGCCACACCGGGGCGTTCCGGAGCGGGCACGACCCGGACGAGGAGTGGGGACGGATCTGCGCCGACGAGATCGACGAGGTGATCCGCTCCGAGGGCCCCGAGACCGTCGCAGCCGTGTTCCTCGAGCCGGTGCAGAACACGGGAGGGACGATCCCGCCGCCACCCGGTTACTTCCGACGGGTCCGGGAGATCTGCGACCGCCACGGAGTGCTGCTCGTGTCCGACGAGGTGATCTGCGCCTTCGGACGCCTCGGCCACTGGTTCGGAGCCGATCGGTTCGACTACCGGCCCGACATGATCACGTTCGCCAAAGGGGTGACATCGGGTTACTCGCCGCTCGGAGGTGTGCTGATCAGCGAGCGGTTGGCCGAGCCGTTCATGGACACCGGCTCGACGTTCCTGCACGGCGTCACCTTCGGCGGCCATCCGGTCAGCTGCGCGGTCGCCCTGGCCAACCTCGACATCCTCGAGCACGACGACGTGTTCGGGAACGTGCGCCGGCAGGCCAGCGGTTTCGGTGAACGGCTCGACGGCCTGCGGGACCTGCCGATCGTCGGCGACGTACGAGGGGACGGCTTCCTGCGGACCGTCGAGCTCGTGCGTGACCCCGACACTCTCGATGCGTTCAGCGCCGAGGAGTGCACCTGGCTCCTCAAGGGGTTCATCTCACACCGGTTGTTCGACCTCGGGCTCATGTGCCGCTCGGATGACCGTTCGGACCCGATGATCCTGCTGTCGCCACCGTTGATCGCCGGCGACACGGAGCTGGACATGATCGAACGGATCCTCCGCCAGACGCTCACCGAGGCATGGGAGAAGTTGCAGGCGGCCTGACCGACGCCGCCGACGCGACCTTCTGACCGGGACCTCGCCCGATGCCCCGCCCCCCGCTGCACGCCTCGCCCGACGTCCAGGCGAACATCCGCGCCGGGCTGCGCGCACTGCGCGACGACCTCTCGCTGCCGGACTCCTTCCCACCAGGGGTCCTGGCCGCTGCCGAGGCGGCGTCGAGCACGCTGGGGCTGGCCGACGGACGTGAGCGGCGCGATCTGACCGATGTCCCCTTCGTCACGATCGATCCCGCGGGGAGCACCGACCTCGATCAGGCGGTGTGGGTCGAGGCCCGGGCCGACGGCGGACATCGGGTCCTGTACGCGATCGCGGACCTCGCCGCGTTCGTGAGCCCGGGCGACGCCGTCGACTCCGAGGCCAGGACCAGGGGCTTGACCATCTACCTGCCCGACGGCCGTGTCCCGTTGCACCCCGAGGTGCTCAGCGAGCGCGCTGCGTCGCTCCGGGCGGGTCAGGACCGACCGGCACTGGTCTGGGACATCGCCCTCGATGCCGACGGACTGGAGCTCGACGCCAGACTCGAGCGATGCACGGTTCGCTCGAGCGCCGAGCTCGACTACGCGACGGTCCAACGGGCGCTGGACGACGGCACGGCCGAGGACCCTCTGGTCGCACTGCGGGCCGTCGGACGCCGACGCCAGCAGGTGGAGGCGGAACGCGGCGGCGTCTCGTTGCCGCTGCCCGACCAGGAGATCAGGGTCGACGCCGACGGTCGGATGAGCCTGGAGTTCCGACACCCGCTCATGGTCGAGGGCTGGAACGCTCAGATCTCGCTCCTGGCCGGCATGGCGGCTGCACGGATCATGGTCGACGCCGGGATCGGCATCCTGCGGACCTTGCCGCCACCGGACGAGCGCACCCTCGCCTCTCTGCGGGCGGACGCCACCGCGCTGGGGGTACCGTGGCCCGACGGCAGCACCTATCCGGACGTGATCCGGGGGCTCGACCCCTCCCGCCCCCGTGATTCGGCTTTCGCAGCGCAGGCCGCCAGGCTCCTCAGAGGTGCCGGCTACCTGGCGTTCGACGGTCACGGGACCGCCGGGAGCGACCTGAACGGCACGGCGACCGGGCACTCCGCCGTGGCGGCCCCCTACGCGCACGTGACCGCGCCGCTGCGTCGCCTCGTGGACCGCTTCGGCAACGAGGTGGTGCTGAGCATCTGCGCCGGCATCGACCCACCGGAGGAGGTCCGCGCCACGCTCCCACTCCTGCCGGAGCTGATGGGATCGGCCCGCCGGCGCGAGTCAGCGGCCGATGGCGGAGCTCGGGACCTCGTCGAGCGGATGCTCCTGGCGGACCTGGCCGAACAGGTGCTGGACGCCGTCGTCGTCGGGGTCGACGACCGCGGCGCGAGGGTCCAGATCGCCGAGCCGGCAGTGCTCACCCGGATCGACGGAGCCGGGAGCCACGATGTCGACCTCGGCGACGTGGTTCGTGTACGGGCCGACGAGAGGGGCGACGTCCACGTCCTCGGCGGCACGCGCGGGCGGTGAGCTCGAAGGGGGCCGGGTAGGTTCCTGAGCATGTTCGAACGACTGCTCCCGGATCGGCCCGTCACCTCCTTCGACGAGTACGTGGCGCGTCGATCCGGAGGCCAGGGACTCGCCGCGGCTCACCGGCTCGGTCCCGAGGCCACGATCGAGCTCATCAACGAGTCCGGTCTCCGGGGTCGCGGTGGCGGAGGCTTCCCCACCGGTCGCAAGTGGGCCGGCATCGCTGCGCAGAAGCAGTTCAAGCGCTACGTCGTCTGCAACGGCGCCGAGGGCGAACCCGGGACGTTCAAGGACCGGACGATCCTGCGCACCGACCCGTACCAGGTCGTCGAGGGCGTCGCGATCGCGGCGATGGCCGTGGGCGCCGACGAGGCCTACATCTGCCTCAAGGCGTCTTTCGAACGTGAGATCGAGGCCGTCACCCGGGCCGTAGAGGAGCTCCAGTCCGCGGGGGTCTGCGGGGCCTGCACCGTAGGCATCGTTGCGGGGCCCGACGAGTACCTGTTCGGTGAGGAGAAGGCGATGCTCGAGGTGATCGAGGGCAAGCCCCCGCTCCCCCGGCTGTTCCCGCCGTACGAACAGGGTCTGTTCGCATCGTCGCCGAACGAGGGATGGGAGGCGGGCTCCGGCGTCGGTCCTGACCTGGACCGTCCGAACCCGACGTTGGTGAACAACGTCGAGACCCTCGCCAACGTCACCCACATCCTGGCCCACGGCGCCGACTGGCTCCGCTCGCACGGCACCGCCGAGTCACCCGGAACGGCGGTGGCGACCGTCGTGGGCGACGTCGTCCACGACGGCGTGGCCGAGGTCGAGCTCGGTACTCCGCTCCGCGAGGTGATCCGGCTCGTCGGCGGCGGGCCACGACCTGGGCGCACGGTCCAGGCCGTGTTCCCCGGGGTTGCGAACGCCGTGGTCACCGGCGATCAGATCGACGTTCCCGTCAGCTACGAGGGCTTCGCCTCGATCGGCAGCGGCATGGGGTCGCTCGGCTACATCGTCTACGACGACACCGCCTGCATGATCGCCGCCGCCTACCGGTGTTCGAGGTTCCTGGCCGTCGAGTCCTGCGGGCAGTGCCCTCCGTGCAAGCTGGGTTCGGACGCCATCACAGGTGCCCTGGAGCGCTTCGAGACCGGCGGCGCCACCGGCGAGGACCTCGACACCATCACCGGCTGGCTCGGCAAGGTGACCGACGGCAGTCGGTGCTTCCTAGCCACGGAGGAGCAACAGATGGTCGCCAGCGTCCTCCGCTCGTTCCCCGCCGAGTTCGACACCCACATGGCCCACGGTGGATGTCCGCACGACGACTCCCGGCCGTTCCCCAAGATCGTCGACATCTCGGACGGCGTCGCGACCTACGACGAGCGCTTCTGGCTCAAGCAGCCCGACTGGACCTACGCAGACCCCGCGGAATGACCCACCCCTCCGGTTCTGTTGTGGGGTAACGGGGGGGTACGTCCCCGTGGGGGCACCACAAACGGGGGGGGGGGGGGGGGGATGGGGGGGGGCTGT
>CAZNQK010000093.1:0-11076 GCA_964575165.1 uncultured Aquihabitans sp. | reverse complement strand
AAGCGGGTGGGTGCGGGTGGGTGCGGGTGGGTGCGGGTGGGTGCGGTTGCTGTCAGGCCTCTCGGCCACCTCTGATGGGCCGACCGAGGTTCGACACCGTCAGCGCCACCACGGTCACCAGGAACACCTGGCCGCCGACGGCCTCGAACGTGGCGAGCGTCTGGCCGAACGATCCTGCCGGGGTGAGATCGCCGTAGCCGACGGTCGTCATGGTGATGAAGCTGAAGTACTCGAAGTCCGAGTACACGGGCGTCGCCGTCTGGGCGAAGAACGGCGTCGGATCCTGCACCAGGGCCACGAACAGGTAGAGCGCCCCGAAGAAGATGCCGATCTGGAGGTACGCGGTCAGCGCGCCGGCGAGGGTGTCGAGCGTGATCTTCGGCCGGAGCATCAGCCGGACCATCACCAGCACCGGCGTCACCATCAGCAGCAGGGCGAACAACCCAGACGCCACGATCTCCAGCGTGCCGGTCCTGCTGCCGTGGGCGACCGGGATGGCGGCCGCGACGACGGTGGCCAGGGTCACGATGGCCACGCCGCCGTGGCGGATGACGGGACGGGTCCCGGTCCGGCTGAGCGCCACGATCGCGCTGAACCCGAGCACCGCCACCTCGAGCCCACGTCCGGTGTTGGAGCTGCTGAGCATCGGGTTGGCCAACATGGCCAGCAGCGTGAGTCCCAGTACCGGGGCGATGGACCGCTGCTCGCCCGGGTGCGGCACGATCCGGTGCAGGATCGGGAACCTGGATCCGGGCTCGTCGGGGTTCTCGGTTCCGTCTGGGTCGTGGACGCTCACGGGAGGATCTTTGTTGCCGAGCGGGCGACGCCGGTGGACCGCAGTACCTTGGCTCTCGCCAACAGGGGGGCCGCACCATGACCGACACCATCGAGCGATGGACGTCGCCGCGCGACTACGTGAGCGGTTCGCTCGCACCTGTCGCCGACGAGATCACCGTCACCGACCTCGAGATCACGGGTTCGTTGCCCGCTGAGCTCTGCGGCCGCTACGTCCGCAACGGCCCGAACCCGCTCGACCCCGACCCGGAGACGCAGCACTGGTTCCTCGGCACCGGGATGCTCCACGGCGTGCGCCTCGAGGACGGCGCGGCTCGCTGGTACCGCAACCGGTTCGTACGCAACACGATCGAGGAGGGCGGTTCGCCCAACACGAACGTCGTGTCGATGGGCGGACGGACGTGGGCGATCGTCGAGGCTGGCGGCGCTCCGGTCGAGGTGACCGACGAGCTCGAGTCGATCGGCTCGAACCGCTTCGACGGAACCCTCGAGGGTGCCTACAGCGCCCATCCCCACCGCGACCCCAGGACGGGCCTCACCCACGCGGTCACCTACCACTGGGTCGAGGAGGCGGTCCGACACGTCGTCAACGACGGCGCCCGGGTGGTTCGTGAGGAGGTCGTCCCGGTCGACGCCCGGCCGATGGTCCACGACACCGCCATCACCGAGACGTCGGTCCTGCTGTTCGACCTGCCGTGCACGTTCGACCTCGACGCGGCGATGGCCGGGGTGAGGTTCCCGTACCGCTGGGACCCGGCAGGCCACTCCCGCGTCGGCGTGCTGCCTCTGGACGGCGCGGCGGAGGACGTCCGCTGGGTGGAGGTGCCGCGCTGCTACGTCTTCCACCCGCTGAACGCGTTCGACGCGCCCGACGGCCGCGTGGTCGTCGATCTCTGCGTCTGGCCGAGGGTGTTCGACGTCGACCGCCTCGGTCCGGGGGAGGGGCCGACACGGCTGGAGCGCTGGACGCTCGACCCGTCGACGGGGACCTCGTCGATCGACGTCATCGACGACCGGTCCCAGGAGTTCCCCCGTGGCGACGAACGGCGTACGGGCGAGTCTCTCCGGTTCGGAATGGCGGTGCTGGGCGACATCGCCGGGTCGGCTCGCCAGCCGCTGGCCTGGTACGACTTCGAGACCGGGACCAGCGTCGAGGTCGACTTCGGCCCGACCAGCGCGGCGCAGGAGTTCGTCCACGTCCCGCGGGCCGGTTCGACCACGGAGGACGACGCCTGGCTGATGGGCTTCGTGAACGACCGGGCGGAGGCGACGACGGACCTGGTCGTGATCGCAGCCGACGATCCCGCGGGCGGACCGGTGGCCCGTGTGCACCTGCCTCGCCGCGTCCCGGACGGCTTCCACGGCAACTGGATGGCGGATCCGGGCTGACCGCACTGGCTGGTCGGGCCGACCGCGCCGGCGCCGCTGCTGAGGATCAGGCTGCGGCGGCGCGGCGGTCCCGGTCGGCCTGTGCCGCCCCGAAGTGGGTGCTGAGGTCGACGGCGAAGGCGAACGCCACGATCAGCCAACCGAAGCCCGAGATCCCCTTCACGGGGTTGGCCCAGGTGATCGCCCACGCGAAGGTCGTCCAGGGCAGCAGGAAGAATCCGATGATCGGGAACAACCAGTTGCCGTCGAACGCGGCGGGGATCTTGTCGGTGAAGATCCAGACGAGGAACAGGGCGAGGCGTGGCGATATGGCCGACGCCAGGACGATGAGGCAGCCGCAACCCATGGCGGCACCCTAGATCCGTCGGGGTTCGTCGCGTCGCCCTCCGTGGTTCAGGTCAGGAGGGACGGCTTCAGGCCTCGACGGCTTCGAAGTCGTCGAGGTGGTCGGTGCTGGCCACGGGGTCGGCTGCGACCGAGGTCGTCGACGCCGCCGCTGCCACGAGGTCGACCGCCGGTCGGGGACGACGAACGCCCCAGATGATGTGCAGCTTCTCGAGGACGAACAGGACGTACCAGGTGACGTCGATCTCCCACCACTTCAGGCCCTGACGGCAGATGTGCTGGTGGCGGTGGTGGTTGTTGTGCCACCCCTCGCCCATGGTCAGCACGGCGAGCCCGAAGTTGTTGCGGCTCGTGTCGGTGGTCTCGAACCGACGGCTTCCGAACACGTGGGCGAGGGAGTTGATGAAGAAGGTGGAGTGCCAGAGGACGACCGTCGACAGCAGGAACCCGATGACGAGGCCCGACCAACCGCCGATGAGGAAGCAGGTGAGGCCGAGTGCCCACGGCCCGATCCAGTCGTGGCGGGAGACGAAGGCGATCTCGGGGAACTTCTCGAAGTCCTTCATCGACCCCTCGGGCCGGGCGGAGGTCTCGTCGCACAGGATCCAGCCGACGTGGCTCCACCAGAACCCCTTCATCGGGGTGTGCGGGTCGTCGATGGTGTCGGCGAAGCGGTGGTGGACGCGGTGGTGACCTGCCCACCAGAGCGGGCCCTTCTGGGCGCAGGTCGTACCGCCGAAGCCGAGGATGAACTGGAATGCGCGGCTCGTCCGGTACGACCGGTGTGAGAAGTACCGGTGGTAGCCGGCGGTGATGAAGAACATGCGGCCCCAGTAGGTGACCATGAACAGGATCACCGCGGTCCACGTCACGCCCGTGAGCACGGCGAGCAGCGGGAGCAGGTGGACGGCGAAGAAGGGGATCGACGTACGGACGTTGATCCTGCCGTGGGGGAGGCGTTCGGCGCTCAGGGGTCGGCCTTTCGCAGGTGCGCTGGGGGTGCGCCGCGGGGTGAGGACGCCCAAAGGTAACCCGCGGTAACCCCCCGGGGACAGATGAGCCCGAGTTTGTGAAGTGAGTCACAAACATGTGACGGGATGTTACGAATGCGGTTCAATTCCGTCATACTTCTTCGCTGTCGTCACATGACGGCCACGAACGACCCGGGACCGGCACACGATGCCGGACCCCAGGACCCCTGGAGGATCCGATGAGCACCACAGACATCCGCACCACCGTCTCCGACACCGTCGAGGTCCGCCGTGCCCGACGAACGAGCAACTCCCGACCCGGCGAAGCGAGCAGTCCCGGCGCACCGACGAACCATCGCGGCCGACGTGTCGGCCTGTTCGCCGGTGCCCTGATCGCCCTCTTCGTGCTGGCCGGCTGCAACGTCCCGGTCCAGCAGTGGGTCCCGGACTTCAACAGCGACGGCCACATCGACGCCGCCGAGGTCGAGCACCAGCGTGCCGAGATCGCCCGCAAGCTGGCCGACAACCTCGAGCAGCAGCGTCGCGCCGTCCAGTCGCACCCCTTCCTCAGCTGCGTGCGTGCCCATGAGTCCGGTGGCAACTACGGCGCGCAGAACCCGTCGAGCAGCGCATCTGGCGCCTACCAGTTCATCGACAGCACGTGGCGCAACGTCAGCGTCCGCTCCGGTCACCCCGGCTACGCCACCGCCGCCCACGCGCCGTGGTACGTCCAGGACGCCGTCGCCATGTGGCTCTACAACAACGGCGGCCGCTCCGCCTGGGCCGGCACCGGCTGCTGAGTCAGCTCGGCCCGAATCGAACCCCCCCCAGCCTGTTCTGTTGTGCAGAACGAGAAGGATCCTTCTCGTTCTGCACAACAGAACGTTCATTCTTGGGGCAGTCGTAGGACGGTCAGCTGACGGCGGTGCCGAACAGGTACCCGATGACGTACGTCGCCGCGAGTGCCGTGGTCCCGCCGATGCCGACCCGCAGCGCACCTCGCCACACCGGTGCCCCGCCCATCCACGACGACAGCCCGCCGAGGGTGACCATCCCGACGATCGTCGCCGACGCGATCGCCGGGACACGCGCTTCCCCCCGGCCCAGCACGGCGACGACCAGCGGGATCATCGCTCCGAGTGCGAACGCTGCGAACGAGCTCAGCGCCGCCTGGATGGGTCGGGCGCGCTGCTCGTCGGTGTGGCCCAGCTCGTCGCGCATGTGGGCGTTGACAGGGTCGACCTCCATGAGTGCGTCGGCGACCGCCTCGGCCAGCTCCGGAGGCAGGCCCCGCTCCTGGTAGATCGCCCGCAGCTCACGGGTCTCGGCCTCGGGATGCCGTTCGATCTCGGCTTCCTCGAGAGCCCGGTCGACCTGTTCGACGTCACGCTGGGAGCTCACCGAGACGTACTCGCCGAGTCCCATCGAAAGGGCTCCGGCGACCAGTGCGGCGACGCCGGCCGTCAGGAGTTGGTCAGAGGTCGCTCCTGCTCCGGCGACGCCGAGGAGGAGCGCACCGGTCGACAGCAGGCCGTCGTTCGCGCCCATCACCACAGCGCGCAGCCAGCCGGACCGGTGGCTCCGGTGGTCCTCCGGTCGGTGCATCCGGGGCGGATGGCGGGTCGGCTCCGTCAGCGGCATTCGCCAGACCGTACCGGCGCGCCCACCCCGCCCCCACCGAACTCGGGTCGTTTGACGCAGACATGGGGCGCGAGGTGACCCGAGTTCGGGGGTGACGCTGAACTCGGGTCGTTTGACGCCGACATGGGGCGCGAGGTGACCCGAGTTCGGGGGTGACGCTGAACTCGGGTCGTTTGACGCCGACATGGGGCGCGAGGTGACCCGAGTTCGGGGGTGACGCTGAACTCGGGTCGTCGGGCCGGCCGTAGGATCCGGTCGTGAGCTTCCCGCAGACCCGGCCCCGTCGACTGCGCCGGACCGCGGCGATGCGCCGGCTGGTGGCAGAGACCCGACTCGGCGTCGACGATCTCGTCGCGCCGTTGTTCGTCCGCGAGGACACGGACACCCCGGTGCCGATCCCGTCGCTCCCCGGCGTGGTCCAGCACTCCCGTGGGTCGCTACGTGCCGAGGTCCGCGAGCTCGCCGAACTGGGTGTCCCGGCCGTGATCCTGTTCGGCGTCCCGGCGACCAAGGACGCCGAGGGGTCGGGGGCGTCGGACCCCGACGGCATCGTCCAGGTCGCGCTCCGTGATCTGCGCGACGACCTGGGCGACCGGATCGTGCTGATGGCCGACCTGTGCCTCGACGAGTACACCGACCACGGCCACTGCGGCCTGCTCGCCGCCGACGGCACGGTCGACAACGACGCCACGCTCGAGGTCTACGCGGAGGTCGCCGTAGCCCAGGCCGACGCGGGGGCCGACGTGTGCGCGCCGTCGGGGATGATGGACGGCCAGGTTCTCGCGATCCGTGACGCGCTCGACGAATCCGATCACACCGAGGTCGCGATCCTCGCCTACTCGGCCAAGTACGCGTCGGGCCTCTACGGGCCGTTCCGGGACGCCGTCGACGTGACGATCGCCGACGGCGGCGACCGCAAGGCGTACCAACAGGACGTCACGAACGTCCGCGAGTCGCTCAACGAGATCCGGGAGGACGTGCTCGAGGGCGCTGACATGGTGATGGTGAAGCCGGCGATGACCTACCTCGACGTGCTCGCCCGGGCCCGCATGGAGATCGATGTGCCGATGGCGGCGTACCACGTGTCGGGCGAGTACGCGATGGTGCACGCCGCTGCCGAGCGGGGGTGGATCGATGGCGACGCCGTCGCACTGGAGCAGATCACGGCGGTCAAGCGTGCGGGCGCCGACATGGTGCTCACGTACTTCGCCCGGTCGCTCGCCGAACGGCTCCAGTGAAGGTCACGATCGTGGCGTCGGGTCCGGCCGCGACACCGACGACACCGAGGACACCGAGGAAGGTGAGATACAGGTGACGACGAACGACGAGCTCTACGAGCGTGGCCTGCGGGTCATCCCGGGTGGGGTGAGCTCACCGGTGAGGGCGTTCCGGTCGGTGGGCGGCACGCCCTACTTCGTGGCGTCGGGCAGCGGGTCGAAGGTCCGTGACGTCGAGGGCCGTGAGTTCGTCGACTACGTCCAGAGCTACGGCGCGTCGATCCTCGGTCACGCCGATCCGACCATCGTCGATGCGCTCCGGCGTGCAGTGACCCTCGGATCCACCTTCGGCGCGCCGACCGAGGGCGAGGTCCGCCTGGCCGAGGAGATCCGCTCGAGGGTCCCCGGTCTCGAGCAGGTCCGTCTGGTCAGCTCGGGCACCGAGGCGACCATGTCGGCGATCCGCCTGGCCCGGGGCGTCACCGGCCGGGACCGGATCGTGAAGTTCGCCGGCAACTACCACGGCCACTCCGACGCGCTGCTCGCCGCGGCGGGGTCCGGTGTCGCAGAGGCGGCCCTGGGCACCGGCGCACGTCCCGACTCGGCGGGTGTGACCGCCGGAGCGATCGCCGACACGCTGGTCGTCCCCTACAACCGCGTGCCGACGCTGGACGAGTCGGTCGCCGTCGTGATCGTCGAGCCGGTCGCCGCGAACATGGGGCTCGTCCCACCGGTCGACGGGTTCCTCGCCGGCCTGCGTGCCGAGTGCGACCGGGTGGGTGCTCTGCTGCTGTTCGACGAGGTCATCACCGGGTTCCGGCTCGCGGTCGGTGGCGCGACGGAGGTGTCGCGTGTGACCCCGGACCTGTGGTGCTTCGGCAAGGTGATCGGCGGCGGCCTGCCGGTCGGGGCGTTCGGGGCGTCGGCGTCGATCATGTCGAACCTCGCACCGGAGGGGGCCGTGTACCAGGCGGGGACGCTGTCGGGGAACCCGCTCGCGACGGCGGCCGGGCTCGCTGTCCTCTCACGGCTGGACGTCGACGCATACGAGCGGCTGACCGCGACGGCGGGCGCGTTGGCCGACGGGTTCCGCTCGGCGTTCGCTGACGCGGGGGTGTCGGCGGTGGTGCCGCAGGTCGGGCCGTTGCTCGGCGTGTTCTTCGGACCGGGCGCCGCCGGCGGATCGGGCGCCGCCGACGGGGCGGCCGGTGCCGCTGTTCCCGAGGCGCCGGTCGACTTCTACACCGCCGCGGCGTCGGTGTCCAACGGCCGCTACCCGGCTTGGTTCCACGGGATGCTCGACCGCGGCATAGCCATGGCCCCCGGCCCGTACGAGGTGCTGTTTCCGTCGTTGGCCCACGACGCCGAGGACGTCGAACGCACCGTCGCCGCGGCACGCGAGGTCGCGGCCACGCTCGTCTGAGCCCCGCGTACGCTGTGGCGTCGTGGGTGCCGGAGCGACGCAGCGACAGGCGGAGACCGATGGCCGCTCGGGTCGCCAGGCCGGTTCCGCAGCGGGAGGGAACGCAACCGGTTCCAGGACGGCGGCCGGTTCTGCCAGTGCACGCCTACGGCTCGAGCGTGATGCAGCTGAACGTGTGTTGCGCCGGGCGGTCGAGCTCGACTCCGAGCCGACGGAGGCGGACCAGCGGATCACGGTGCAGGCGCTGCTCGACGCGGCCGACGAGCTGGGTATCGACCGCGCCGAGGTGCGCCGGGCGGTGGTCGAGGAGGAGCTCGGTCTGCTCGACGAGAGGCCACGACGCGGTGACGCCTTCCTCGGTCCGGAGCGCTTCGTCGTCGCCCGGGCGCTCGACGGCACGCCCGAGATGATCGAGCGGCGGATCGACGAGTGGATGCGTCGCAGCAGGAGCCTGCGCAGGTCGCGGCGCGTAGCCGGTGTCGACGGCCGCTCAGGGTGGGCCGAGTACACCCGACGGAGCGACCCGCTGGCCGCGACCCAGCGCGCCGCGAGGGCGGCCCGCGGTCACGAGCGGCTCGCGCACGTCCACCGCGTCCGGGTCGTGGTGAGCCCGCTCGACGGCCAGCGTTGTGTGGTCGGAATGGTTGTCGACGCGTCCCGGGGGCGTCGTCAGGCCGCGGCGGCAGGGTCGGCGGTCGCCGTGAGCGGTTCCGTGGCATCGGCCGCGCTGCTGGCGCCGGACGTGTTCGTCCTCGGTCTGCTCGGCATGGCGGCCTCGGTGGTGGCGGGCGCCGGTGTCATGGTCGGCCGCCGGGCGTGGACCGGGGACATCGTCGACGAGCTCGAAGCGGTGCTCGACTCGGTGGCGAGCGGGGCGCGTCCGACGACGGTGATCGACGACGTCGCCGACCGGCTGCTGCGCGTCAAGCGCACCTGAGCACCGGCCCCACCACCCATCGACCCCCGCCGAACTCGGGTCGTTTGACGCCGAAATATGGCGCGAGACGACCCGAGTTCGGTTTGCTCGTCCTGCGTTCCCGAACTCGGGTCGTTTGACGCCGACATGCGGCGCGAGACGACCCGAGTTCAGGGGGTTGGGGTCAGGACCAGCCGCACACGCATCCGGCCGTCCTCGGGGACCACCTCGACGGACCGTGCAACCGACCCGGTCCGATCGGCGGCGCCCCGCACCTCGCCCTCTGGGTTCACCTTCCAGAGCGGTGACGAGTGGGTGATGACCCGTTCGTCGCCGAGCGCCGGGAAGCCGGACCCGCTCACGAACCCGTCGAGATCATCGGTCGCCAGGGTGAAGGTCACGTCGAGCTGCGTCCTGCCCTCGGGCGCTGCGGTCAGGAAGTCCGACGTCGAATCGGGCAGCGCCAGTCCGGCGAGCTCGGCGACGCCAGCCATCGACGTGTCGGACAGGGCGAGCGTCGGCGTCGGCGTCTCGCCCGGGGCGAGCGACGTGGTGGTGGTCGACGGGGCGGTCGGCGCGTCGTCGCCGCCGGTGACGACCAGCACGATCCCGACCACGACGATGACGACGGTCGCAGCGCCGAGCAGGCGGCGCCGCCAGGTGACGCTCAGGCTCACGCCGGAGGCGTGGCCTTCCACTCCTCGAGGACGGCCTTGTAGGCGTCGGCCTGGTCGGGGACGAGCGACTGCATGGTCTCCTCGAAGCCGTCCTCCCACTTGGCGATGTCGAAGGTCTCCTTGTCGAGCGTGGTGCGCTCGTGGAGGACGACGGCCATGAGTTGGTCCGGCTGGAGCGACGCCGACCAGGCGGGCATGCCGCCGGCGACAGCGGAACCGTCGGGCTTCTTGGCCTGACCGGCCTGGGTCCAGCCGGCCGAGCCGAGCGCCACCCAGGCGACCTGCTCCGCGGGCTTCTCGAACACCTTGGTCACGCCGTTGTCGCCGATGAGTCCGGGGATGGCGCCGCTGCCGCCGCCGGTCGCTCCGTGGCAGGTGGCGCAGTTGGTGGAGTAGGAGTCGGCGCCGATGGTCAGCGGGCTCTCGGCGCTGGTCGGCGGGTCGAGGGTCAGCGCGTAGATGACGGCCCACAGAGGCAGTATCGCCAGGACGGGTATGGCCCAGAACGGGATCTTCTTGCGGCGCTGCGCGGCCTCGACCCACGGTGGGGTCGGCTCGACCTTGGCGACGGCTGGGGCAGCGGGTGCCGCAGCGGTCGCGGGTGCAGCGGCAGCGGCTGCCGGCGCGGCCGACTCCTCGGCCTTGGCGGGAGCGGCGCTGGGGGCGTCGTCGCCACCGCCGCCCATGGCGGAACGACGCGCCTTGCTGCGGGCCAGAAGGTGCTCGGGGATCTCGGTCAACGCTGCCTCCGCCGCGTCCGGTTCTCTGCCTCGGGGCAGGACCTGCCCATCGACTCTTCCCGCGCGGGTCCGGCCACTGGGGTCGGGCTCGTGCGGTGCGGGCCCACTCTAGGCACGCGGCCCGCCCCACGACCAAGACGGTGCTCGACGACGCCGCGCAGCGTGGCGCCGTGGAGCTCCGAGCGAACGCCGAGCGGTCGCCGAGCGGTCGGGCTCAGACCCGCTCGGATGTGCCCGTCGCCGTGCCGGAGTGGTAGACCACCATCCGATCGTCCCGGTCGTCGCAGACTCCGGGTCGATCGACGTAATCTGGTTGACACCCTCACGAGCGGAGGAGCTCCGTGGTCGCGTTCTTCACGTCACTGCTGGTCACGGCGGTGCTGGTGGTGCCGATCTTCTTCTATGCCAAGCGCCGACCGGTCGGTACGCCGTTGACCTGGGGCGAGGCGATGCTGGCCGGGACGTACATCTTCTTCATCCTGTTCTGGATCTACGGGGTGGTGCCGCACCAGTTCCTGACGTGGGCCGACTCCGAGCTCAACTGGCGTCCGGACCGGGTCTGGCTGGGTCCGAACGGGGTCATGGTCATGCCGTTCACGGGGTGGACGATCCAGACGCCGTGGTTCCCGGTGCAGGTGTCGGCCCAGGCGATCCGCGACATCATCGCGGTGCTGATCTACGTCGTCCTGCTCGGTGGCCAGATGTGGATGTGGGTCTGGTGGCAGAAGCGGGGCGAGCGTGCCGCAGCGGCCGAGGTCGAGCCGGTCTCCAGCTACGGCCGTCCGTTGATGAAGCGGGCCTGAGGAGGCAGCCATGGGTGCAACCGATGCCAACCCTCCGATGCCGGAGTTCCGCGACGACTACGTCCTGCAAGAGGTCGACGCGGACTACCTGGCCAAGGCGGTCAAGCCCAAGCAGTTCATCCACATCGACCAGTCCGAGTGCATCATGTGCGAGGGCTG
>CAZNQK010000092.1:0-11122 GCA_964575165.1 uncultured Aquihabitans sp. | reverse complement strand
GAGGTGACCCGAGTTCGTGGGGGTGTCTGAACTCGGGTCGCGTGACTCCGCATATCGGCGCGAGGTGACCCGAGTTCGTGGGGGTGTCTGAACTCGGGTCGCGTGACTCCGCATATATCGGCGCGAGGTGACCCGAGTTCGTGGGGGTGTGTCGTGGGGTTCAGCGGCGGAGGACCGTTCCCGGGCGCGACCCGGTCGGGGTCCCGTCGATCCGGACGGGCACGCCGTTGACGAACACGTGGGCCACGCCGGTGGGCTGATCAGCGGTCAGCCGCTCGCCGTCGGCGGGGAAGTCTACGACGCGACGCAACGGGCCGGGCGCGACGGTCGACGGGTCGAACACAGCGACGTCGGCAGCCCTCCCCGGAGCCAGCACGCCGCGGTCGACGAGGCCGAACACGGCGGCGGGCTCGGCGGTCAGCTTGTGGATCGCCCGTTCGATCGGCATCACGCCGCGCTCGCGGACCCAGTTCCCGAGGAGGTCGGTGGCGAAGCAGGCGTCGCAGAGCTGGCTGACGTGCGCGCCCGAATCGGCGAGACCCAGGAGGACCCCGTCGCGTGGCAGCAGCCAGGCGATGGCGTCGGGGTCGTCGTTGGCGAGGACCGACCAGAACCGGGTCCGCAGATCGTCCTCGAGCGACAGGTCGACCATCACGTCGAGAGGCGACGTGTCGCGCTCGACGGCGAGCTCGACGACGGTGCGGCCGACGAGCTCGGGGTGCCGCTCGGACTCAGCGACCGAGAGCGACCCGAAGTTGAACGGGATGAAGCCTCGCCCCTCGAGGTCGACCCGGGCCCGATCACGCCAGGCCGGGTCGCGATAGGCGGCGAGCCGTTCGTCGCGTGAGCCGCCCATCAGCTCCCGGAACGTCTCGCGGGTGTTGAGGGTGAAGGGCTCCTCCAGGTTCATCTGGAACACGAGCGGTCGGCACGACACCTGGGGCCACACGTCCACGCCACGTCCGCGGGCCTCGTCGTGCTCCGCCATGACCCCCTCGTGGTAGGGGAGCCCCTTGATGGTCAGGAGCGCCGTCCAGGTGAACGGTCGGCCGATCTCCTGTTGCAGCTCGAAGACCTGTTCGTTGCTGAACACCCCTCCGGGCAGCATCGCCACGACTCCCCGGCCGGCGTCGCTCACCGGTGACATCAGGGCCCGCAGCTCGTCGAGGTCGGCCCGCCGGCTCGGGACGGGACGACCGCCGTCGCCGTTGTGCGTCGGTGACGCGCTGGTGGCGAAGCCCATCGCCCCGGCGTCCATCGCTGCGGCCACCTCGGTGCGCATGCGGGCGAGCTCGTCAGCGGTGGGCTCCCGTTCGTAGGCGTCGTCGCCCATCGCCCAGATGCGCAGAGCGGTGTGGCCGACGTAGCAGCCGAAGTTCAGCGCGGGGGAACGGCGCTCGACGGCGTCCAGGTACTGCGCGAACGTCTCGAACTCGTCCCACGGCACGCCGGCGGTGAGGGTGTCGAGGCTCATGTCCTCGACATGCTGGAGGGTCCGGGCCAGCAGTCCGACGCCGTCGGCTGCGATCGGGGCGATCGAGAACCCGCAGTTACCTGCGACCACGGTGGTCACGCCGTGGTGGACCGATGGCGTGAGGTCGGGATCCCAGAACACCTGGGCGTCGTAGTGGGTGTGGACGTCGACGAAGCCCGGAGAGACCACGAGCCCGGATGCGTCGATCTCCGTCGCTCCGGTCGGGACGTCGACCTCGGTTCCGACATCGGTCACGACACCGTCGTCCAGGACGACGTCCGACCCGACGCCCGGAGTGCCCGATCCGTCGATGACCGTTCCACCCCTGATGACGTACCGATCCGTCACGTTCGACCCCCTCGTCGGTCCCATCCTGCCCCGGTCGTGCCCGCCGCGTGGTCCTGAACGCGGAACTCGGGTCGTCCCGCGCCCCATGTCGGCGCGAGACGACCCGAGTTCGGGTGGACGTGAGCTGGATCGCGGGTCAGCTCTGGATGAGGGCGGATGTCGGCAGGACCGGCTCCGCGTTGAGGACCACCTCGTTGAACGGCTGGTTCCAGCGCTGGTACTTGGGCTTGGCGGTCTCACGCATGCGGGTGGTCGAATGCACCGGGTCCTTGTCGAACTCGGGGATGACCTGTGAGCCGAACAGCTCGATCATCTCCAGGTTCTCCTCGTGGGTGACGCCTTCGGGCGGGAAGCCGAACACCAACTGGTCGACCCCGACCGACTGGTAGTTGTTGACCTGCTCCACGACCTCTTCGGGGGTGCCGCACAGCAGCCAGCCGCCCGCGATGAGCTGGTCGAGGGTGCCCTCGTCGGGGATCCGGAACGGCGGCTGGGGCCACACCGGTGCGCCCTCCCTCTTCGGCATCGTGTCGTGGTAGAGGCTCACCATCGTGTTGAGGTAGCCGCGACCACGGCTGAGCGCGATCTCGCGGGCCCGCTTGCGGTCGTTCAGGCAGACGACGGCGTTCGTCATCATGATGTTGTTGTTCTGGTACTGGCCGAGCGGCTCGGTGCAGTTCTCGGCCGCCTCCTTGTAGGCGTCGAGACGTCCCTTCATGTCGAAGATCGGTTCGAAGTTGAAGGCGATGGCTCCGACTCCGAGCTCGCCGGCACGCCCGAAGCTCGGTGGGTTCCCGCACGCCATCCAGATCGGCGGGTGGCCCTTGCCGAGCGGCTTCGGGAGGATGTTGTGGGGGTAGGGGACCTCGAAGCTCGTGCCGTGGAACTCGTAGTCCTCCTGCTCCCACATGCGGGGGATCTCGGGAGCGACCTCCTCCCACTCCGCCTTCGTCGAGTCCTTGTCGAGGATGTTGAACGACGCGATCTCGTGGCTACCGGCGCCGCGGCCCGTGCCCCACTCGTAGCGCTGGTTCGTGATGTGGTCGAGCATCGCCACCCGCTCGGCGTTGCGCACCGGATGGTTGATGCGCGGCGAGAGGTTCATGATCGCAGAGCCCAGGTGGATGCGCTCGGTGGCCCTCGCCACGTAGCCCATGATCACCTCGGGTGCCGACATGTGGCTGTACTCGGTCAGGGCGTGGTGCTCGCCGAACCAGACGTACTTCCAGTTGAACTTGTCGGCGTGGATGGCGATCTCGATCTCCCGCATGAGGGCGAGATGTTCGGAGTCGCTGTCGTGGGCCGCGGGCCCGGGCACGTAGCCGTTCGAGAAGATGCCGAATTCCACGCTGGTCCCCTTGGTCGGTGGATGGGTGAGGTTCGAGAGGTCCCGGACGGGGGTCCAGAACTAGAACGTGTTCTAATCCTAGGCAGGGTCCGCGGTCGAATGCCAGACCGTCGTGCCAGATCCGTCCGGCCCCTTCGTTCTGTTGTGCCGACGCGCACGGATCCGGGCGCTTCTGCACAACAGAACGGGGTGGGGGTGGGTGGGTGTAGTGGGGTCTGTCTCAGATCCGCTCGATGACGGTGGCCGAGGCCATCCCTCCGGCGGCGCACATCGCGACGGCACCGATCGTGGCGTCGGTGCGATCCAGCTCGTTGATCATCGTCACGATCATCCGGGCACCTGTGCACCCGATCGGGTGGCCGAGCGAGCACCCCGAGCCGTTGACGTTCACGCGCTCGGCGTCGAGTCCGAGCGTCTGAACCGCTGCCACGGTGACCGATGCGAACGCCTCGTTGATCTCCCACGAGTCCACGTCGCCGATCGTGACTCCGGACTTCGCCAGTGCCTTGGGGATCGCGACCGACGGTGCGATGCCGGTCTCGGCCGGGCTCAGCGACGCCGAGGCCCAACCCCGGACACGGGCGAGTGGCGTCAGGCCGTTCGCCTTGGCGTAGTCGCCCGACACCAGGACCAGCGCAGCAGCGGCGTCGTTGAGTCCCGATGAGTTCCCGGCGGTCGTGGTCGCTCCCTCGTCGTCGGGGTTCAGCAGCGGCAGCGACGCCAGCTTCTCGAGCGTCGATGTGCGGCGCGGGTGCTCGTCGACCTCGAAAAGGGAACCGTCTGGAAGGGTGACGGGAACGACCTCAGCCTTGAATCGACCCTCGTCGATCGCTCGGACGGCGTTCATGTGGGAGCGGTACGCCCACTCGTCGGCACGCTCACGGGTGACGCCTGCGAGTCGTGCCGCGTTGTCGCCGACGCCCTTCGCTGTGTTGAACGGTGGAGCGTCGGGGGTCTCGAGGTTGGCGGCCGGAAGCCACGGCTCACCGAACTTGGCCGTCGCCGGAGCGGTCGACATCGATTCGACACCACCTGCGGCGCCGACGTCGATCATCCCCGCCGCGATGTTGGCGGCGATCCACTGCGTGCCGGCCATCCCCGACGCGCACCAGCGTTGGGTGGCGACCGCCGGGACGTTTGCCAGACCGAGCTGGTTCGCTGCGTAGCGGCCGATGTTGCCGCCGCCCTGCATCGATTCGCCGAAGCCGATGTCCTCGAACTCCGAGGCATCGATCCCCGAGCGCTCAACGGCGGCGCCGAGAGCGACCTCGGCGAGGGTGTTGGCGTCGACTCCCGCCAGCGAGCCCTTGTAGGCGGTGCCGATCGGGGTGCGGGCGGCGGAGACGATGACGATCTCGGTGGTCATGTCGGTTCCTCGTGGGAGCGCTCGCTCTGCGAGCGACGGGTGGTGCGGGCCTGACCTGCCGGAGCCGGCCGGGCCCGCGATGCTGCCAGTCCCACGATGGTCGAGTCGAACCGTCGGCGGAGGGCCGACGTCAGATGTGGCTCAGACGGGGAACCCCTGGGTTTGGGCCGAGGCGACGACCCGTCTCCAGATCGAGTCGAACCAGGTCGCTCTGCAGTCCTCGACCTCGAACTCGGGGAGCTCCCAGTGGTGCGTGTCGAGATCGGGCTCGTACCCGAGGTTCAGCACGTCGGCCAGGTTGTTGGCCTCTGCGTCCCGGTAGGCGAGTGGGGGGAGGTCCCATGCCCATTCGATCATCCGCAGGACCGACGCGTGGTCGTACAGGTCGTGGGCGACGTGGCCGCGCTTGGCCAACGGCGAGGCCACGAGGCACGGGACCCGGAACCCCCGCAGCGCGGTGTTCGGGTCGGCGTCGGGCCCCTTGGTGGGCACGACGTGGTCGTAGAAGCCACCCCACTCGTCGAAGTTCACGACGAGCACGGTGCGTCCCCAGTTGGGAGATCGGGTGACGGCTTCGTAGATCTCGTGCAGGAAGGCGCAGCCGGCCCTGATGTCCGACACCGGGTGGTAGTCGCCGGAGGTTCCGAACGGTGTGGGCAGCAGGAATCTCGGGTCGACGAAGCTCACGTTGGGGAGGCGCCCGGCGGCGGCGTCTGACTTGAACTGCTCGACGGTCCGGGTGATGAACAGGTGCCGCAGGCCGAGCAGGGCGCTGAACGGGGCGTCGGAGAAGTAGTAGCGGCCCTCGAGTCCGGCGTCCGCCAAGCGGTCCCAGATCGTCGGCATTCCCGAGATCTCGATGGTGTTCTCGATCCGGTCGGTCCGACCGCAGTGCTGGAAGAAGCGGTTGGGGAAGGTCGGCCCCATGATGGCCGCGAAGTAGTTGTCGCAGATGGTCCACGCTGGGGCCGCCTCGCCCCAGAACAGGAGCTGGTCCTGCTCGAAGTACCCGATCGGGAACGTGTCGGGCGCGTCCTTGAGGAACCCGTCGACCTTGCCGTCGTTGTACTGGATCCGACCCGCCGCGTAGCTGTGGCCCGGATCGTCCATGTCGCAGGCCGAGAAGGCCTCGAGGCGGTGCGTGCGGTGCTTGACGCCCCGACCGTCCGCGAACTCGAGGCCGGCCTGCTTGCCGTTCGCTCCCGGCAGCCAACCGAGGAAGTGGTCGAACGAGCGGTTCTCCATCATGACCACGACGATGTGGTCGAAGCCGGCTTCGGCGGCGTTGCCCTTGACCACCACGGGTCCGGGAGCGGGAGCGCACCCGGCGCCGACTCCTCCGAGCGCCGCTACACCTGCGAGCGCCGCAGACCCCTGGAGGAACCTCCGTCGATCGACGCCCGCCGTCGAACCCTCGTCGTTCACCAGTCCGCTCCCCTCGCTGAAGCCGTCCCGCCCGCTGGGAAGGCTACGACGAGGCTACCAACCGCCCACATCGATGCATAGGGTCCGCTGCGGCAACCAGCAAACCACACCGCTGCGTGCCGTCGGACCCGGGCCCGGCCTCATCCCGGAACGGCAGGGGATCGGGTCGGAGGTGACGTAGTTTCGCCACATGAGCGCGACCGACGCCGATGCCCTGGTGCTGTTCGGGATCAGCGGCGACCTGGCCTACAAGAAGCTGTTCCCCGCCCTCTACCAGCTCGTGGTGCAACGTCGTCTGGCGGGCCCGATCATCGGGGTGGCCTCGTCCGACTGGTCAGACGAAGACCTGCACCAGCGCATCCGCTCCTCCCTCCTCGACGCGTCGGTCGCCATCGACGATCAGGTGCTCGATGAGATGTTCGGTCGTCTGACCTACATATCCGGTGACTACAGGGCAGACGAGACGTTCGACCGACTCCGCTCGGCCCTGGCCGGATCTCAGCTGCCTGTCTGCTACCTGGCGATCCCGCCGTCGTTGTTCGAGACCGTGGTCGAGGGCCTGGCCCGGGTCGGTGTCACCGACAGGGCGAGGGTCGTGCTCGAGAAGCCGTTCGGCAGGGATCTGTCCTCTGCGCAGGAGCTCAATCGGATCGTGCTGTCGCGCCTCCCCGAGGAGCGTGTGTTCCGCATCGACCACTTCGTCGGCAAGGAACCGGTGCTCAACCTGCTGGTGTTCCGGTTCGCGAACTCCCTGCTGGAGCCGATCTGGAACAGGCGCCACATCGAACGGGTCGAGATCACGATGGCAGAGCAGTTCGACGTGCAGGGCCGCGGTGGGTTCTACGACACGGTCGGCGCCCTGCGCGACGTGGTGCAGAACCACCTGCTCCACATGATGTGCCTGCTCGCGATGGAGCCCCCTGTGTCGGAGGACGCGAACGCCCTGCGCGACGAGTACACGAAGGTCCTGCGCGCGACCCGGATCGCCGATCCGGCAAGGGTGGTGCGGGGTCAGTACGACGGCTACCTCGACGAGCCGGGCGTGGCGCCGGGGTCTGACACCGAGACGTTCGTCGCCCTGCGGATGGAGATCGACAACTGGCGGTGGGCCGGGGTTCCGTTCCTGATCCGGGCCGGCAAGTCCCTGCCGCTCACAGCGACCGAGGCGGTGGTCACGTTGCGTGAGCCGCCCAAGCCGTTGTTCGCGGGCCCGGTGGACGATCCCGAGCCCAACCGGTTCCGGTTCCGACTCGGTCCCGACTCGTTCCTTCGCATCGAGATGCAGGCCAAGGTCCCGGGTGAGGAGATGGCGAGCCGGACCGTCGACCTCGACGTGGACGGCCGGACCGTGCTCGGTGGAGCGCCGGCCTATGAACGCCTGCTGGGGGACGTCATCGAAGGGGACTCGAGGCTCTTCGCCCGTCAGGACACCGTCGAGGAGGCGTGGCGCGTGGTCCAGCCGCTGCTCGGCGATCCACCACCGGTGACCCGCTACGCGCCCGGGTCGTGGGGTCCGCCCGAGGCCGGCAACCTCCTGCCCGACGACAAGGACTGGATGCCCTGCGCGGCACCGACTCCGGCACCACGACCCTGACGGAGACGCCCCTGATCCCCTTGGGGTAGCGGGCTACTTCTTGAGTGGACGCAGCTGCTCGCGCAGGGCGTCGAACTGGCCGACGATCCATTCGACCAACGGTCCGGCGTCGACCGAGTGTCCCTGCACGTACTGATCCAGGTCCACCAGGTGGTACGTCTTGGCGTTCACCGTGTTGAGCTGGTGGTTGATCCTGACCTCTCCTGCCACCGGAACCTTGAACAGGTTGGCCAGGTCGGTCTTCCACATCGTGGCCAGGTCATCGGGGTCGGAGACCTTGTTGCGCATCTCGGCGAGGAAGCCGATCGAGGTCCGCGACCCCATGGCCTGGGTCAGGGCGCCGGACCCGCTCCGTCGGTCGACGACGAGGTACGCGGCCGACAGGACCGGGTCCCCGGGGATCTTGAAGCCCAACTGCTGGCGGTCGGAGTGCGCCACGATGCGGTGTGGCCTCCAGCCGCGGTGGGACAGACCACGGATGATCTCGCCGCAGACGATCTCGTCCTTGGACTCGCGCAGCTCGGACTTGTGGGCGTAGTTCGCCATCGAGTTGAAGAGGCCCATGGGTCAGCTCCCGAATCGCATCTGCACGAAGGTCTTCATGGTGTACACGACCGACGCCAGGTGACGACGGAGCAGGTCGTGGTCGACCGACAGGTCCTCGGACACGTAGCGCTCCAACTCGAGCAGCAGGTCGATCTGGGCGTACACGTAACCGGACGACAGGTCGGCGTCGAAGGTGACGGTTCCCGGTTCCGGGGAGAGCACCATCGAGCTCTGCACCTCTTGGCGGATCGCCTGTCCGACCTTCTGGAACTCCTTCACCCGCTGGCCGTAGCCGATGACAGCTGTGGCCCGGTGCCCGACCACCTTGGCGGATGCCACGTCGGGGGTGAGGTGCTGGAGGGCCACGGTGACCCGGGACTGGGTCTCGGGTTCCTCGAAGCGGAGCTGATGGCCCCCAGCTGACACCGAGCCGACGTCCACGCCACCCGTCGAAGACGTCGTCGTGGTGGTCGTGGTCGTTGCGACGCCGTACGCCGCGCCGGCGGTCTCGAGGTCGATCAGCACGAACCCGCAGTCGACGAGCGCGGCTATGACACCGCCGAGGGTCGCCTCGTCGATGGAGCTCGCGAACTCGGTCTCCTTGTACATCTCCCAACTGCGACCGACGAGCACGATGAACTCGTCGTCGAGCTCCTGGTCTGTCATGCCGCTCATCAGTGCTGCGGACGCAGACGTCGGTGACGCGTCGACCGCGGCCGGGGGGGCCCCACCCGGCGCGACCGGGTCCGACGGGATGGCCGACAGGGCTTGGGCCGCGACCTGGTCGAACGGCTGCCAACCGGGTGCACCGTCCCACCAGATCTGGGTCGAGGGTGGGATCTGCTGGTGGGCTACTCGAGCCTGGACCGTCTCCCACGGCTCGGGCCCCTGCTGGGCGCCGGTCGGGTCGAGCCAGTGCACCGGGGTGCTCGGTTCGGGCATGGGTCCTCCTGGTCGGACAGAGCGCGTCAGGACCCGGGTGAGGGTATCGGAGCAAGTCGGGCTGCCACGACGCTCATCGGCGTCGCCGGTGCGGATTGCCGGGCTTGACGTCGACCGTCGCCGCACCGTCGAGGTCGAACCGGAAGTGTCCGTCGACCTGCGTCAGCCGGACGACCGGCACCCCGGAGAGCGCCCGATCGGTGACGGCAAGGACCCGTTCCGAGTCGCGTCGGGCCCGCTCGACGACGGCGAGAAGCCAGCCGTACGTGCCATCCTTCGTGCCGGCGGGCGCGCACACGACCGCCCGCGTCACGATGTCGGTCTCGAACGCCGGTTGCTCCTCGGGGGGCAGCGCCCACTTGATCGACGCATCAGCGAGCACGGCGACGACGACGTCGGGGTGTTGGGTCCGCAGATCGCTGATGGCGCGATGGAGCTGTTCGAGCGACGGCTTCGGTCGCCTCCACCCGGCCACGGTGTCGGCGTCGAGCAGCACCACGGTCCGCGACATCCTCCTCGACGGTAGCCGGGCCGCTGGATCCGGACAGGGCCATAGGCTGTCCCGGTGACGACCGTGACGCCGACCAGGGACCACCTCGAGCCTGCCGAGCACCGGGCGTGGGGGAGGGCCCTCAGAGAACGCTGCCCGCGCCGTTCCCACGGCGTCTGGGACCTCACCGACGAGCGCGATCCCGTTGCGATCCTCCAGGCCCAGGAGGCGCACCGCCTGCCGTTCCTGGTGCCGCTTCGGCATGCCCGCATGCTCGACAACCCGTTCGCCTTCTACCGGGGTTCTGCTGCGGTCATGGCGGCGGACCTGGCGACCACGCCGGTCACCGGGATCACCACCCAGCTGTGCGGCGACGCGCATCTCGCCAACTTCGGGACGTTCGGCTCGCCCGAGCGGTCGCTCGTGTTCGACTGCAACGACTTCGACGAGACCCATCCCGGCCCGTGGGAGTGGGACGTGAAGCGACTGGCGGTGAGCGCCGTGCTCCTGGCCCGCCACCGGGGATGGTCCGTCCAGGAGCAGCACGACCTGGCCAAGGTGGTCGGGGAGGGGTACCGCCTGTCGATGTCCGACTTCGCGGCGAAGGGCCGCCTGGCCGTCTGGTACTCGCGCCTGACCGACGAGATGATCCTCGATCTGGCCCGTGATCCCGTCAACCGTCGCGACCTCGAGCGGCAGTTCGCCAAGGCGCGCCTGAACGACGTCACCAAGGCCATCGCCCGGTACACCGAGGTCGTCGGCGGTCGCCGCCGGTTCGTACACCAGCCCCCGATCGTGATGCGGCTCGACGACTCGATGGCGATGGACCAGGCCGCGGCCATGCACCAGACGGTCATCGGGCTCTTCGCCGGGTACCTCGACACGCTGCCCTCGAACCTCCAGGTGCTGATGGGTGGCTACGAGCTCGTCGATCTCGCTCTGAAGGTGGTCGGGGTGGGAAGCGTCGGTACCCGCTGCTACATCGCTCTGCTCCAGGGTCGTGACGACGAGGATCTGCTGATCCTCCAGGTGAAGGAGGCCGAGCGGTCGGTGCTCGAGCCCTACGTCGACGACGCCGGCTTCGCCAGCCAGGGCGAGCGTGTGGTCGCCGGGCAGCACCTGATGCAGGCCGCGACCGACCAGCTGCTCGGGTGGGCGAACGTCGGCCACCACGACTTCTACCTGCGTCAGTTCCGGGACATGAAGCGGTCGCTCAACCTCGAAAAGGCAAACGAGAAGATCGTCGAGGGGTACCTGATCATGTGCGCCTGGACGCTCGCCCGGGCCCACGCCAGGGCCGGTTCCCGGATCGCGATCTCGGGGTACCTCGGACGGGGCGGCAGGTTCGACGAAGCGATCGCCCGCTTCTCACTCGCGTACGCGGACCAGGTGGCGCAGGACTACGCGGCGTTCGCCGCGGCCGCGGAGGCCGGCCGGATCGAGGTCTCCGACTCGGCTCTCTGAGCCCCCACCTCTGCGCGTTTTGTGTGTATCTCACGTCGTCAGACGACGTGAGATACACACAGAACACGCTGGGCTGGGCTGGGTCGGGGTCGGGGGGCGGTTTCACCCTGCGATGGGGGCGGCTT
>CAZNQK010000091.1:0-11127 GCA_964575165.1 uncultured Aquihabitans sp. | reverse complement strand
CCGCGGCGTCGATCATGTCGAAGGGCACGATCGCCCAGAAGGAGCGCTGGGGTCGGGACCTCCTGACTCTCGAGAAGATCGGCGCGTGGGCCATCACCGAGCCCGGCTCCGGCTCCGACGCGTTCGGCTCGATGAGGGCCACCGCCCGTCGGGACGGCGACGAGTACGTCCTGAACGGATCCAAGACGTTCATCACCAACGGCCCGTACGCGGACACGATCGTGTTCATCTGCAAGCTCGACGAGGGCAACCCGCCGGCGGAGCGGACCGTCCTCCAGTTCGTCCTCGACTCCGGCATGCCCGGGCTGGAGCAGTCCAAGCCACTGCGCAAGATGGGCATGCACTCGAGCCCCACGGGCGAGCTGTTCCTCGACGACGTCCGCGTCGGTCGTGACCGCCTGCTCGGCGAGTCGGAGGACGCCTACACAGGTGCCGGCGGCCGCAACGCCTCCAAGGCCACCTTCGGGATGGAACGCACCGGAGTCGTCGCGATGGCGCTGGGCATCGTCGAGCGTTGTCTCGAGCTGTGCGTGCCCTACGCCAACGACCGGGTGCAGTTCGGCCAACCCATCGGGCAGTTCCAGCTCATCCAGCTGAAGCTCGCGAAGATGGAGGTCGCGCGTCTCAACCTGCAGAACCAGGTGTTCCGCAACATCGAGATGGCAGCCGCGGGCGCGCAGGGCTCCTTCGCGGAAGCCTCCGCCGGCAAGCTCTACGCAGCACAGGCTGCCATGGAGGTGGCGCTCGAAGCCGTGCAGATCTTCGGGGGCAACGGCTACATGGCGGAGTTCGAGGTCGAGCAGCTCGCCCGCGACGCGAAGGTGCTCCAGATCTACGCGGGGACCGACGAGATCCAGGTGTCGGCCGTGGCCCGGGCCCTGCTGGCCGACTGAGCGCGGTCCGAGCGGACGCCGGCGCGCATCGGCCGTCGCCCGGCGCAGGATCCGGTCCGGTCTCGGGTACCGTCCAGGACGTGCCCGAGATCGTGACCGACGCGTTCGCCGAGCTGGTCGAGAGGATCACCCGTGAGGCCGACGAGGGGTTCTTCCACACAGCGGCCCAGCTCGTCGTGGTCCACGGCGACGAGTGCGTCCTCGACATCGCGGTCGGCAGGACCCACCTCCACGAACCGTTCCGCAGGGACACCCTGTCGGCGCTCTACTGCACCGCGAAGCCGATCGTGGCGGTCGCTGTCCTGCGGCTGGTGGCGGACGACGAGCTGAGCCTGGACGATCGTCTCGGCGACGTGGTCGACGGCCTCGACGCCCCGTGGATCGCGGACCGGACCGTGGAGCAGGTGCTCGGCCACACAGCGGGTCTGCACGTGATGAACACGGTCCTCGCCCGGATCCTGCCCGAGCGGAGCCGCGAGGGGTGGCTGACCGCGAGCGAGCCGCCGGTGGCGTGGCGCTTCGGGACCGACCGTGCCTATGCCGAGTTCGGAGGCTGGTACCTACTCGGTCGCGCCATCGAGTCGCTGACCGGGCAACCGTACGAGGCCTTCGTCCGAGAGGCGGTGCTGGAGCCTTACGGGGTGGACCCCGACGACCTCGTCGTCCGGTTCGACGCGCCGACCTTCGAGCGGCTCCACGATCGGATCTCCGCGACCTTCGACCTCACCATGGACCAGCCGGTGCCACTCCTCGCTGAGGTCGGACCGGAGACCGCGTGTGAGTGGAACCCGTCGTTCGGGTCCTACGGGACGATGGGGGCGATGGCCACCTTCTACCGGGGTCTGCTGCGGGACCTCGACGGTGCCGGGTCGGTGCTGCCCGCCGAGCTCCTTGCCGATTCCGTTGCCGCCCGCCTTCCGCTGAACCACGACGTGACCCTGGATCGGGACGCGGCGTTCGGGCTCGGCTTCATGGCTCCGCTGAGCTCGCACTTCTTCGGTGAACGTCCGTCGACCCGGGCGTTCGGCCACGCCGGTCAGGGCGGGACGAGCTTCGCCATGGCCGACCCGGACCACGACCTCGTCATCGCCGTGCTCTTCAACGCCGGCCTGGACGCCGACACGGCGCTGTCGTACCGACGGGTCAACCTGGTCGACGCCGTCTACCGCTCCATCGATGCCTGACGCGGAGACATCGATCGGTCGTACCGGTCATGTCGCAGAACCGTTCGGGTCGCGCCTCGATCGCCTCCGGGATCGGATGGGTGACCTCGGCGTCGACGTCGTGTTGCTGTCGGTCGGTGCGGACCTGCCGTGGGTGTGCGGCTACGAGGCCATGCCGCTCGAACGGCTCACGATGCTGGTCGTGCCGAGGGACGGCGTGCCGACGCTGGTGGTGCCGGCGCTCGAGGCGGCCCGAGTGGCCGATCGTCCCGACGTGTTCCACCTGCTCCCCTGGGTCGAGTCGCAGGACCCGGTGCGGATCGTCGCCGAGCTGGTCGGAGCCGGGCGTCGCGTCGCCATCGGCGACCGGACGTGGGCGCGCTTCCTGGTCGATCTCCAGGCGGCACTGCCGAGCGTCGTGTTCAGCCGGGCATCCGAGGTCGTCGGACCGCTCCGGGCCGTCAAGGACGACGCTGAGGTGACGGCGCTGCGGGCCGCCGCCCGGGCTGCCGATCGCGTCGCCGGTCACCTTCTGTCGGGAGCGATCCCGCTCATGGGTCTCAGCGAGGCCGACGTGTCGGCGGCGCTGGGGCGGGCCCTGCTCGACGAGGGGCACCGGAGGGTCAACTTCGCGATCGTTGCCGCGGGTGGGAACGCCGCCAGCCCGCACCACGAACCGGGCCCTCGGCGCATCGGCCCTGATGAAGCGGTGCTGTGCGACTTCGGAGGGACGATGGCGGATCGCTTCGGCGTCGGCTACTGCTCCGACATCACCCGCTGCGTCTGGACCGGCGAGCCACCGATCGAGGCGGTGGAGGTCTACGGAGTCCTGGAGCGGGCACAACAGGCTGCCGTCGACGCGGCCGGTGCCGGGGTCGTGGCCGAGACGGTGGATGTTGCCGCCCGCTCGGTGATCGCCGACGCCGGGCTCGCCGAGCGCTTCGTGCACCGGACCGGCCACGGCATCGGCGTCGAGGAGCACGAGGACCCGTACCTCGTCGAGGGGAACCTGGCAGAGCTCGTGGTGGGGAACGCCTTCAGCATCGAACCCGGCATCTACCTGGCCGGCCGGTTCGGGTTCCGCCTCGAGGACATCGTGGTGATCGACGGATCGGGCGGCGCGGAGCGACTGAACCACGCTGGCCGATCGCTCGCAGTCGTGCGCTGAGCCGTCGTGGACTGACGCCGCGGCACCGGAATCGGAGGACCCGGGTTCCCGGCGGTAGGTTGCCCCGCCGATGCACACCCCCGGGCGATCATGGCGCTGAACGCGGCGAGCTTCCTGTTGCAGTGGGCGACGGGTGGTCTGGCGTTCCTGTGGGTGACGACCCGTCGGCGCGAGGTGTCTCTCGGGTACGGCTGGCTCCTTCGGGGCGTGTACGGGGTGATGGCCCTGGGTGCGCTGGTCGTCGGACTCCGCTACGAACCGCTCCTCGTGCGCGACCTCGCATCGGCCGGCGTCGTGGTCGCGGCGTCCGTCGCTCTGGTGGTCTCGGTCCTCCGTCGTTCGGCCGGGGTGCGGCTCCAGCGTGAACGTGTGGAGGTCCGTTCGGCCCGCGTGGCCGAGATGACCGGGATCGACCGGGCCGAGCAGCGCTTCGACGCCGATGCCCCCGAGTTCCCTCCGGTTCTCGATCTGGTCGCCCCGGTCATCGGTCTCGTGGGGCTGATCGCCGCCGGTGCCGATGCTGGTGGCGCGGCGTGGCTCGGCATCGCCCGGACGGTGGTCGGAGCGGCCTTCCTCGGCAGCGTCAGCGACGCGATGCTGCTCGGTCACTGGTATCTGACCCAGCCGGGTCTCCGACGCGCTCCGCTCGAGGAGCTGACCCGCTGGGTCGGCTGGATGTGGGTGCCCGAGGTTCTGCTGCTCCTGGTGCCACCGGGCATGATCTCGGTCCTGAACGGATCGATCGACGACGGCTACGGCGGGATGCTCGGCTGGTTCTGGGTGGCCTGCGCTGTGACGACCATCGTGCTGGTCGTCGTGACGCACCTGGCGTTGCGCGAGCGGTACTACTCGGCGGTGATGGCGGCCACGGGTCTCCTCTACCTGGCGATCCTGACGGCGTTCGGCACGGACCTGGTCGCCCGGGCAGTTCTCGCGGGGGCGTGAGGGGCCTCCGCGGTTGGCGGAGTCCGACGGCGGGTACGGATCCGGTCGCCCGGGGGGATCCGAGGGTCGGGGCAGCCCGGGAACGCCATGGACGAGTTGTTGATCGAACGGAACGGAGCGGGCGGATGTCATGACCGTCAGGTCCGTGCTCCGCGTCCCGATTCGATCCGCTGCGTGACGTGGCCGGGTGGTCCCGACGTGCGGCCCGAGGACCTCGAAGCGCTCGCCGCCGAACCGCTGTGCACCCAGGACTCCGACGTCGTGGAGTGGATCCATCGGTGTCGGGCGACCGATCCGACGCAGACGCTGGTCGTTCTCGAGGAGCGGACGGGAGACGTCGGTACAGCAGTCGGTTGGCGCCGGGTGGGCGAGGTGGTGGCCCAGCTCGAGGATCGCATGGCCGGTTTCATCGGAGACACGACGCCGACATCGCTCGCAGGCCTGCGGGAGTGGACGCGTCACTCGCTCCCCGATGACGTCGTCTCGCCCCAGGTCAGGGCCGACATCGTGCTCGTGGTCGACGAGCTGGCGTCCAACGTCGAGGAGCACGCCCCGGGATGGCTGACCGTGGATCTCGTGGTGGCCGACGACCACGTCCTGGTTGTCGTGTCCGACGCTCATCCGGGCCGGGTCCCCATCCCCGGCGAGGCCCCTCCCGACCAGGCACATGGCCGCGGGTTGTTCCTTGTCAGCGTGTTGTCGGAGCGATGGGGGATCGTGTCGGCGCCCACGACGAAGGCGGTGTGGGCGGAGATCGCCCGGAACGTGCTGCCGACACCGGTCGCGTCGACGACGTCCATGGTGGAAAATGGCGACGCCTCGGTCGATACTGGACGGGCCGCGGACGGAGCGGTCGTCTAAGGAGCGCGCCCGTGCCTCGTGCAATCTGGAGCGGATCGATCAGCTTCGGTCTCATCAACATCCCCGTGAAGCTCTTCTCCGCGGTCACCGAGAAGTCGGTCAGGTTCAACCAGATCGACACCCGCAACGGTGCGCGGATCCGGACTCGGAAGGTGAACGCGGAGGACGGCTCGGACGTGCCGCCCGACGTGATCGCCAGGGGCTTCGAGGTCACGAAGGGCAACTACGTCATCGTCACCGAGGACGAGCTGACGTCGTTGCAGCCACGGGCCACGCACACCATCGACCTCGAGGAGTTCGTGGACCTCGCCGACATAGACCCGATCTACTTCGACGGCGCCTACTGGGTCGCCCCCGACGACCGGGCGGGCAAGTCGTACTCGCTCCTCGTCGAGGCGATGGATCAGGCGGGCAAGGTTGCGATCGCCCGGTTCGTCATGCGGGCCAAGCAGTACGTGGCGGTCATGCGTCCTCGTGACGGTCGGCTCGTCCTGTCGATGATGGTCTACGAGGACGAGATCAACCCTGCGATCGACATCGCCGAGTTCGACCAGCTGAACGACGTCGAGGTCACCGACCGGGAGCTGGCGATGGCGGAGCAGCTGATCGAGTCGCTGTCGGCGGAGTTCCGACCCGAGGACTTCCGCGACAGCTACCGCGACGAGCTCATGGACCTCATCCACGCCAAGGACGCCGGCGAGGATCGGATCGTGGCAGCGGCCGAGGGGCCGGAAGAGGACAAGGTGATCGACCTCATGGCGGCGCTCGAAGCGTCCGTCGCTGCGGCTCGTGAAGCCCGGGGCCGCCACCCGAGCGCCACAGGGAGGGCGACGCCGGAGAAGGCGACGGCCGGTTCGAGTCCGCCGGCGTCCGGCACCAAGAAGGCGGTGGCGAAGAAGGCGGTCGCGAAGAAGGCGGTGACGAAGAAGAAGGCGGTGACGAAGAAGAAGGCGGTGACGAAGAAGGCGGCGGTCGCGAAGAAGGAGGCGGTCGCGAAGAAGGCGGTGACGAAGAAGGCGGTCGCGAAGAAGCCTCCGGTCCGGCGCAGCGCCTGACGTCGCCGGCACCGACTCCCGATCGGATCCACTGACCGGAATGGCCGACGGCACCGCTGTCCGCATCGACGGTCGCGACCTGTCCTTGAGCAACCTGGACAAGGTCCTCTACCCGGCCACCGGCACGACCAAGGCCGAGGTGATCGACTACTTCGCCCGGATCGCCCCGGTCATGGTCCGTCACACCGCAGGGCGGTGCATGACCATGCGTCGCTTCCCGAACGGCGTCGACGGCAAGTCCTTCTTCGAGAAGCGGTGTCCGTCCCATAGGCCCGAGTGGCTCCCCACGGCGGTGGGGCCGGGTGACCGACGGGGCGAGTTGCACTACTGCCGCTTCGACGAACCGGCGGCGATCGTGTGGGCCGCCAACCTCGCGGCGCTGGAGCTGCACACGCCGATGGCCCGATCCGACGACCTCGACCGTCCGCTGGCGTGCGTCTTCGACCTCGACCCCGGACCGGGGACAGGTATCGCCGAGTGCGCCCAGCTGGCCATCGAGATCCGGGAGATCCTCGCGTCGGTGGACCTCGACTGCGTTGCCAAGACGTCAGGTTCCAAGGGGATGCAGCTCTATGTGCCCCTCAACGGATCCGTCGCCACTGCCGCTGGTCACGACGACTGCGCATCGTTCGCCAGGGCGGTCGGCCAGCTGCTCGAGCAGCGACATCCGTCCGGGGTCACGACGACCATGGCCAAGGCGGAACGACCCGGGAAGGTCTTCGTCGACTGGTCCCAGAACGCCCATCACAAGACGACGATCTGCGTCTATTCGATGCGGGCCCGGCCTGAGCCGACGGTGTCGACGCCGCTCGACTGGGAGGAGGTGCATGTCGGAGCGGACGGCAGCGATCCGCTCGTGTTCCGGATCGACGACGTCCTCGCCAGGGTGTCCGAACGCGGAGATCTGTTCGCTCCGGTGCTGGAGCTGGACCAGCGGCTCCCGACCCCGAGGCCCTGACCCCCACCGATCGCGTTTTGTGTGTATCTCACGTCGCCAGACGACGTGAGATGCACACAGAATCGGGGAGTGGCGTAGCTCAAGTCAGGGCTGCGACGGCGTCGGCGAACACCTGGGTGTGGTGATCGACGTCGGACCGCGAGTGCGCAGGGCAGAACAGCGCCATGTTGTGGAACGGCGTGAGGAGGATGCCCCGGTTGAGGCACCACAGGTGCAGGAACGCGTCGAGGTCGTGGTCGACCGCTGCGGCTGCCTCGGCTCCCGTGCTGGGCGCCGGGCAGAACCAGTACTCGGCTCGACAACCGAGACGGTTGACCGTCCACGGCAGACCGTGGGTGTCGATGACGCCCTGCACGCCGTCGGCCCATGCCTCGGCGAGCGGGATCGAGATGGCGAAGTCCTCCTCGCGGAGTGCCGAGTCCAGCGTGGCGCGCATCGCTGCGATCGACAGCGCGTTGGCTGTCAACGTTCCACCGATCCCGGCGACGTCGCTGTCGTCACCACGGACCAGGTCCATCACCAGCTCGGCGAGCTGCCCGGTCATCCCGTAGGCGGCACACGGCACTCCGCCACCGATCGGCTTGCCGATCACCAGCATGTCGGGTTCGAGGCCCCATGCCGCCGTCGCCCCCCCGGGCCCGCAGCAGATGGTGTGGGTCTCGTCGATGACGAGCACGGTCCCGGTGTCGCGTGTCAGGCGGCGGAGAGCGTCGTGGAACCCCGGTTCGGGTGCGACGATGCCGATGTTGGTGAGCGCCGGCTCGGCGAGGACGGCTGCCACGTCTCGACCCGACAGGACACGCTCCAACGCGTCGACGTCGTTGAACTGGACGACCTCCACCGACAGCGACGGATCGACGGCCCAGCCGGTGTTGCCCGGGCGAGGGACGACCCTGCCTGTCTGGTCGAGCACGTTCAGCGCTTCATCGACCGTGCCGTGGTAGCACCAGTCGAACACCAGCACCTTGCGTCGTCCGGTTGCATGACGGGCGATCCGCAGGGCGAAGCGGTTGGCGTCGGTCGCGGTCATGGCGATCTGCCACTGGGGGAGACCGAAGCGGGCCCTCAACTGGTCGCCGACCGCGATCGCGTCGACCGACGGGAGCATGGTCGTGATCCCACGCGGTGCCTGGTGCTCGATCGCCAGCACCGTGGTTGCCAGCGCGTGACCCGTCATCGCTCCGGTGTCACCCAGGCAGAGGTCGATGTAGTTGTTGCCGTCGACGTCGGTGAATCGCGCCCCTGACGCCTCTTCCACGAACACGGGGTACGGGCCGGGCCAGCGGGTCATCCAGTTCATGGGGACGCCGGCGAGCAGCGACCTCGACGCCTCGGCATGGAGCTCGGCCGACCGCCGCGTGCGACCCACGAACCGCTCGTTCTCGGCGGCCATCAACTCGCCGAGGCGGCTGCGGTCGATGCCGGGTGTCGGATCGCCCACCCCTCAGTCCCCCCGACCGGCCTTCTCGTGGCGGGCGATCGCCGCTTCCGCCATCGAGTTCAGTCCAGCGCCCTTGGGCCATCCGGCGTAGTGGGACAGGAAGATGACGATCTCCCTCAGGTCCTCGGCGCTCAGGTCGCCCTTGGCCAACGACGAGTCGAGCTGGATGCCGAGCACACCATCGAGGCCTTCTGCGACCATGAGACCGATCAGCAGCAGACGACGGTCCCGCAACGACAGTCCCTTGCGTTCCCAGACGTCGCCGAACAGGTGCTCGACCGTGTAGCCGAAGAAGTCCCCGGGGCCGTCGCTGACGTCGAACGAGTACACCTCGGCCATCCGTTCGAGACCACGCGCTCGGCGCTGCTGCGGTGGCACCCGGGAGGGTCCGTCGTCGTAGGCGCCGGGTGCGTCGTCGGGTCGATCGGGCATCGCGTGACCGTACTCCGGGCGCGGTTCGAGGGGAGCCCCGATGTCGATCCGGCTTCCCGGTCCCGGACGCATGCGGTCAGCTCCGGTCGCGGTGGAGCTGTACGTCGGTGCCGGTAGCGTGTGAACCCTGTGCTGCGCCGACGCGCCCTCGCGCTCCTGACGGTCCTGGTTGCTTCGACCTTCCTCCTGGCGGGATGTCTGCCGGGAGCGGGAAGGACGTGGAACGGTCCGAGTCCAGCCCGTGTCGTCCCGTTCAAGGGCCTCGGCGCCTGGTGGGATGTGTGGGACTGGTCGCCGACGTTCACGAACGGCTCCGCCCCGTTCGGCGTCAGCTCCGTCGATCGCCTCGCCGCTGCCGGAGTGCAGACCCTCTACATCCAGACGGCCACGTTCCGTCACCCGGCGACCGTGCTCGACGAGAGCCTCCTGCGGCGGATCATCGTACGAGCCCACTCCAAGGGCATGAAGGTCGTGGGCTGGTACCTGCCGCAGTTCCTGGACAAGCAGGTCGACATCTCCCGGATCTCGGCGATGGTCGGTCTCGGCGTCGACGGGATCGGCATCGACATCGAGTCCACCGACAACCCAGACATCTCGGATCGCACGGCCAAGCTGCTCGACGAAGTGCGCTTCCTCCGCCTGTTGCACCCTGACGTCCCGATGGCCGCCATCCCCGTCACGCCGACGATCTGGGACGTGCTCAACCGCT
The DNA here is from genome assembly GCA_964575165.1 of uncultured Aquihabitans sp. GTDB lineage: Bacteria > Actinomycetota > Acidimicrobiia > Acidimicrobiales > Microtrichaceae > Dermatobacter. The sequence continues at coordinate 1,502 of CAZNQK010000091.1, read as the reverse complement.
CCTGGTGGCCACGGTTCCCCTACGTCGAGCTGGCGAAGTACTTCGATGCGTGGATGCCGATGGCGTACTGGAGCTACCGGCGCGGCGGGAGCTTTCCCGAGTGGGGTGACCCGTACATCTACACGATCGACGCTGTGAACCGGCTGCGCGTGCTCACCGGTCGGTACGACCTGCCGGTCCACCCGATCGGTGGCGAGGGGACCGCCATGACGGTCGCGGACGCCCAGGCCATGGCACGAGCCGTCTCGGACACAGCGTCGATCGGCGGGAGCATCTACGACGACCGCACGACGCCGGCGTCGCTGTACCCGGCGTTGGGTCTCATGCGTCGCGCTCAAGTCAAGTAGTTCCGCGACCTCGATGGAGCGGTCAGCGGGCGACGAAGTACTTGGCCCGCGGGTGGTGGCAGATGATCGCAGAGGTCGTCTGCTCCGGGTGGTACTGGAACCCGGTGTCCTCGTCGCAGCTCACACCGATCCGTTCGGCGCCGAGCAGCTCGGCGACCTTCTCGTTGTCGGCCAGGTCCGGGCACGCGGGGTATCCCCACGAGTATCGACCGCTCCGGTAGCGCTGTCGGAACAATCCGTTCAGAGCCCCTGCGTCGGGAGTCGCAGCCGCGGCGCCGGTTGGGTCCTCGTCCGCGAAGCCCCACTCCTGGCGGATGCGCCGGTGCCAGAACTCGGCGAGGGCCTCGGCCATCTCGACGCCGAGACCGTGGAGGAACAGGTAGTCCTGGTACTTGTCGGCGGCGAACAGCTCGGCGGTGCGCTCCGACACCGCTGCGCCCATCGACACGATCTGGAACGCGACGTGGTCGAGATCGCCCTCGGACCCGTCGTCGTTCACCGCAGGTCTGAAGAAGTCGGCGATGCAGAGGAACGGCTCCTTGCGCTGCCGCGGGAACGGGAACCGGGTGCGTTCGGCCGAACGCGTCTCGTCGGTCCAGATGACCAGGTCGTCGCCGTCGGCGTTGGCGGGGAAGAACCCGTACACGACCTGGGGTACCAGCAGACCCTCGGCCTTGGCCGACGCGATCTGCTCGCGGAGCATCGGGCGCAGCCGTTCCTTGAACTCGTCGTCTGACTCGACTGTCCCGTCGGCGCCCTTCTCGGGCCGGAACCCCCACTGGTTGCGGAAGAGCGTCGTGGTGTTCACGAAGCCGACGATGTCATCGACCGGGATGCCCTTGACGACCTGCGAGCCGGTGAACGGCGGGACGAAGAGCTGGTTGTCGAGCATCACCTCGGGCGACCGTGCCGGCAGCTCGACGTCTTCGGGCCCGGCGTGCGTCGTCCGGGCGGGGATGTCGCGGCCGCCGGGCTCGCGTCCCCACGCCGGGTCGTCCTCGCCGCCGCGGCGGATGTCGCCGAGGCGGTCCATGACCCGCAGACCCTCGAAGGCGTCCTTTCCGTAGAAGAGCCGACCGTCGTACACCTCGCGCAGGTCGCGCTCGACGTAGGTGCGGGTCAGCGCGGCGCCGCCTAGCAGGACCGGGAGCTCGG
>CAZNQK010000090.1:4430-11499 GCA_964575165.1 uncultured Aquihabitans sp. | reverse complement strand
GACCCCGGGCGGATGGAGCGCGTACATCACGGCCCCCGGATCGTTCACGTTCGCCGACGGTGTGGTCGGCGACCTTGGCCCGGTAGATGAGAAGAGCGGAGATGTGGTCCTGGAGGTTCTGGCCCACGCCCGGGACGTCACGGATCGTCGCGATGCCGAGCTGTTGCAGATGCTCCCCCGGCCCCACACCCGACGCCATGAGTATCTGCGGCGTCCCGAACGCTCCGGCCGACATGACCACCTCGCGACGCGCCCGCACCGAGCCGCTCTGCCCGCCTCGTCGACCCTTGCCGCCGAGCGTGTACTCGACCCTCGTCGCACGGCCCTGATCGAAGCGCAGGCGGGTGATGTGTGCGCCCGTGCGCACGTCGAGGTTGGGCCGATCCAGGTTGGGGTGGATGAACGCCGCGGCGGCGCTGTGACGTTCACCGTCCTTCTGCGTCACCTGCACGTGGTAGCAGCCGTGGTGCTCCGCACCGTTCAGGTCGGCGTTGAAGGGGATCCCCTGTGCCTGGCAGGCCTCGAGGAACACGTCGTTGAGTGGGCTCGGGCTGCGCAGGTTCGTCACGTGCAGCGGACCGTCGATGCCGTGGTAGGGCGAGTCGCGGTGGATCGCGTTCGACTCCGACTTCTTGAAGAAGGCCAGGACGTCGTCGTAGCCCCAGCCGGGGTTCCCCAACGCCTCCCACGCGTCGTAGTCCGACCGGTGGCCCCGGGCGTAGATCATGGCGTTGATCGCGCTGGACCCGCCGAGGGTCTTCCCACGCGGCTGGAACCCGCGTCGACCGTCGAAGCCGCGCTGGGGCACCGTCTCGTAGTTCCAGCTGTTGACGCCCCTCGGCATCGCGACCGTGAAGCCGAGCGGCGCCCGGATCAGGACGTCGCGCCCCTCGCCACCGGCCTCTAGCAGGCAGACGCTGACGGCCGGGTCCTCGCTGAGTCGGCTGGCGACGACACATCCCGCTGATCCACCGCCCACGACGACGTAGTCGAACTCGTCCACGACCGAACCGTAGATCCGGACGGATCGACGAGCTGCGTTCCTGATGGACCGCGTCGACCCCGGACGGTGATGGGTACAGTCGTCGTCGTGGACGCCTCGACCTTCTGCGCGATCGGGCTGCTCGTCGTGGCCGGGGTGCTCCTGGTCGTCGAGATGTCGGCTCCCGGACTGGTCTTCGTGCCGTTCGCCGGCGGAGCCGTCGTCGGCGCCGTCCTCGGCTTCGCAGGCGCTCCCCCGGTCGTGCAGCTGCTGGTGACCCTGGGGATAGGCATCGTCCTGTTCGTCGTGCTGCGCCCGGTCGCCAAGCGCCTCAACGCAGCCGAGACCGACCACGGCGTCGGAGCCAGACGCTTCGTCGGAGTCGTCGCTCTGGCCGTCTCCGACATCGACGCTACCGGCGGTTTCGTCCAGGTCGAACGGGAGCGCTGGCAGGCTCAGTCCGACGTGCCGATCCCCGAGGGCACCCGGGTCGAGATCCGTGAGGTCCGCGGCACCCGACTCATCGTCACCCCATCACAAGGCACCCTCACATGAACGATTCCTCATCGCTCGCGATCATCGTCGCACTCGTGGCGGTCGTCGTCGTCCTCGTCGCCATCGTGCGCAGCATCCGCATCGTGCGTCCCTACGAGCGGGGGTTGGTCGAGCAGCTCGGCAAGTACAAGGAGACGATGGATCCGGGCATGCACCTGATCATTCCGTTCGTGCAGAAGATGCGTGCCATCGACATGCGCGAGCAGGTGGTCGACGTTCCGCCGCAGGAGGTCATCACGTCCGACAACGTCGTCGTGTCCGTCGACGCCGTCGTCTACTACGAGCCGACCGACCCGCAGCGGCTCGCCTACAACGTGGCGAACTTCCTGGTCGCCATCATCAAGCTGGCCCAGACGAACCTGCGCAACGTGATCGGCGACATGGCTCTCGACGAGGCGCTCACGAGTCGAGACACGCTGAACACCGAGCTCCGCGACATCCTCGACGGCGCCACCGACAAGTGGGGTGTCCGGATCGGACGCGTCGAGATCCAGCGCATCGACCCGCCGCCGGACGTGATGGCGGCGATGCACGAGCAGATGAAGTCGGAGCGGAACCGGCGTGCGCAGGTGACAGCTGCGGACGGCTATCGGGAGGCGTCGATCGCTCGCGCCGAAGGTGAGAAGCAGGCGGCGATCCTCGGCGCCGAAGGTGAGCGCCAGCGTCGCGTCCTCGAGGCCGAGGGGCGCGCCCAGGCGACTCGCACGATCGCCGATGCGGAGCGGTACCGAGCGGCAACGGTCGCCGACGGTGAGGCCGCGGCGATCCTGACGGTGTTCAACGCCATCCACGACGGCCAACCGACCGCGGACCTCCTGGCGGTCAAGTCGCTCGAGGCGCTGGCACGGATCGGTGACGGTCAGGCGACGAAGATCCTGCTGCCGGTCGAGCTCGGTGGACTGGGTGGCGTGTTGGCGGCCGCGGCGGAGCTCGTCGGCGACGTGCGGGGTCTTCCCTCGAAGGCTCCGGACGGCCAGCGGAAACAGACGACGCCGATCGTCGAGCCGGCTGCCGAGGAGAGGGCCGCTCCGCCGACGTCGATCGTGTCGCTCGCCTCACCTCCCGACTCCGACGACACCGACGACACCGACGGTGTCGCATCGGACGACGATGGAGCGGAGGACGAGGACGGCGACGGATCGACCGGCACGGCCACCGAGGGTGCGGGATCCGGGGCGCCGGGCTGGTACGCGGACCCGACGGGTCGGTACGCACAGCGCTACCGGGACGTCACCGGTTGGACGTCGAACGTCGCCGACGTGTCAGGGACCACCCTCGAGGACCCGCTCGGCGCCGGGTGACGGCAGGGCTCCGGCCGGGGGTCAGTTCGACGAGGTGTCGGACGCGGACCAGCGGAAGCGAACAGCGAGCGGGTCGTGGTCGCTGAGCGGCTGTCCGTCGGATCGCTTGAAGGTCTCAGTCTCCCACGTCCGGCTGATCGGCTCCAGGGTCACGCCGTCACCGTCCCTGAACGCCGCCTTGTCGATCCGGTCCGCGTCATCGCAGTCGAGCGGTCCGCACACATCGACCAGACCGGTCGCCTCGAGGAATCGATCCCAGACAGCCAGGTCGCCTTCTCCCTCGGGATGCTCGGGGTCGACCGTGGTGTCGGTGTGGAGGTTGGTGTCGCCAGCCAGCAGAATCGCCTTTCCGGCCGAGTGCTCCTCGATGAACGCTGCGAGCTGGTCGTAGTCGGCTGCCTGGAGCTCCTGGTCGCGAGGTGAGCTCCCAGCCTCGCCGTGCAGGTTGTAGACGTCGACCTCGACCCCGTCGGCGAGTTGCGTGGTCGCGACGCTGAAGCCCTTCGTGGCAAGGCAGTCGCCGGCGCCACCGTCGGACTGGTCCATCCCACCGAAGCACCCGGTCCACGCCACCCGGGTGACCTCACCGAACGGAGAGCGGGAGAAGCGGTTCAGCCCGTCGGCGAGGAGCGCCTCGGGTCGATCCGGGTCGGATCCGAGCGGCTGGGGGGCCGGCGTCGATCGGTGCGGGAAGTCGACGGCGGCTTCGAGTACCTCGTGGTAGACGCGCAGCGGAGCCATCGGGTTCGGGTCCGGCGTCTTCCAGGTCTCCTGGAGCAGCACCAGGTCGTAGCCGTTGAGCTTCGGCCCGATGAGCTCCATGTTGGTCGATGGCTCCGATCCCGACAGCGGCTCCGGGAGTCCGGCGACGTTGTAGGAGAGCAGGAGGAGCTCACCCGAAGGTCCTGGGACGGTCGAGGTGGTGACGCGCTCGGACTCCGAGCCACCGGCCGCCGTCCCGTCGCCGCCGTCCCCACCGTCGCCGCTGCACCCGACAGTCCCCCCGACGAGAAGAGCGAGACAGACCAGCAGCAGCGGACGACGCATGGACATGGACTCTTGCACACCGGCCCCGCCGAGGTCGCCCGAGGACCCCGGCCGACTCCTCCGGCTCCAGCTACCGTCGCACAGATGGACATCGGACAGGCGCAGGTCACAGCCAACGGTCTCGACATCGCATACCTCGAGTGCGGCGACGGCCCGCTCGCTCTCCTGCTGCACGGCTTCCCGGACTCGCCACGAACGTGGCGCCACCTCATGCCGAAGCTCGCCGGCGCCGGCTTCCGTGCGGTCGCGCCGTGGCTGCGCGGCTACGCACCGACGGGCACCGACCAGGGAGGCCGCTACCAGAACGGCGCCTGCGTGGCGGATGCTCTGGCGATGCACGACGTCCTCGGCGGCGACGGCGACGCCGTGATCGTCGGTCACGACTGGGGCGCCCGCATCGCCACGGGAGCCGCCGTCCTGGGACCCGAGCGCTGGCGAGGTGTCGTCACGATGGCCGTCCCCCCGGCGGGTTCGGTGGCCGAAGCGTTCTTCTCCTACGACCAACTTCGCCGTTCCTGGTACATGTTCTTCTTCCAGCACCCGCTGTCGGACGTCGCCGTGACGATGAACGACCTCGAGTTCATCGACCGGCTGTGGACGGATTGGTCACCCGGCTACGACGGCTCGGCGATCGACCTGCCAGCGGTCAAGGACGCCCTTCGGGACCCGGCCAACCTCAGCGCAGCGCTCGGCTACTACCGGGCGACGCTCGGCGGGGTGGGCCTGGTACCGGAGTACGAGGCCGCCGAAGGAGCCTGCGCAGGGACCCCGCCGCAGCCGCACCTGTACCTGCACGGCCGTGACGACGGCTGCATGGGTGCCGAGGTGGCCGCAACCGCCGAGGCCTTCCTCACCTCTCCCGGCTCACGCATGGTGATGGTCGAGGGTGCCGGCCACTTCCTCCACCTCGAGAAGCCCGACGAGGTCGACTCCCTGGTCCTGGAGCACCTGAACGACTCGACCTGACGGCAACCACGACGTCACGATCACCGATCGGGGCCGACCCGTTGCCCAGCTCGTTCCCATCAGCGGCAGTGACCCCCAGGTGAGTCGGACCGAGCAGCAGATCGGAGCAGCCGTTGCCAGCTACGTTGGCGCGGTGACCGACTGGGACGCTCTGACGCAGCGGGTCAGCGACGCCACCTACGAGGCGTGGAACGCACATGACCCCGACGCCGTCGCCGTCTGGTTCACCGACTCGGCACGGGTTCGTGACTCGACGTCGGACGACTGGGAGATCGGGCCGGGACCCGTCCGGGATCGGGCCGAGATGCTGTTCAGGGCGCTCCCCGACCTCACCCTCACCCGCCAGATGCTGCTGGTGGACGGTCCCCGCCACGCCGACCGCTGGATCATGGAAGGCACCCACGATGGAGAGCTCCTGGGGATCGCTTCCACAGGCGCCCGCGTCCAACTCGAGGGTGCCACCTTCACGACCATCGACGACGACGGCCTGGTCATCGAGGACGTCCACCACATCGACTACGCCACGCTCTTCCGCCAGATCGGCGTCTCCGACTGACCTCCGACGAGTCCGCCGACGCCGCCCAGGAGCTGGGCGTCCCCGGGCCCCGAAAGACGCGACTCAGCCGCAACATCTACGTGGTCTCTCTGGTGTCGTTCTTCCAGGACGCCGCATCGGAGATGCTGTATCCGGTCCTACCGTTCTTCGTCACCGGCGTGCTCGGCGCTCCTCCGGCAGTGCTCGGCCTGATCGAGGGCCTGGCCGACGGCACGGCATCGGTCCTGAAGGCCGGATCCGGACGCCTGGCCGACCTCCGCCACCGCCGCCCCCTGGTGGCGGGCGGCTACGGCATCTCGGCGTTCGGCAAGCTCCTCCTGGCAGTGGCCGGCGCGTGGCCGATGGTCCTCGCCGCCCGCTTCACCGATCGGGTGGGCAAGGGCCTCCGGGGACCGCCACGCGACGCCATCATCGCCGATGACACGACCTCCGCCGACCGCGGCCGGGCGTTCGGCTTCCATCGCGCCGCCGACACGGCCGGCGCGGTGGTCGGTCCGCTCATCGGACTCGGGCTCTACCAGCTCGTCGGCCAGCACTTCCGGCCATTGCTGTGGATCGCCGTCGTCCCGGCGGCCATCAGCGTGTCGCTCGTGTTCCTGATCCGCGAGCGTCCCCACCCCCGTCTCGAGGTCCGTGCGCCGTGGTCGCTCGACGGACTTCCCCGCCGGTACTGGCGGGTGATCGCGGTCATCGGGTTGTTCGCCGTCGTGAACTTCCCCGACACGCTGATCCTGCTGAGAGCGATGGACGCCGGGTTCGACTTCGCCGGCGTCGTCGCTCTCTACGTCCTGTACAACCTGGCGTACGCGTCGTTGTCCTACCCCGCCGGTGTGCTCTCGGACAGGCTCGACCGTCGCCTGGTGTTCGCCGTCGGTCTCGCCGTCTTCGCCGTCACGTACATCGGCTTCGGGATCGCGACCGCGTCCGTGTGGATGTGGGTCCTGTTCCCCGTCTACGGCGCCTACACCGCTCTCACCGACGGTGTGAGCCGGGCATGGATCGCCGATCTCGTCCCCGCCGACAGCCGTGGCACCGCGCTCGGCATCCATTCCGCCGTCTCCGGGTTCGGGCTCCTGGTCGCCGGTGTCTGGGCGGGACTGCTCTGGGACGACACCGGCCAAGTCCCGTTCATCGTCTCCGGCGCGCTCGTCGCGGTGCTCGGCGTCGCCCTCCTCCGCGCCCGACGTCTCTCCGACCGCCCCGGACCGTCGGTCCTCCCGTGATAGGCGGTCGCCGACGTTCGCCGACGCCCGGCACGAGATCGTCGGTCCCAGTGAGGATTCAACCCAGTGCTGAGCGGAGCGCGTCGAGCTGCTCGGGGACGATGCGCCACATGGTCCAGCGACCCTGCTTCTCGCCCTCGATCAACCCCGCAGCGGCGAGGATCCGCGTGTGGTGCGAGATCGTCGGCTGCGACTTGCCGAGAGGTTCCTGGAGGTCGCACGAGCACACCTCACCGGATGACGCGATCATCGAGAACATCTTGAGGCGCACCGGATCTGCGAGCGCAGCGAGGAGTCCGGCGAGGTCGACGGCCTCCTCATCGTCCAGCACCCCGTCCGTCACCGGGGAGCAGCAGGCGCCGACCTCGACGACGGGGATCGATCTGCTGCTCGCCATCGGGACTCCTCGTTGATCGGTGCCGGTCGATCCAGGCGTCAC
>CAZNQK010000090.1:0-4330 GCA_964575165.1 uncultured Aquihabitans sp. | reverse complement strand
ACATTGACATCTGTCGATGTCTTGGTAGGGTGATCTCACATCGACAACTGTCGATGATACATCGGAGGAGGTCATCATGTCCCGCATCCAGCTCGCCCTCAACGTCACCGACATCGATGTCGCAGTCGACTTCTACGAGAGGCTCTTCGCCACTCCCGTCGCGAAGCGCCGCGACGGCTACGCCAACTTCGAGATCGTCGAGCCGCCCCTGAAGCTCGTCCTCTTCGAGGCGTCCGAAGGGGGCACCCTCAACCACCTCGGCGTGGAGACGACGACCGGTTCCGAGGTCGCCGCCGCCGAAGCACGCCTCTCCTCCTCAGGGCTCGAGACCACCGGCGTCGACGACACCACGTGCTGCTACGCCACCAAGACCGAGACCTGGGTGACCGACCCCGACGGTGCCAGATGGGAGTGGTACGTCAAGACCGGCGACGCCGATCAGATGACGAGCACCCCTACGACCGACACGGCAGCCTGCTGCGCCCCGTAGACAGGTCCCGTGGCCGCACGTCGCGACAGTCGATGTCGAGCCGATGGCCGGGTTCCGGCTCCGCGATCGTGCCGGCCACCATGAGCTCCACCCGCCGGACCGCCTCGATCGCCCCGTCCTCCATGCAGAGGAAGTGGGGGCCGTTGTCGAAGTGGCCGGCGCAGGGCACGTGCACCTGCAACGCCTGCGGGACGGCGTCCTGCACGTACCGCGAGTGCGACGTGCCGATGATCCGGTCCTTGTCGCCCCACACGAAGGCTGCCGGGACCTGCAACTGCTCGACCCTGGTCCACAACCCGTCCGGACCGAATGCCGGATCGAGGGCGAGCTCGCGGGCCGCCGAGACGAACGCCCGTCGCGTCGCCGGGCACGAGATGTAGTAGATCGTCCGCTTGCTAGCCCTGAGGAACCAGTCGTGCGCCAGGTCGCCCGTGAGTCCGGCCTCGGCACGGTCCGCCTGCCACTTGAGCACGGGCCACGCCCATTCGACCGGGATGCGCTCGGCGATCAGGGGACTGAGCAGTCGGGCGCCGAGGAGCAGGTGCCTGTGGTTGCGCCAGGGGAAGGGCGTGGCCAGACCCACGAACCCGCGGAAGAGGTCGGGTTGGGTGAGCACCGCCTCCAGGGCGACCCTCGCTCCGAGCGACATGCCCATCACCAGAGGCCGCGCGTCGAGCTCGGCCGCCAGCTCGAGCACCGGTTCGGCCAGCGCCGCCGGTGACAACGGCCCTCCCGGGTCAGGTGTCTCGCCGAAGCCCGAGAGATCGGCCGCCAGCATCTGGAGTCCGAGGTCGGTGATGCCCCTCGCGAGTCCGGTGAACGAGGACGACTCCAGCCCGAGCCCGTGGAGAGCCAGAACCGGTGACCCCTCGCCCCAAGACTGGTAGTGGATGGGCCCCGAGCTCGTCATCTACCGCTCCTCTCACATGACCTCAGGGGCCATCCGGTTCGGTGGAGCCTGCGACGGTCGTCGGAACGGGCTGGTCCGATCGACCCGAACGGCGGTTGACCCGCCGCAACCCCGGGACCGCCTTGATGGTCCCGACGACGGTGTCGCCCAGCTCGGCGAGCAGCTCATCCATCCCTTCGAGGCGATGCTCGAGTCGCAGGACCGCGTCGGCGAGTGTCGGCATCGCTGCGTCGATCCCGCCCGTCGTGGCACCCAGCTGGACGGCCAGAGCGTCGATCGACTCCTGGAGCTGCTCCAACCGCCCGCCGACGTCACGGACCTCGTCGCGCACCTCGACCAGGCTCCGATCGAGCACGTCCGAGAACCGGTCGAGAGCTCCGATCAGCATCTCGAGGTGCTCCGGCAGCACCGATACGACCCGACGCGCCCGCCGGACGGTCCCGGGCAGGTGGGCGACCTCGCCGGTGAGCGCCGTGCTCCACCGCAGCACGTCGCTCAGGCCAGGCAGCGACGGAACCTCGCGCTCGGCGACGCCCCCAGCGTCGTCCCCTCCTCCCTCGGGATGATCCTTGTCGTCCATTCCCCACCTCCTCGTACGGCGCTGCGATGCTCCGCACCCGGATCGAGCTGCGACCAGCGTCTCCGATGGCATCAAACCGACCCCGTCGGGATCGATCCCCAACAGCATCGCATCACAGCGCTGGTCTCGCCTCACCCATGTGTCCACATCCCCTCCTCCCCGCTCGCTCTGACTGATTGGGAGGGGATCAAGCCCTCCCCGACGAGCGCCCGGATCGAGGTGTCCAGGCCGAGCTCGGCACCGACCTGACGCGGCTCGAACCACATCTCGTGGGTCTGGGCGTTGAGCTAGCCGGGCCGCTGGAGTCGGAGCTCCACGATGTGACCGTCTCGCTCCACGGACAGGGTGTTCACGACAGAACCTCCGCGATCGTCTCGAACTGCTCCGGCGGACCTGGCAGCAGGGCTGTGGTGATGACGGTTTCCCTCCACATCTGTGCCTCGTCCCGGACCTTGTCGAGCGGCCCGATGAGGGCGACGTCCTCGACTAGCGCCAGGGGGACCGCGGCGATCGCGTCGGCCTTCTTGCCGTCGAGGTACAGGTCCTGGATCCGGGCGCACTCGGCCTCGTAGCCCATGCGGGCGAAGACCTCGTAGTGGAAGTTCGCTCCCTTCGCCCCCATCCCGCCGATGTACAGGGCGAGCATCGGCCGCAGGAGGTCGGCACAGCCGTCGATGTCGTCAGCGATGATCACCGGCAGGAGCGACACCACCTCGAACGTGTCGAGTCCCTGGTGGCGACTCGCGTCACGGCCGAAGCCCTCGCCCAGCGCCTCGCGGTAGAAGGCGTCGCTCTTCGGTGAGAACCAGAACGGCAGCCATCCGTCGGCGATCTCCGCCGCCAGCGCCACGTTCTTCGGACCCTCCGCGGCCAACATGATCGGGATCTCGGCGCGCAACGGGTGCACCGTCGACTTGAGCGGCTTGCCCAGGCCTGCCCCGCCAGGGAAGGGAAGCTGGTAGTGGTCGCCGTCGTAGGTGACCGGGCCCTGGCGGGCGACCACCTGGCGGACGATGTCGATGTACTCGCGGGTGCGTGCCAACGGACGGGGGTAGGGCTGGCCGTACCAGCCCTCCACCACCTGCGGGCCGGAGGCCCCGAGTCCGAGGATGAACCGGCCACCGCTGAGGTGGTCCATCGTGATCGCGGCCATCGCCGCAGCCGTCGGAGTGCGGGCCGACATCTGCATGATCGACGTCCCGAGCCGGAGGGTCGTCGTCGACGATCCCCACCAGGCCAAGGGCGTGAGGGCGTCGGAGCCGTAGGCCTCTGCGGTCCAGATCGAGTCGAAGCCGAGCCGCTCGGCCTCGGCGATCTGCTCGTTCACGCCCGGAGGCGGCCCCGCCGACCAGTAGCCGACTGCGGTTCCGAACTTCATGTGGGTCCTCCTGAGCTGATCGGCTCGAGTCGAGCCGGGACGTGCTTGTGGTATGGCGTGGCGGCGATCGGGTCGCGGTGGTCACTCGAGGTCAGCTCGTTGGGAGCGACGCCGACGGGCGACGCCCCGGGGGTGCGGGTCAGACCGAGCCCGTTCGGCAGCGAGATGTGACCGCGGCGCATCATCGGGCTGATCTCGACGACCACCTCAGCACTGCCCCGCTTCGTCACGACCCGGGCACGGCCGCCGTCCTCCAATCCCAGGTCGTCGGCATCGACCCGCGAGACGCGCAGCGCGCCGTCGCGGTCCTTCTTGCGCCACTCGGGGCTCCGGAAGATCGTGTTGGCGGTGAAGGCACGGCGCTCCCCGGCCGAGAGGACCAGCGGGTACTCCGGATCGCTGCCCGGCGGTTCCTGGGTCGCCAACGCCGCGGCCATCTCGACCATCAGCTCGTTGTCGAGGTGGATCAGGCCGTCGGGGGTCTTCACCCTGGCCCAGTTGTCCTCGGGCTCGTCGACGCTGAACACGACGCCGCTCGGACTGTCGAGTATCGACGCGAACAGCGTCTCCCCCAGCTCGAGGCCGTCGCCCTCGTGGCCCGCCCGGTTCATGCTCGGGCCGATCTTCATCGAAGCGATGTTCGCCGCTCCCCATAGGAGCGCCGCGCTGGCCGCTCCGTGCGGCAGCGTCGGGCCGAGCGTGCGGTAGAGGATCACCGAAGTGAGCCCGCCGAGGTCGGGATGGTCACCCATGAACGACAGGAACACCGGACCGAAGTCGCCACGGCCACGCTCTGCGGCTTGACGAAGCGGCGTCAGGTCGACGCCGTCGAGCGCGCCGAGCTCTTCGACGATGCGGGCGTGGATCTCGGGCTCCGGCAGCGTTCCGGCCAAGGGTTCGACGAACGGCCGCCGCAGGTGGAAGTAGTTGGCCGGGAACTCGAAGTTGAAGAACGTGGCCTCGTACTTCTCG
>CAZNQK010000089.1:0-11551 GCA_964575165.1 uncultured Aquihabitans sp. | reverse complement strand
AGCACGTCGTGGATGCCGGCCTCTTCGAGGATGGCGCGGGCGGCGCCACCGGCGATCACGCCGGTACCGGGGGCGGCGGGCTTCAGCAGGACGCGCCCGGCGCCCCACTCCCCCAGGATGGGGTGCACGATGGTGCTGCCGGCCATGGGGACCTTGAACAGGTTCCGACGGGCCTCCTCGGTGCCCTTCTGGATCGCGAGGGGCACCTCCTTGGCCTTGCCGTAGCCGAGGCCGACGCGGCCGGCGCCGTCACCGATCACCACGAGGGCGGTGAAGGAGAACCGACGGCCGCCCTTGACGACCTTGGCGACGCGGTTGATGTTGATGACCCGCGACTCGCGGAGGTTGAGGTCGTTGTCGTTGCTCGGCATCAGAACTCCAGTCCTGCGGAACGGGCGGCGTCGGCGAGGGCGGCCACTCGGCCGTGGTAGCGGTTGCCGCCGCGGTCGAACACCACGGTGTCGACACCGGCGGCCTTGGCGCGCTCGGCGACGAGCGTGCCGACCTTGGCGGCCGCCTCGACGTTGCCGGTGGCACCGCCGCGGAGGTCGGCCTCGAGCGTGGACGCCGCGGCGAGAGTGACGCCGGCGCGGTCGTCGATCACCTGGGCGACGACGTGGCGGTTGGAGCGGAACACCGCCAGGCGCGGGCGCTCGGCCGTGCCGGTCACCTTGCGGCGGGCGCGGGCGTGACGGCGGATCCGGCTGTCGCGCTTCTGCTTGCTCTTGTCGCTCATCTCTGGTTTCCCTGCTTCGCCGGCGTCATCTGCCGGCTCTCCACACAGCCGTTCATCACTTGCCTGCCTTGCCGGCCTTGCGGCGGACGTGCTCGTCCACGTAGCGCACGCCCTTGCCCTTGTAGGGCTCCGGCTTGCGCCACTCACGGATGTTCGCGGCCACCTGGCCGACGAGCTGCTTGTCGATCCCGAGGACCTCGATGCGGGTCGGCTGCGGGACGTTGAAGGTGATCCCGTCGGGAGCGTCGATGAGGACGGGGTGCGAGAACCCGAGCGACAGCTCGAGGCCCTTGCCCTTGGCCTGGGCGCGGTAGCCGACGCCGACGATCTCGAGGTCCTTCTGGAACCCGTCGGTCACGCCGGTGACCATGTTCTGGATCAGCGAGCGGACGAGGCCGTGCTGGGCACGGGCGTCGCGGTCGTCGCCGGAGCGCTCGACCACCAGCGCGTCGCCGTCCTGGCGGACGCTGATCAGCTCGGAGAACGTGCGGTCGAGCTCGCCCTTGGGTCCCTTGACGGCGATCGACTGGCCGTCGATCGTGACGGTCACGCCGCTCGGGACGGTGATCGGTGCCTTGCCGATACGAGACATGGGTCTAGATCACCTCACCAGACGTGGCAGAGGACCTCACCGCCGATCCGCTGGCGGCGTGCCTCGCGGTCGGTCATGAGTCCCTTGCTCGTGGACAGGACGGCGATCCCGAGACCGCCGAGGACGCGCTCGAGCTCGTCGTGCTTGCGGTACACGCGGAGGCCGGGCTTGGAGACCCGTCGGATGCCGGAGATGACCCTCTGGCGCTCCTCGGAGTACTTCATGTCGATGTTGAGCAGCTGGCCCGGGCCCTTGGGGTTGTCCGAGACGGAGAAGCCGATGATGTAGCCCTCCTTCTTCAGCAGACCCGCCAGGGCCTCCTTCAGCTTGGAGCTGGGCATGTGCACGTCATCGTGCATCGCGATGTTCGCGTTGCGGATGCGGGTCAGCATGTCTGCGATGGGGTCGGTCATTGTCATGTGTTCGTCCTTCCCCTCACCAGCTCGCCTTGGTGACGCCCGGGATCTCGCCGGCGTGGGCGAGCTCGCGGAGGCACACCCGGCAGAGGCCGAACTTGCGGTACACCGAGCGCGGACGCCCGCACCGGCGGCACCGGGTGTAGGCCCGCACCTTGAACTTGGGCTTGCGCTGCTGCTTCTGCTTCAGAGCCTCGGTCGCCATTACTGCTGCCCTTCACGACGGAACGGGAAGCCGAAGGCGTCGAGCAGGGCACGGCCTTCGGCATCGGTTCGAGCGGTGGTCACGATCGTGATGTCCATGCCTCGGGAGGCATCGATCTTGTCGTAGTCGATCTCCGGGAAGATCAGCTGTTCGGTCACCCCGAACGTGTAGTTGCCATGACCGTCGAAGCTCTTCGACGGCAGGCCCCGGAAGTCACGGATGCGGGGGATCGCCAACGTGATCAGTCGGTCGAAGAACTCCCACATGTTGTCGCCGCGGAGAGTCACCTTGACGCCGATGGCGTTGCCCTCACGGAGCTTGAAGCCGGCGATCGACTTCTTGGCCTTCGTGATGACCGGCTTCTGTCCGCAGATCGCGGTGAGGTCCTCGACCACCTTGTCGAGCAGGCCGCGGTTCTCGGTCGCCTTGCCGGCGCCGACGTTGACCACGATCTTCTCGAGGCGTGGGACCTCCATGATGTTGCCCAGGCCGAGGTCGTCCTTGAGCGACGAGCGGACCTCGTCGTTGTAGCGGACCTTCAGCCGGGGGACGGTCGCCGTGGCGGTGCTCACAGCTCACCTCCGTTGCTGCGTGCGACGCGGGTCTTGGACCCGTCGGCGCCGATGCGGTAGCCGGCCCGTGTGGAGCGGCCGGTGCTGTCGATCAGCGCCACGTTCGAGACGTTGATCGGCATCGCCTTGTCGATGATCCCGCCCTGCTGCATGGAGCGGGTGGGCTTCTGGTGGCGCTTGGCGACGTTGACGCCCTCGACGATCACCTTGTTGGCGACGGGGTCGACGGACATGACGTCGCCTTCCTTGCCCTTGTCCTTGCCGGACAGGACCCGGACGCGGTCACCCTTCTTGATCTTGAGCTTGGCACCCATGGGTCAGATCACCTCCGGGGCGAGCGAGACGATGCGCATGAACTTCTTGTCGCGCAGCTCCCGACCGACCGGGCCGAAGATGCGGGTGCCCCTCGGCTGGCGCTGGTCGTTGATGAGCACAGCGGCGTTCTCGTCGAATCGGATGTAGCTGCCGTCGGGACGACGACGCTCCTTCTTGGTGCGCACGACGACGCACTTGACGACGTCGCCCTTCTTGACCGCTGCGCCGGGAAGGGCGTCCTTGACTGTCGCCACGAAGACGTCGCCGATCGAGGCGTAGCGGCGACGTGAGCCGCCGAGCACCTTGATGACGAGCACCTCGCGGGCACCCGAGTTGTCGGCCACCCGGAGGCGGCTCTCCTGCTGGATCATCGGGCGCGCTCCACGATCTCGAGGATCCGCCAGCGCTTGGTCTTCGACAGCGGGCGGGTCTCCATGACCCGGACGCGGTCGCCGACGTTGAGGTCGTTGGTCTCGTCGTGGACGTACAGCTTCTTGTCCTGCTGCATCGTCTTGTTGTACCGACGGTGCCGGACGCGCTCGGTCACGGTGACGATCGCCGTCCGGTCCATCTTGTTGGACGTCACGATCCCCTCACGCACCTTTCGGGCGTTGCGCTCGGTTGTCGTCGTCGCGTCGTCGCTCATGACGCCTCGCTCCCGACGGCGGCCTCGGCCGCCGCGATCTCACGGGCCCGCAGCTCGGTGTTGATGCGGGCGATGTCCTTCTTGGTCTGGCCGATGCGGGCCGAGTTCTCGAGTTGGCCGGTGGCGAGCTGGAACCGCAGCTTGAACAGCCGGTCCTTCTCCTCGGCGAGTCGCTCGATCAGCTGCTCGTCACCCATGTGGGCGACGGAGTCCTTGTCCTTCGCCATCAGAACCCCTCCTCCCGGGTCACGATCTTCGCCTTGACGGGAAGCTTCTGGATGGCCCGGTCGAGGGCGCCGCGTGCGGTCTCCTCGTCGGGGTAGCTGAGCTCGAACAGCACGCGGCCCGGTCGCACGACGGCGACCCAACGCTCGGGGTTGCCCTTGCCCGAACCCATGCGGGTCTCGGCCGGCTTCTGCGTGACCGGCTTGTCGGGGAAGACGTTGATCCAGACCTTGCCGCCACGCTTGATGTGACGGGTCATGGCGATACGGGCGGCCTCGATCTGGCGGGCGGTGATCCAACCCGGCTCGAGGGCCTGGATGCCGTACTGGCCGTGGGTCACCGAGGTGCCGCCCTTGGCGGTTCCCTTGGTGCGTCCGCGGTGCTGCTTGCGATGCTTGACCTTGCGGGGCATCAACATGGTCGTTCGGTCCTTTCCCGCTCAGTCCGAGTCGCCGGGCCGGAAGTGGGGGGTCTCGTGGTGCTCACGGGTGGAGCGCTCGATCTGCTCCTCCTCCTCGAGCAGGCGCTCGAAGTCCGGATCCGCCTCCTGCACCAGCGGCTTCAGGTCCTCGTCGGTCACCTCGGCGGGAGCGTCGGCCGGAGCCGGTGCAGCCGCCGCGGCCGGGGCGGTCGGCTTGGTCGACACGACGCGGGGGCGCTCCTGGCCGGCGGTGTCGCCGACGGCCATCGCGGCCTCCTTGGCGATCTTGTCCTCGTTCTGGCTCTTGTAGGGGAGGATGTCGCCCTTGTAGATCCAGACCTTGACGCCGATGCGACCGGCGGTGGTGCGGGCCTCGCGGAAGCCGTAGTCGATGTCGGCGCGCAGCGTGTGCAGCGGGACGCGACCCTCGCGGTACCACTCGGTGCGGCTCATCTCGGAGCCGCCGAGGCGACCCGAGCACTGCACCCGGATGCCGAGGGCGCCGGCCTTCTGGGCGTTCTGCACGGCGCGCTTCATGGCCCGGCGGAACGCGATGCGGTTGGCGAGCTGGTCGGCGACGCCCTGCGCGATGAGCGCGGCGTCGACCTCGGGCTGCTTGATCTCCTGGATGTTCAGCTGGACCTTCGGGTTGCCGGTCAGCTTGGTGAGATCGGCGCGCAGCTCGTCTGCCTGGGCGCCACGGCGTCCGATGACGATGCCGGGGCGGGCGGTGTGGACGTCGATGCGGAGACGGTCACGGGTGCGCTCGACCTCGATCCGGCTGATGGCTGCGTTGGGCAGCTTGTTCATCAGGTAGTCGCGGATCTTCCAGTCCTCGATGAGGTAGTCGACGTACTCCTCGCGGGTGGCGAACCACCGGGACTTCCAGTCCGTGGTGGTGCCGAGGCGGAAGCCGTAGGGGTTGACCTTCTGGCCCATCAGTCCTCGTCCTTCTTCTCGGTCTCGCCGTCGGCGTCCTCGTCAGCGTCAGCGTCCTCGGTGACCTCGTCGGTCGCGTCGTCGACGGCCTCCGCTGCCTCGTCATCAGCAGCGTCGTCGGCCGCGTCCTCTGCGATGGGAGCCTCGGCCGCGTCGTCGGTCACGACCTCGTCAGCAGCCGTCTCGTCGGACACCGTCTCGTCGGACACCGTCTCGTCGGACACCGTCTCGTCAGCCGGCAGATCCTCCGAGGCGCCGGAGCGGCGGCGGCTGCCGGCCACGCGGCGGGCGCGGGATGCAGAGGCGTCGGGGGTGGCTCGACCGGACTCGGCTCGGCGGGTGCGGATCTTGTCCCACTCCTCGGCGCTGTAGCGACCGACGATGATCGTGATGTGGCAGGTCCGCTTGCGGATGCGGGTGGCGCGACCGCGGGCCCGGGGGCGCCAGCGCTTCATCGTGGGGCCCTCGTCCGCGTAGGCGGTGGCGACGAAGAGCTCCTCGGGCGGGATGTCGTTGTTGTTGGCGGCGTTGGCCACCGCTGAGTCGAGCACCTTGACGATCGTCTGCGCCGCGCCCCGCTCCGAGAACTGGAGGATGGTGCGGGCCTCGGAGACGGACTTGCCGCGGATCAGGTCGAGCACGACGCGGGCCTTGGTGGCCGACATGCCGGCGTGGCGGTGCTGGGCGCGGATGCCCGGGCGCTCGTTCGTCTTGGGACCCGTCATCGCCGACCCCTCGCGCCCTTCTCCTGCCCGGCGTGGAACTTGAACGTCCGGGTCGGGGCGAACTCGCCGAGCTTGTGGCCGACCATCGACTCGGTGACGTACACCGGGACGTGCTTGCGTCCGTCGTGCACGGCGATGGTGTGGCCGACCATCTCGGGGATGATCGTCGAGCGGCGTGACCAGGTCTTGATCACGTTCTTCTGGCCCTTCTCGTTGAGGTCGTCCACCTTCTTGAGGAGGTGGTCGTCCACGAACGGACCCTTCTTCAGGCTGCGAGGCATCTCAGATCTCCTCTGTCACCGGCGTGAGCCGCGCGTCCGACGACGGCGCACGAGCAGCTTCTGGGACGGCTTGTTCTTGTTGCGGGTGCGACCCTCGGGCTTGCCCCAGGGCGACACCGGGTGACGACCACCCGAGGTCTTGCCTTCGCCACCACCGTGCGGGTGGTCGACGGGGTTCATGGCGACGCCGCGGGTCTGCGGTCGCACGCCCTTCCAGCGGTTGCGACCGGCCTTGCCGATCTTGACGAGGTCGTGCTCGGAGTTGCCGACCTCGCCGACGGTGGCGCGGCAGTCGATCGGCACGCGACGCATCTCGGTCGACGGGAGGCGGAGCGTGGCGTAGTCGCCCTCCTTGGCGACGAGCTGGACGCTGGAGCCGGCCGAGCGGGCCATCTTGCCGCCGGCGCCGGGCTTGAACTCCACGTTGTGGACGACGGTGCCGACAGGGATGTAGCGCAGCGGGAGGGCGTTGCCCGAGCGGATCTCCGAGCCCTGGCCCGACTGGACCATGTCGCCGACCGTCAGGCCCTTGGGGGCGAGGATGTAGCGCTTCTCGCCGTCGAGGTAGTGCAGGAGCGCGATGCGGCAGGTGCGGTTGGGGTCGTACTCGATGGCTGCGACCTTGGCCGGTACGCCGTCCTTCTTCCGCTTGAAGTCGATCACCCGGTACTGCTGCTTGTGACCGCCGCCGCGGTGACGTGAGGTCTTGCGGCCGTGGTTGTTGCGCCCGCCGGTCTTGGACTTCTTGACCAGCAGCGACTTCTCGGGCTCGGTGCGGGTGATGTCGGAGAAGTCGGCGACCGTCTGGAACCGACGACCGGGGCTGGTGGGCTTGCGCTTGCGGACTGCCATTGTCACTTCACCTCGAACAGGTCGATCTGGTCGCCCTCGGCAAGGGTGACGATGGCCCGCTTGGTGTCGGGTCGGCTGCCGAAGGTGGGCGAGCGACGGTTGCGGCGCTTCTTGCCCTTGCGGTTGAGGGTGTTGACCTGCTTGACCTTCACGCCGGGCCAGATGGCCTGGACGGCGTCGCGGATCTCGGGCTTGGAGGCGCCGGGAGCGACGATGAAGGTGTAGACGCCGTCGTCGAGGAGCCCGTAGGACTTCTCGCTGACGACAGGTCGGATGATGACGTCGCGGGGATCCTTCACGATCAGGCCCCTTCCTCTGCGTCGTTGGTGGTGGCTGCGTCGGCTGCCTCGTCGGCAGGGCCGTCGCTGCCTTCGGCAGGGCTGTCGCTGCCTTCGGCAGGGCCGTCGTCGGACTTGGGCGCACCGGGCAGGGAGGCCTCGGTGAACACGACGTAGTCGCTGACCAGCACGTCGTAGGTGTTGAGCTCACCCGCGGTCAGGACGTGAACCTCGGGCAGGTTGCGGAAGCTCTTCCAGGCGGTGACGTCGTCGGGCGAGAGAACCACGAGAGCACGGCCCTCGACGCCGAGGGCGCCGAGTGCTGCGGCCGCCCCCTTGGTGCTGGGGGCGTCGAAGTCCCAGGCGGAGACGACGACGACCTTGTCGTCCGCGGCGCGGTCCGACAGCGCGGAGCGCAGCGCCAGCCGCTTCATCTTCTTGGGGGTCTTCTGGTCGTACTTGCGGGGCTTGGGACCGAGGGCCACGCCGCCGCCACGCCAGATCGGCGAACGGCTGGAGCCGGCACGGGCGCGACCGGTGCCCTTCTGCTTCCAGGGCTTGGCGCCGCCACCGGCGACCTCTGCCCGGGTCTTGGTCGACTGGGTGCCCGAGCGCTTGGCCGCGAGCTGGGCGACGACGACCTGGTGCATGACAGCCACGTTCGGCTCGATGCCAAAGGTGGCGTCGTCGAGCTCGACGGTGCCGGCCGATGAGCCGGAGGTGGTGTGGAGCGTGATCGAGGCCATCAGGCGGCACCTCCCTGGGCGACCGAGGAGCGCTTGACGGCGTTGCGCAGGAGCACGACACCGCCCTTGGGGCCGGGGACCGCACCGCGGACCAGGATGACCTCCTGGTCCGGGTCGGCCCTGACGATCTCGAGGTTCAGGGTGGTGACCTTGGTGCCACCCATGCGTCCTGCCATCTTCACGCCCTTGAACACGCGGGCCGGCGTGGCGCACTGGCCGATCGAACCGGGCTTGCGGTGGACGCGGTGGGCGCCGTGGGAGGCGGGCTGACCCTTGAACCCGTGGCGCTTCATGCCGCCTGCGAAGCCCTTGCCCTTGCTGACGGCCGTGACGTCGACCAGGTCGCCGGCGGCGAAGGTGTCGGCAGCGAGGGTCTGGCCGACCTCGAACTCCGAGACGTCGTCGAGGCGCAGCTCGACGAGGCGGACGCCGGGGTCGACGTCGCCCTTCGCGTAGTGCCCGGCGGTGGGCTTGTTGAGCTTGCGGGCGTCGCGGTGGCCGTAGGTCACCTGGAGGGCGCTGTAGCCGTCACGCTCGGGGGTGCGGATCTGCACGACCCGGGCCGGCGCGACGCGCAGCACGGTGACCGGGACGACGACGTTCGCCTCGTCCCAGACCTGGGTCATGCCCAGCTTCTCTCCTACCAGTGCAGCTGTTTTCGCCATCGTGGCTTCGGTTCCTTCGGCGAGGTCCATCGGCGTCCGCTGCCGGGGGCAACGGTGCCGCTCACGCAGACGCTCCGCACGGAGCAGGCCCGGCGGAGCGACGACTCGGTTGTGCCGAACGGTTCCCCGACCTGTGTGGGCGCGGGCCTTTCCGGACGTCGATTGACGTTGGTCCCCGTCCGCCTCTCGGCGGGCCGGAACCTGATCACACGGAGGCCCTCTCACCCGGTGCGCCGGGGTCGGGCCGTCCGTGACGACCGAGCGACAGTAGCAGCGCTCCCCCGACTCGCCAAGTCCGAACCCACGCCATCCCCCCATCCCCATCCCCACCCGCCTCCCTGCATCCACTCCCGCCCGCCCTTCCGCTTCTCGGCACGTCTGACGTCGATATTCGACGTCAAACGTGCTCGGTACGGGGAGGGCCACAGCCGAGGACCCGGAAGCTCCAGATGACCCCAGCCGCTGCCCCCACCGACCGATACGGTGCCACACCGTGAGATCCGACCAACCTGCCGTCGTCGCCCAGGGCCTGAGAAAGTCCTACGGCGACACCGAGGCGCTGCGAGGCGTCGACTTCGAGATCCCGCGGGCCAGCGTGTTGTGCGTGCTGGGCCCCAACGGCGCCGGCAAGACCACGGCCGTGCGCATCCTCACCACCCTTCTCCGTCCCGACGCGGGCCGGGCGACCATCGACGGCATCGACGTGGTGGCCCATCCGCGCCAGGCCCGGGCGCGCATCGGCCTGACGGGCCAGTACGCGGCGGTCGACGAGCGCCTGACCGGTTTCGAGAACCTCCTGCTCGTCGGACGGCTCTTCCACATGGACAAGGGGACCGCCGCGACCAGGGCTCGGGAGCTGCTCGACCGCTTCAGGCTCGATGAGGCCGGCGACCGGGTGGTCAAGGGCTATTCGGGCGGCATGAGACGCCGGCTCGACATCGCGATGAGCCTTATCGCCAGGCCGTCGGTCCTGTTCCTCGACGAGCCGACCACCGGACTCGATCCACGCAGCCGCCTCGAGATGTGGGATGTGATCGACGGCCTCGTCTCCGACGGCACGACCCTGCTGCTCACCACCCAGTACCTCGACGAAGCCGAACGCCTCGCCGACGACATCGTGGTGATCGACAAGGGACTGGTGATCGCCCGTGGCACCGACGCCGAGCTCAAGGCCCAGAGCGGCGGCGCCCACGTCGACGTCACGCTCGGCGACGCCGCCGACCTGGAGAGGGTCCGCCCCCTGCTCGAAGGCATCGTGGCTCCGGGAACGACCGAGACGTTCGACCACGACTCCCGCACGGTGTCCATCCCGGTGCTCACCACCGACCACGTGGTCCCCCGGGTCGTCCGCTCGCTCGACGACGCCGGAATCGACGTGCTCGACGTCGTGGTGCGCCGTCCCACCCTCGACGACGTGTTCCTCCAGCTGACCGGCCACACGGCGACGGCCGAGGGGGACGAGCCCGACAACGGAGACGACCCCGACTCCTCCGCACCTGCGGACACAACCGAGACCCAGGGAGCCCACCGATGACCGCCGCCCTCTCCCCCACTCCCCGAACCCCGTCGGCCCAGGCACCCTCGGCCCACCAGGTACCTACCGGCCCGGCGTGGATGCTGCGCGACACCTGGGCCGAGGCCGGTCGTCACCTCACCGCGACTCGACGCAACCCGGACCTGCTGGTGTTCGCCACGATCCAGCCGATCATGTTCGTCGTCCTGTTCGTCTACGTGTTCGGCGGGGCGATCTCGGTTCCAGGGTTCTCGAGCTACCAGCAGTTCGTGGTTCCCGGGATCTTCGCCCAGACGATCGTCTTCGGCTCTGCCTTCACCAGCATCGGGATCGCCGAGGACATGCAGAAGGGGTTCATCGACCGCCTGAGGTCGCTGCCGATGTACCCGTCCGCCGTCCTGGTCGGCCGCACGGTGTCGGACCTGGTACGCAACACGTTCACGTTCCTGATCATGGTGGTAGTCGGGGTGCTCGTCGGGTTCCGCTTCGAGGGTGGCCTGCTCGACGCTGCCGTGGCCACGTTGCTGCTGTTGGCGTTCGCGTTCGCCTTCAGCTGGATCCAGGCGCTGATCGGCCTGTCGGTGAAGTCGGTCGAGGCGGCCAACTCCGCAGGGTTCATCTGGATGTTCCCGATGACGTTCATCTCATCCGCGTTCGTCGACCCGTCGACGATGCCGGGCTGGCTCCAGCCGATCGCGGATCACAACCCGTTCACGGTGGTCACGAACGCGACGAGGGCGCTCTACAACGGCATGGACCCGGGCAACGACCTGTGGATCTCGATCGCGTGGGCGATCGGCATCACCGTGGTGTTCGCGGCGCTGTCGTTCCGCAAGTTCACCAGCACCTCCCGCTGACCCCGATTTCGCATACTGACGATTCGTCGTGCTCCATAGCAGCGCGAAACGGGATGAGAACGCGTGGGAACGAGCTAGGCGTTCTGGATCTTGATCTCGATGTCGACGCCGGCCGGGAGGTCGAGGCGCTGGAGCGAGTCGACGGTCTTGGGGGACGGCTCGATGATGTCGATGAGCCGCTTGTGGATCCGCATCTCGAAGTGCTCGCGGGAGTCCTTGTCCTTGTGCGGCGAGCGGATGACGGTGAAGCGGTGCTTCTCGGTCGGCAACGGGATCGGACCCCGGACCGACGCCTGGGTGCGGGTCACGGTCTCGACGATCTTCTTGGTCGACTGGTCGATGACCTCGTGGTCATACGCCTTCAGGCGGATGCGGATCTTCTGGTCGGCTGCCATGGCTGCGCTCTCTCTGCTCGTCCGGATCGCCGTCTCGGCTCCGGGTCGGCACGGCCGCCTTGGCCGCACGGGTTCCATCGACTGTCAAGAAGCACGCCCGGCTGACCGGGCACGGCTGGTCACACTAGCTGAACCGGTGTTCTCGTGACATCCGGGGTGCCATGGCAACACC
>CAZNQK010000088.1:0-11759 GCA_964575165.1 uncultured Aquihabitans sp. | reverse complement strand
GTGGTTCGTGCCGCTGGCGAGTTGATCGCCGACACTTCGATCCCGATTGACGTCAGCTCTGGGCAGGGAGAGGAACGAGCACCGAGCACGGGCACTGGTCGTGACCCGTCGGTAGGCGTGCCCGGGGTGGGACTCGAACCCACACGCCCTCTCGGACAGCGGATTTTGAGTCCGCCGCGTCTGCCATTCCGCCACCCGGGCGAAGAACGGGACTCTAGCGGGGTCGGAACCGTTGCGCGATGGCCTAGCGTGACCGACATGAGCAACCCGACTGACATCGATGGCGGCGACGAGACGGGCGGCGGCTCGCACTGGCTGCGGTGGCTGATCCTCATCGCCATCGCCATCGGAGCGATCGCGGCGGGACGGAAGCTGGCTCTCAACTCGGCCGACAAGGACTTCGAACAGCGCCTGCGAGCGCTCGACGCCGAACGGAACTGACCCGACCCGGCCGGGACCCAACGAGCCGGGGCCCCTTCCGGCGCACCCGTCGGAAGAGGGCGACGCGTCAGGCCTCGAGCGCGGCCAGGAGCTTGGTCGGCGTGTCCTTCGGACTGATCTTGTACCAGGCCTGTTCGACCTTGCCCCTGGCGTCGATGAGGAACGCCGAGCGGATGATGCCCATGTAGGTCCGGCCGTAGTTCTTCTTCTCACCCCAGACGCCGTAGGCCTCGGCGACGGTGTGCTCGACGTCGGCGAGGAGCGGGTAGCCGAGTGAGTACTTCTCGTCGAAGTTCGCCTGCCGGGCCGGCGTGTCAGGGCTGATCCCGATGATCGCGGTGTCGCCGACCTTGTCGGCCACGTCACGCAGAGCACACGCCTGGGTCGTGCAGCCAGGGGTGTTGGCCTTCGGGTAGAAGAACACCATCACCCTGCGACCTTTGAACGACGAGAGCTTCACCGTGTCGCCGTGCTGGTCCTCGAGCGAGATCGCCGGGGCCTTGTCACCAACCTCGAGTTGAGCCATGCGGCGACTCTACGGCGTCGACGGCAGCCGTTGGGACTGGACCGAAGGGGAGGCGGCGGCTTCGCGCCCAGCAGCACACCACATGACCGACCGGAACATGACCGGCCAGGACGCGATGGTCCGGACCCGCGATCGACGGGAGACGCGATCGACCGGAAACGCGACGGAGGCCGCCCCGAAGGACGGCTCCCGTCGAGATCTCAGGATCGGATGCGGGCCGGAGCCCGCTCGATCACTTGCCGGTCTTGGCGCGGTTCTTGAGCTTGGCGCCGGCCGAGACCTTGGCGGCGTTCGCGGCCGGGACCTGGATGGTCGCACCCGTCTGCGGGTTGCGGCCGGTTCGGGCAGCCCGGTGGGTCTGCTCGAACTTGAGGAAACCCGGGATGGTCAGGGTGTCCTTGCCCTTGGCGACGATCTCGCCGGCGATGTCCTCGAAGGTGTCGAGCACGGCCTGGACGTCCTTCTTCGAGAGGTCGGTGCGCTGGGAGATGGTCTCCACGAGTTCGGTCTTGTTCATGGTTCCTCCTGGTCGACCCCCCGGAGGACCGGCCGACGACGATGACGATGACGAATTGCACCGTTGTAACTATCACGATCGAGCGGCTGATGCGAGCTTTTCCCTTGCAGATCCAACGATTCGCGCTCTCCGCGCGAATCAGCGTCAGACCCTCGGACCTCTCCCCCGACCTCGTTCTGATGTGCAGAACGGGGAGGTGTGAGCGCCGTCAGCCCCTGTCGAGGGCGTCGCGGAACCCCTCGACGAGCTCGGCGGCCGCCTCGGGTGAGCGGGTCTCGAGCACCCGACGGACGAGAGCGGATCCGACCACCACGCCATCAGCGACCTCGCACACCTCGACGGCCTGAGCCGGGTTGGAGATCCCGACACCCACCAGGACCGGCACGTCGGTGATGTCCTTCAGCCGCCCGGCGATGACCTTCGCAGTGTCCGCGAGCGACGCCCGCTCCCCCGTCACGCCCATGAGCCCGACCGCGTACACGAAGCCACGAGCCCGCTCCACGATCCGCTGCAACCTGCCGTCGGGTGCCGTGGGCGCTGCGAGCATCACGGTCTCGACGCCGGCGCCGTCCGCTGCAGAGCACCAGTCCGCCGACTCCTCGAGCGGCACGTCAGGAAGGATCGCACCGGAGACGCCGCTCGCCCGCAGCGTCGACGCGAACCGTTCGTAGCCCGAGCGATAGACGAGGTTCACGTACGTCATCACCGCGATCGGAACGTCGACGTCGAGACGTGACAGGCCGTCGAGGATCCCAGGCGGGGTCGCTCCGGAGCGCAGAGCCACCTCGGATGCCTCCTGGATGACCGGGCCGTCCATCACAGGATCAGAGAACGGGATGCCCACCTCGATCGCGTCGGCGCCCGCAGCTGCGACCGATTGGAGGACCTGGGTCCAGTCGCCGGTCTCCCCCGCGAACAGGCCACCTGTGAGGTAGGGCACCAGGCACTTGCCGCCCGAGTCACGACGGGCCCGCAGGCCCGTCTCGAGAGCGCCGCTCACAGCCGGTCCGCCAGGACGTCCATCATCTGAGCCACGTCCTTGTCGCCCCGCCCGGACAGGTTCACGAGCACGGTCCGTCCGGCGAGCTCGGCGCGTTCGCGTGACACCCAGGCGAGCGCGTGGGCCGACTCGAGCGCCGGGATGATGCCCTCGGTCCGGCTCAGCAGCACGAACGCGTCTATCACCTCCGCGTCGGTGACCGCCGGGTAGCGGGCCCGACCGAGATCGGCCAGGTGCGAGTGCTCCGGACCGACGCCCGGGTAGTCGAGACCTGCGGAGATCGACTGGGCCTCGAGCACCTGGCCGAACTCGTCCTGCTTCAGGTAGCTGTGCATGCCGTGGACGATGCCGGGCACCCCGTCACCGATCGCCGCCCCTCCGGCGGGTTCGACCCCGACCAGCTCCACCGACGGGACCTCGGAGAAGCCCGAGAAGATGCCCGCTGCGTTGGATCCGCCGCCGACGCAGGCCACGACCACGTCGGGCGGGCCGCCGAGCAGACCGTCGCACTGGGACGCCGCCTCGGATCCGACCACCCGGTGCAGCTCCCGCACCATCCACGGGTAGGGATGCGGGCCCATCACGGACCCCAGGCAGTAGTGCGACGACTCGACCGTTGCCACCCAGTCCCGCATCGCCTCGTTCACCGCGTCCTTGAGGGTGCGGCTGCCCGACACGGCTGGCGTCACCTCGGCTCCGAGCAGCCGCATGCGGAACACGTTGAGCTCCTGGCGGGCCATGTCGACCTCACCCATGTAGACGAGGCAGTCCATCCCCATGAGCGCCGCGGCGGTCGCCGTCGCGACGCCGTGTTGACCGGCACCGGTCTCGGCCACCAGACGGGTCTTGCCCATCCGTCGTGCCAGCAGCGCCTGGCCCAGCACGTTGTTGATCTTGTGCGAGCCCGTGTGGTTCAGGTCCTCACGCTTGAGGAGGAGCCGACACCCGAGCTCCTCGGACAGGCGATGGCACTCCGTCAGCGGGCTCGGACGTCCGGCGTAGGAGCGCAGCAGCTCGTCGAGCTCGGCCCTGAACCCCCTGTCGGCCCACGCGTCGCGGAACGCCTCGTCGAGCTCGATCAGGGCGGGCATCAGCGACTCGGGCACGAAACGTCCCCCGTAGCCGTCCCGGCCCCCGAAGCGGCCGGTCTCGTCGGGCTCACCCATCACGGGTTCGCCGAGCTGTCGGTTCGCCTCGGTCACGGGCGGCACGGTAGCGCCCGACTCATCGGGCCCAGAAACGGGTTCCCGGTCGTCCCGCCAGCCCACAAGGGGCGTTCTGTGTGTATCTGACGTCGCTGGGCGACGTCAGATACACACAGAACGCGGGTGGAGACGCACTCCACGACGAGTGGTCAGAGGCCGGCTTGTGCCCAGTCGAACGGACCGTGGCCATCGGGGTGGTACGGCACCGGAGCGGCGGCCCGAGCGTTGCGGACGAACGCCTGCACCTTCAGCGGGTCCTTGCGCGTCGGATCGCCCTCGACCTGCAGGCCGGTCGACGCGTCGACTCCCCACGGCTGCACGGTGCGGACGGCCTCGGCGACGTTGGCGGGGGTGAGTCCACCGGCGAGGATCATGCGGCGCCCGACCGGCACCCCCTCGGCGAGCGCCCAGTCGAACACCTTCCCCGACCCCGGCGACGGGGCGTCGAGCAGGAGCGCGTCGGCTCCGTAGTCATCGACGTGGGCCAACGCAGGGTCGCCGACGGACAGGGCGACGATGAGCGCCTGGACGTACGGGCGGATCGTGGCGGCGTCCTGCGGTGTCTCGTGGCCATGCAGCTGAGCGGCACGGAGCCCGGACTCGAGCACCGTATCGATCACGAGCCGGGGCGCCTGGTCCCGGAACACCCCGACGGTGACGATCTCGGGCGGGAGGCGCTTGACGATGTCGCGCACGATGCCGACCGAGACCTGACGGGGACTCGGGGCGAACAGGAAGCCCACGGCGTCAGCCCCGAGGGCGGTCGCCATGAGTGCGTCCTCCTCGTTTGTGATGCCACAGACCTTCACGAACATCGCCCCGACGCTACCCGGCGACACCGGGCGCCCCGTGGACGGTTTCCGGCATCGCGGCTCAGGAACGGGGCACCCGCAGGGCAGCCAGAGCGGCGCCGGGATCGCCGGCGGTCACCAGGTGCTCCCCCACCAGCACGGCGTGGTAGCCGGCGGCAGCCAGGGCCTCGGCATCCCCACGCCCTCTCACGCCCGACTCGGCAACTCGCACCGTGGCATCGTCCATCGCCGCCGCAACACGGACCGCCCGGGCCTGGTCGACCTCGAACGTGACCAGGTCGCGCTGGTTGACTCCTACGAGGTCACCAGGAGTCGAGCGCATGGCACGCTCGAGCTCGGCCTCGTCGTGCACCTCGACGAGTACGTCGAGCCCGAGCTCACTGGCCAGAGCCGAGAAGTCGGCGAGCTCTGCGTCGTCCAGAGCAGCGACGATCAGCAGCACGCAGTCGGCGCCCATCAGCCGGGCATCGCACACGTCGTTGGCCGAAACCGTGAAGTCCTTGCGGAGCACCGGCAGATCCACCGCGGTTCGGGCGGCGGCGAGGTCCTCGGGCGAGCCGCCGAACGACTCGCCGTCGGTGAGCACCGACAGGCACGCCGCGCCGGAGACCTGGTAGTCGTGGGCGAGACGGGCCGGGTCGAGATCCGCGAACAGGTCGCCCTTCGACGGTGACCTGCGCTTCACCTCGGAGATGACGGCGAGCCGTTCGCCCTGCACCAGAGCCCGTCGGAAACCCCTGGTGGGCGCCATGAGCCTGGCCTCGTCCAAGAGGTCGGAGGTGGAGCGGGAGTCGGCAGCAGCCTCGGCCCTGTGACGGACGAGGATGGAGTCGAGGTAGGTGGCCATCGGCGCAGAACCGTACCGGCCGGCCCCGCTGCTCACGCTTCCCTCACACTCCGTTCACCCGATCGTGGTCGGCCTCCGATAGAACGGGAACGTGGCGACGATCGTTGTCATCGAGGACGATCCGGCGATCGCGGACCTGCTCGACATGTACCTGCGCCGCGAGGACCACCGCATCTACCTCGCGCCCGACGGCGAGCGGGGCCTCGAACTCGTCACGACGCAGCGACCCGAGGTCGTCGTCGTCGACGTCGGCCTGCCCGGCATCGACGGGCTCGAGGTCTGTCGCCGCATCCGGGCGGACGACCCGCTCGTGGCCGTGATCTTCCTGACAGCACGCGACGAGGAGATCGACCGGATCCTCGGACTGGAGATGGGCGCCGACGACTACGTCACCAAGCCCTTCTCGCCGCGGGAGGTCGTCGCTCGGGTCAAGGCACAGCTACGACGTGCCGACGCCGCTGCGGCGGGCACCGACTGCACCTTCGGCAGCGGCATTCCGGCGGCGCCCACCACGATCGGCGCCATCGAGGTCGATCCCGCCCGCCACGAGGTGCGCGTCGATGGCGACCCCGTGGCCCTCACGACCCAGGAGTTCGATCTGCTCGTGCTGCTCTGCGCAAACCGGGGCATCGCTCTGAGCCGGCGACAGATCCTCGACGGGGCGTGGGGCCACGGCTGGGTCGGCGACGAACGGACCGTCGACGTGCACGTCGGGCAGCTCCGACGCAAGATCGGCGACGGTCTCCCGCTCCACACCGTGCGGGGCGTCGGATACCGGCTGGATTGACGGCGGACTCTGCGATGCGTCGACGGGTCGCTACCACGGTGATCGTCATGGTCGTCCTCGCCCTGGTCCTCGCCGGGGTGGGGACGCTCGTGCTGAGCCGTGCGGCGACCCGTCGATCGGCGGAGGCCGAGCTGCGCGACCAGGCCGCTGCGGTGGCCGCACTCGTCGCGTCGCTGGGTGCCGCACCGGAGGGCGCTGCCGGCCCACGGGTGCCCGCGCCGATGATCCGGCGACTGCGCGACGTCCTCTCCCGCGACAGCGACGAGGACCGGGACCTCGGCATCGTCATCGTCGGACCGGGCGGCCGTTCCGTCGGCCAGCTCCCGAGCGGGGTCGAGCTGACCGCGGCCCAGGAGCTCGACGTGCGTGATGGCGGCGTCGTCAGCGGCTCCTCGCTCGGCGGAAACCTCTACGCGGCAGCAGGACAGCGGGTCGGTCGCAGCGTCGTGGTGGTCGGCATCACCGGAACGACCCGTGCGCTGTTCTCGGGCGCTTCCCGGTGGTTCCTGCTCAGCTCCGCACTCGTCGTCGCGCTCGCGGTCGCCGTCGCTTCCTGGCTCGGCAACCGCCTGGCAGGACCGATCCGACAAGCGACCGCCGTCACCGAGCGCATCGCCGGCGGGGACCTCGGCGCCCGACTCCCCGACCCCTCACCCACGGACCGGGACGAGCCGGCTGTCCTCGCACGCTCGGTCAACGCCATGGCCGACGCTCTGGAGCGTTCTCGGGCCCTCGACCAGCAGTTCCTGATGTCGGTCTCGCACGACCTCCGCACCCCGTTGACCAACATCCGCGGGTACGCCGAGGCGATCGACGACGGCGCCACGTCACCCAGCGACGGTGCACGGGTGATCCTCCGCGAGTCCGCGCGGCTCGAGCGTCTGGTCAAGGACCTGCTGGACCTCGCCCGGCTCGATGCCCGCCAGTTCACCCTCCACCCGGTGCCGTCGGACCTGGCGAACGTGGTGCGGGAGGCAGCGGATGCGCACAGGGCCGAGGCCGCTGCGGCATCGCTCAGCCTGATCCTGGACTCCGGTGGGCCCCTTCCGGTCCTCGTCGATCGCGACCGGTCCGCCCAGGTGATCGACAACCTCGTGGCGAACGCGATCCGGTACGCCTCCTCGTCGATCGAGGTGAGGACCGGAGAAGAGGTCCTGCCCGACGGATCACGTTGGGCCAGGACGGAGGTCCACGACGACGGCACCGGGATATCTCCCGCCGATCTCCCGAACGTGTTCGACCGCCTCTACCAGGGCCGCCACGGACCGACGCGGTCCGAGTCCGGCGGCGGGCTGGGCCTGGCGATCGTCAACGAGCTCGTCGTCGCCATGGACGGACGGGTGGGGGTGTCGTCTCCCGCATCCGGCGGCACGACGTTCTGGTTCCGTCTCCCACTCGCCGAGGTCAGCTGAACGGGAGGGGGACCACGGTCGCATCGCTCCCGCCGACGTCCACGGTCGCTCCGGGCTCGACGCTGCGATGCAGCATCGCCAGCGCGATCGGCACGCCGTGCTGGTGCGAGAAGGTGGAGCTGGTGACCGTCGCCCGCTCCGCACCGTCGCAAAGGACCGGAGCCCCGGGAGCCGGGACGACTCCTCCCTCGAACCGCAGGCCCCGGAGGTGGCGGGGAGTGTTGGAGCCGCGGCTGCGGACGCGAGCCACCAGCTCCTGGCCCGTGTAGCAGCCCTTGTCGAAGCTGACGGACGACTCGATGAGCCACTCGCCCGCCTCCGCCGGGATCGTCGACGCGTCGAGCTCACAGCCCATCTCCGGCCAGCCCTGTTCGACCCGTAGCTCGTTCCAGACCCCCGGTCCGGACCTCGCGATCTCGGGAAGGAGCGGTGACGGCTGACCCCTCAGATCGAGGAGGTCTACGCCGGCCAGGCCCCGCCAGTCGACGTCCACCGCAACGACCCCGGGCCCGAACGAGCGGCCGGCGCCAGCCCGGCTGTTCGGGCCCCGCAACGCGACGCAGCGACGGGTCGCCAGTTCGAGAGACACGTCGACTCGCAGCAGGAAACGTCGCAGCCGGGCGATCGCCACCTCTCCCCAACCCCGATCGATGTCCACCAGCAGCTCCGCCTCGCCGGTCCGGGTGACCCGACCCCACACGCAGAGCTTCCCATTCGGCTCCAGCAGCAGCGACCACGTCGAGGCCCCGACATCCAGCGAGGCGACGTCCGCCGACATCTGCCCCTGGAGATAGCTCGACGCATCGGGTCCCGCCACCGTCACCACGTCACGCTCTCGGTCGAAGGCTCCGACGTCGGTCCGGACGGTTCGCGCGTCGAGCACCGGCGGCGCGGGATCCCCTGCACCGTTGGCGGTCACGGGGCTCCGGACCCGCCCCGGCGTTGTGCCGTCATGCGCTCGGCCGCCGGCACCGCCGCGAGCAGCGCCTTGGCCTTGTTGCGGGTCTCGAGCTCCTCGTCGACGGGCACCGAGTCGACCACCACCCCTGCCCCGGCCTGGACGCACGCCCGACGCCGGCCGTCCTCGCCGGGCGCCTCGACGAGCATCGTGCGGATGGCGATCGCCGTGTCGATGTTGCCGGAGAAGTCGACGTAGCCGACGATGCCCGCGTACGGGCCCCGCTTGAGCGGCTCGAGGTCGTCGATGATCTCCATCGCCCGGACCTTGGGCGCCCCCGAGACGGTTCCGGCCGGGAGCGTCGCCCGCAAGACGTCGATCGGGGTGCGGCCCTCGGCCAGGGTCCCCGACACCTGCGACGTCAGGTGCATCACATGGCTGTAGCGCTCGAGGGTCATGAGCTCGTCGACGTGGCAGGTGCCGAACTCGACCACCCGGCCGACGTCGTTGCGGGCCAGGTCGACGAGCATGATGTGCTCCGCACGTTCCTTGGGGTGCTCGATCAGCTCGGCGGCGAGCTGGCGGTCGTGCTCGTCGGTGCGACCCCGGAAGCGGGTACCGGCGATCGGCCGGGAGATGACCTGGCCGTCGAGGAGCTGGACCATGGGCTCGGGCGAGCAGCCGACGATCGTCAGGTCGTCCTCCCGCAGCAGGTACATGTACGGGCTCGGGTTGACCTGTCGGAGGGTCCTGTAGATGTCGAGCGGTTCCGCCGACGTGGTGAAGTCGAAGCGCTGCGAGAGGACCACCTGGAAGATGTCGCCGGCGAGGATGTGCTCCTTGGCCGCCTCGACCGCCTGCTCGTACGCACCCCCCGACATGGACGACACGACGTCCACGACATCACCCGATCGCTCCGGTGGCTCCACCAGGGGCTCGTCGATCGGGTTCGCGCCGTCGGCGGCCATCCGCTCGAGCGTCGCCACCGCCTCGGAGTACGCGGCGTCGATCTGGGCGTCCGTGGCGTCGGCCGGGAGGAAGGCGTTGGCGACCAGTGTCACCTGCTGGGACCAGTGGTCGTACGCGGCGAGCTCGCCGATGACCGACAGCACGGCGTCGGGCCACCCACGGTCGTCGACCGGCACGTCCGGCAGGCGCTCCACCTCGCGGACGACGTCGTAGCCGAGGTAGCCGACGACACCGGAGTGCAACGGAGGCAGCTCCGGGAGCGCCCCGCCCGTCACCGAGGCGATGTCCTCGGCCGACGGAGCCACGAGGTGATCGAGCAGCACCTCGAGCGTCGCGAGGATCCCGTCGCCGACCGGGATGTCGTCCGGGACCAGACCCGCGGGGAGGTCACCGGTCACCTCGACACGACGCCCCCGGGCGACGAGCCGGGTCCGGGGCGACCGCCCCACGAAGCTCCACCGGCTCCAGCGCCCACCGTGGTCGACGGACTCCAGCAGGAACCCCGGCCGACCGGCGCTCCCGTCGGCCGCGACGTCGGGGCCGCACCACCGGGCGAACGCCGCCACGGGGGTCGTCAGATCGGCCAGCAGCGTGCGCATGACCGGCACGACGCGGAACCGCCGGGCCAGCACACGGAACTCGTCGGGGGTGAGCATCACGCGCGGGTCCGGCTCAGGTCGGGCCTGGCCGGTCGGTCGTCTCGGCATCGGTGCCGAAGGACCGGAACCAGCACGTGTACGCGCCGGTGTGGCACGCGCCGTTGCCCTCCTGCTCGACGAGGAACAGCAGCGCGTCCCCGTCGCAGTCGTAGTGCGCCGAGCGGATGAACTGCCGGTCTCCCGAGGTGTCGCCCTTGCGCCACACCTCCTCGCGGGACCGCGACCAGAACACGGTCCGGCCCTGTTCGAGGCTCATGCGCAGCGTCTCTGCGTTCATCCACGCCATCATCAGCACGGCCCGGGTGTCGACGTCCTGCACGATGGCGGGGACGAGCCCGTCGGCGTCGTAGCGGATGCGCTCGAGATCGCCGTCGCGGACCTCGATCGGAGTGACCTCGGGACTGGCAGTTGGGCGTTCGGACATGATCGCCAACTGTAGGAGCGCCGGAACCGGCGCAGGCAACCGTCTTCTGCCGGCAGCCTCCCGCGCCGCCTCCGGCGTCGTTCAGAGGTAGAGGCCGGTGTGGCCGGCCTCCAGGCGCTCCGACGCCAGGGCGTGGATGTCACGCTCGCGGAGGATGATGAACGTCTCACCCCTGACCTCGACCTCGTACACGTCCTCGGGGTTGAACAGGACGTGGTCGCCGTCCTCGACCGACCGGACGTTGGGACCCTTGGCACGGACCTCGGCCCAGGCGAGGCGCTTGCCCATCTGAGCGGTCGCCGGGATGAGGATGCCGCCGGTCGAGCGGCGATCACCCTCGGGGTCCACCTTCACGAGGATGCGGTCGTTGAGCATCCGCACCGGCAGCTTGTCGGCCTGCCGTGACGGCGGCGCCGGCACCGACTCGGTCCTCTCGCGCGCGGGCGCGTTCTCCGTGTGCTCCGGGTCCTGATGATCCGTGTCTGGGTGATCCGGCGCGTCGGACGGCGGGTCGGTCGCTGGCTCGGCCATGGGTGGACCACGCTAGCGGCGTACCGGAAGGGTCCAGGAGTCGGATGGTCGAGCGGCCGCTCAGACGGGACGGACGTCGATGCCGGCGGCGGCCATCGCGGCCTTGACCTCGCCGATGGAGTGCTCCCCGAAGTGGAAGATCGAGGCCGCCAACACCGCGTCGGCGCCCGCCTTCGTGATCCCCTCGACCATGTGCTGCACAGTCCCGACGCCACCCGAGGCGATCACCGGCACCGTGACCGTCGAGCTGACCGCGCTCGTGACCGCGATGTCGAAGCCGTCCTTCGTCCCGTCGCGGTCCATCGAGGTGAGGAGGATCTCGCCGGCGCCCAGCTCGACCACCCGCGACGCCCACTCGACGGTGTCGAGCCCCGTCGGGGTCCGGCCGCCGTGGGTGTGGACCTCGAACGGCGGCCCGTCGTTCACACCGGAACCTCGACCGCGGGAGTCGATCGCCACCACGACGCACTGGGCCCCGAACTCCTCGGCGATCTCGCTCACGAGCTCGGGACGGTCGACCGCTGCGGTGTTGACGCCGACCTTGTCGGCTCCGGCGCGCAGGATCCGTCGGGCGTCCTCGACGCTGCGGATGCCACCGCCGACCGTGAAGGGGATGAACACCTCTTCGGCTGTGTGGCGGACCATCTCGACCGTCGTCTCCCGGGCGTCCGAGGACGCCGTGATGTCGAGGAACACCAGCTCGTCGGCACCCTCGGCGTCGTAGCGGGCCG
>CAZNQK010000087.1:0-11900 GCA_964575165.1 uncultured Aquihabitans sp. | reverse complement strand
GTGTTGATGATCGGCCGCTTCAGGGTGGTCTCGAGACCGACCTCCTCCTCGAAGAAGTCGGCCCTCTGGGTGATCTGGAACGGCACCTCGTCGGTGCGCATCCCTGGTGCCTCGGAACCGACCTTCCCCGAGCCCGTGAACACCTGGCGAGTCACGAGGTGCGCGGTGAGGTGCGCCACGATCCGGCCGAACGGAACCGCTCTGTCCACGAGGAAGTTCTCGTGGCAGCCGTAGCTGTTGCCCTTGCCGTCGGAGTTGTTCTTGTAGACGACGATCTCCTCGTCCGATCCCGTCATCGAGCGGGCCGCGGCCATCGACCGGACGAGGATCTGCTCCCCCGCCCTGTCGTGCACCAGTGCGGTCATCGCATCGGGTGCCTCGGGGCAGGAGTACTCGGGGTGTGCGTGGTCGACGTAGTAGCGGGCCCCGTTGGTGAGCACGGCGTTCACCAGGTGCGTCTCCACCTCGGGAGCGAGGGAGAGCAGCAGCGCCTCTTCCTGTCGTGCGTCGTTGCCGGGAGACTCGTCGTCGAAGTTCCACCCGACGCGCTGGGTGCGGTGCGCTCCGCGGTCGCCTTCGAGGGCGGCCAGGTAGGCGTTGATGAGGAGCGACGAGGCGGAGATCGGGTTCGACTCGTCCGCGCCGCGGACGAGGATCCCGTACTCGGTCTCGATTCCGCAGATCTTGGGGATGGCCACGGTCGGACCCTACGGCATGGCACCCCGGGCGCTCTGGAGCATCCCGGAGCTGACCAACTCGGTGGGGACCTTCTCGGGATCGAACGCCACGATCGCGCAGCGGCAGCCACCTCGGTCCTGTGCGATCTGGTTGAGCTCACTGAGGCGGTGTCTCTTGTCCGCGTCCAGGATCCCGAGGCGTTCGAGATCGAGAACCACGAGCGGGCTGTCGAGCTTGGCGATCGTCGTCGCGTCGCCATCGGCGGCAAGATCATCGAAGGCCTCCAGCTGCAGCCGCCGCAGTTCCTGCTCCTGCGCAGGATCCAGCGGCGTCACCGAGGCGAGCACCTGCGCACCGGGTTGGCGTTCCAGCACGGCACTGACGAAACCCTGCTCCGAGGCATACCAGACGGACTCGACCTCAGAGCTCGGGGTCTCCCGGCTGGAGCCGAACTGGAACCCTTCACCCACGTCGGTGCGCACGTCGAACCCTTGGCGGTCCAGCTCGTTGATCAGACCTGCCTGGAGTCCTCCGAGGGGAGATCCGATCCAGCGGATGATGACGGACCCGTTGCCGGCATCGGAGCGGACCTGCTTCACGAGCTCATCCGTCGTCGTCGACATGGATGGCACCTGAGAGCGTGAGTCGACGACGTCGACGACGAGCTGAGCTGACGACACGAGGAGCACCATTGCGGCCGTTGACATGGCGATCGGTTCGATGAGCTGCCTGTGGTGCTCGGACAAGAGCCCGACGACAGCGGCCGTGGCAGCGGCGAGCAGGAGGATGCTGATGGGGATCTGCCAGTAGAAGACATAGGGTGCGAGCTTCCCTCGCACGGAGAACAGCGACAGCAGACCCATTGAGGCCGCCACCCAGCTGACAGCGAGGGAACCCTTGACCCGCGGTGGAGACCGTCGGAAGAGGGCTGCTCCTACGATCACGGCGGTCACCGCGACCAACAACCACCACGCCGACGCAGGGACCGCGAGCCCGGTCAGCGGATCTGGGCCTTGACGGCCACCGGCCCACGGCGGTGGGATGCGGAACTGCGTTGCGGCGACCTTGAGCGCCGAGAGGCCAGCGGTCGACTCGCTCCCGGATCTGAGGACGAAGTAGTCGAACAGTCGACGGGCGTTGCCCCCGCGGTGTGACAGGGCGTCGACCAACGGTGGCGTCCAGAGGACGAGCAGGCCGACGACGCCTCCAACGACCGTTCGTCGGAGGTGATCCGGCCGCGTGCCACCTCGCCAGGCGAGAACGAGCCTGACAGCCACCATCGCGACCAGCCCTCCGACGAGAGCCAGGTAGCCGACATGGAGCTGGATCAGCATCGAACCGATGACGACCGACCACGCGACGTAGCTCCAGGGTCGGACGACGGCCTGCCAGACCATCACCAGCATGAGGATGAACAGAGGGAAGGCAAGGTGCGGGTTCCACACCTCGACCAACATCCACGGTCCGGTTGCGGCGTAGGAGAGCACGACGACCGCTCCCCAGAACGTCGCCCATCGTGGACCGCCGTGGCGCCAGGCGATCCAGCAGGTGCACGCGATCGTGCCGGCTTGGATCGCTGCGGTCCCGACGAGCAGTCCCCAACCACGACCTCCGGCGATCCAGGAGAACGGGGCGAGCAGCCAGAACAGCACTGGACCGGGGTGGTTCCATCCGAACTGGCTGTAGACGCCGAGGAGCGGCGTGTCGTTGGACAGGATGTCGCGCACCCGGAGATCGATGAGGGCCCCATCCTGCACCAACGTCAACGACGATCCCCAGCGGGTGGCGATGCTGACGAGTGCCGGTAGGAGGGCCGCAGCGACGACCACCACGGCGGCGACGACACCGGCATGGTCGCGTCCAGTGGTGCGGGCTGAACCGGCGTCGACCGCTACGTCCGTGTTCAGCGATGACACGGGGCGACACTCTACCGGTGGCGGTTCGCGTCGGCTGAGCGCCAATACCATGCGGCCGGTGCGCAGATGGCCCGTCCTCGTGATCGCGTTCGCCGGTGTGCTCGGCGTGATCATCGCTGTGGCCTTGGATGTCGGCGACGACAGCCCGGTCACCACCTCGACGACCCAAGCGCCGGTGATGCCGATGGTCTGGACCAACCCGGTGCTTCCCGACGACTTCCCGGACCCGTTCGTGGTGCGCGATGGCGACGGCTACGTGGCGGTGGCAACGAACGCATCCGGTAGACGGGTGCAGGTGTCGACGTCTCCTGACCTTGCCGACTGGAGCATGCCAGGAGAGGCGCTCAGCTCGATGCCGCGATGGGCGAGCACGCGAATCGATCTGGTGTGGGCACCATCGATCATCCGACTCGACGACCGCTGGATGATGTACGCGACCTTCCAAGAGGCTTCTTCCGAGCGCCAGTGCATCGGAGCCGCCTCGGCGATGGTCCCCAGCGGTCCGTACAGCCCTCTCGGCGAGCAGCCGCTGGTGTGTCCGGTTGCTGCGGGCGGTGCGATCGATCCAGAGGTCGTGCTTCACGGTGACTCGCCGACGCTTCTCTGGAAGGTCGACGGCAACTGCTGCGGCAAGCCCAGCGTCATCCGGTCCCAGCAGCTGTCGACCGACGGCACGGCTCTGGAAGGAGCGGCGACCGATCTGATCCGTCTTGATCAGCCATGGGAACGAGGGCCGACAGCACCGCAGTCGACGGTCGAGGGCCCCTCGATGACCCGCATCGGTGGCCGCTGGGTGCTCCTGTACAGCGCAGGGGGCTACGCGGGAGGCGGGTACTCGATGGGGTACGCGGTCTGCGACTCGCCCGCCGGTCCTTGCACGAAGCCGTCCTCCGCGCCGCTGCTCGCGAGTGGCGTCGGACTGTCCGGCCCGGGCGGTGGGTCCTTCTTCGATGATGACGATGGCCGGACGTGGATCGCGTACCACGCTTGGGATCCGGCGGCAGTCGGCTACGAGTCGGGGGGTCGGCGCTCCATGCGGATCGATCCAGTCCTCCTCATCGGTGATCGACTGGTCGTGCTCGGCCCGTCGATCGTGCCGATGGAGTTGCCTCCTGAAGGACGCGTTCCTGTCGCCGTGTCGACAACCATGCCGCCCTCAACCATGCCGCCGACAACCATGCCGCCGTCAACCACGGTCAAGGCGCCACGACCACGTTGATGAGCGAGATCGGGGCTGGCGACGACACCGTCCGCTCGGGCTCACACTCGTGGCTTTCCCGGACCACGTTTTTCGGGTCGAGGCGCCGCTGGTAGTGCCGTTCACGGATGGTGATCTGGCCGCCACTATGTTTGCGAGGTGGCTGTCCCGGAGTCGCAGACGACCGAGAAGCAGCCGGTTGGGACCGTCTCCACCCATGCCGTCCACATAGTCGTGGCAGCGGTTGTGATCTCTCTGCTGCCGTTCCTCGTCGCGATCGTGGTCTGGAGCTTCAGGAGCTGGACTCCTCTCGGCGACCTGGCGATCATCGACCTGCGCGTGCGTGACATGTTCGGGCCGAACACGACGCTGACAGGCGCCTACTCCCGGTATGGCTGGAACCATCCGGGTCCCTTCGAGCTCTGGACGGTCGCGCTCATGGGGCTTCCGTTCGGGCGTCCGGCGTGGGCCACCCTCGTCGGTCACGTCGTGTTGCAGATCGTGCCGATCTCGCTCGTCATGTGGTGGGCATCACGGCGGTCCCGACGAGCGCTGCTGGCGGCGGCGTTGTTCGTGGTGGTCTGCTACAGCGCCCACGGGCCGTGGATGATCATCGAGCCGTGGAACCCCCACGTGGCCTTTGCGTGGTGGATCTGCCTGCTGGTCACGGCTGCGTTGGTCATCGTCGGGGAGCGGAGGCTGCTCGCTCCGCTGCTCATAGCCGCTGCGATCGTGTTGCAACTGCACGTGGGCTACCTGCCCATTGCAGCGCCCATCGTGGCGCTGGTTCTCTGGTGGACCTGGCGTGATTCCGCCCCCGCTCGCTCCACGCTGGAGTGGGATCGACGTCGCTGGCGGCGCAGTTTCGGTGCAGGCGTGGGGGTCGCCGTGCTGATCTCGCTTCCGATCCTGATCAACCAGCTCCGCGGCGATCCGGGGAACCTCACGCTGATCTGGCGCTTCTTCAGCGAGCCTGCTGGCAGCGTCACAGGTAGCCGTAGCGCACTCGCGATCATCGGGGAGGGTTTCGCCCTTCCGCCCCAGTGGGTCGGGCGCCCGACCGGGTTCGACCCCATCTCTCAGGTGATGGAACCACGATCTGTCTGGTGGGTCCTCGTGGCAGTGGTCCTGCTCGCTCTCGGCTGGGTGGCTGCGCGGGGTTTGCCGGGCTGGGCCACCCGAATGATGACGCTGGTCACGACCTGCTTGTTCTGTGGAGCGATCGCGATCTCTCGGATCACCGGTGACGCGGCCGAGTACCTCTACTACTGGCGGACCCCGCTCTCGGTGTTCACGTGGGCAACCGTGGCGGGCGTCGTGGCGGCTCGCCTCAGGGTTGATGGACATCTTGCCCGATGGTGGCCGGTGACCCATGGTCGTCGACAGCTGCTCGGCGTCGGGGTCGTGGTGGTGATCGCTCTCCGAGTGCTGCCCCTTGCATGGGACGTGGCGGAGAGCCCTCCTGAGGTCTCCACCACCGGGGGGATGGAGCAGTTGATCAGGTCCTTCGTGGATCGCACGTCTCCTCGAGCGATCCGGAACGGGCCGATATGGGTGCGCCCTGTCGGGGGCAACACGTACGAGTCGCTTTCCGGGGTGATCAACGGCCTTGATCGGGCCGGAGCCGATGTTCGGACGGGTCCCGGAACCGATGTCCGCTATGGCAGCCGTCGCGCTGCGGTCGGCGACGTAGGTGAGGTCTGGTACGTGGGTCAGGGTGGACCATGGGTCACTGCCCTCATCGACGAACCAGGGGCACGTGTCCTGGTGGCCAACACCCCGCTGTCCAGGTCCGATGAGGAACGGCTCCGGACGCTTCACCGGGAGCTGGGGGCCCAGCTGACAGCTGCCGGCCGCGGTGGCGAGTTCGACAAGCTCAACAGCGACCTCGCCCATCTGGCCTTCGCCGACGTTCCCGGGATGGACCCGGCTGCGCTCGAGGAGCTGGCGAGGCTGAACCACAAGCTCGCCTCCGAGCCCTGCCGTTGTGCGATCGTGGCCTTCGACGTCGAGGACGATCCAGACATCGACCTCGGGGCGCCGTTGTTCGCCGGGCGCTGAGGTGGATCACCATCGTCGGCGTCGTCAGCCGACGGCCGGCATGAGCACGGTGCCTACAGGTACTGGCCGGTGGCGACCGCCTCGATGGAGCGGCCTCCCATCGGGTCGTCCTTCGTGTCGTCGTGCACGAGGGTGCGGACGTAGACGATCCGCTCCCCCTTCTTGCCCGAGATCTTGGCCCAGTCGTCGGGGTTGGTCGTGTTGGGCAGGTCCTCGTGCTCCTTGTACTCCTGGTGGATGGAGTCGTAGAGGTCCTGGACCTGCACCCCACGACTGCCGCCGTCGAGCTGGCGCTTGATCGCCAACTTCTTGGCCCGGCGCACCACGTTCTCGATCATCGCTCCCGACGAGAAGTCCTTGAAGTACATGACCTCCTTGTCGCCGTTCTGGTAGGTCACCTCCAGGAACTGGTTCGCCTCGTCGGTGCGGTACATCTCCTCGACGGTGCGCTCGATCATGACCGCGATGGCCTTGGCCGGGTCGCCCCCGCCGAGGGAGTCGATCTCCTCGGCGTCGAGGGGGAGCTCCGTCGTCAGGTAGCGGGAGAAGATCTGCGCTGCGGCTGTCGAATCCGGACGGTTGATCTTGATCTTCACGTCCAGCCGACCGGGCCGGAGGATGGCCGGGTCGATCAGGTCCTCGCGGTTCGAGGCCCCTATGACGATCACGTTCTTGAGCGTCTCGACGCCGTCGATCTCCGCGAGCAGCTGCGGCACGATCGTGGCCTCCATGTCGGAGGAGATGCCGGTGCCACGGGTCCGGAACAGAGACTCCATCTCGTCGAAGAACACGATGACAGGCGTGCCGTCTGCCGCCTTCTCACGGGCCCTCTGGAACACGAGTCGGATGTGCCGCTCCGTCTCGCCGACGTACTTGTTGAGCAGCTCCGGACCCTTGATGTTGAGGAAGTAGCTGCGGGCCTCCTTCCCCGTCGCCTCGGTCACCTTGCGGGCGAGTGAGTTGGCGACCGCCTTCGCGATCAGGGTCTTGCCGCACCCGGGTGGGCCGTAGAGGAGGATGCCCTTCGGGGCAGGCAGGTCGTACTCCCGGAACAGGTCCTGGTGCAGGAACGGCAGCTCGACGGCGTCGGTGATGGCCTCGATCTGGTCGTCGAGGCCCCCGATGTCGCCGTAGTCGATGTCGGGCACCTCCTCGAGGACCAGCTCCTCGACCTCCGGCCGCGGGAGCTTCTCGAGCAGGAGCGCCGAGCGGGGATCCATGAGCACGGTGTCGCCGGCGCGGAGGCGGACGTCGGCGAGCGTGTCGGCGAGCTCCGCGACGCGCTCCTCGTCGGCCCGACCGACCACGAGCGCACGTGTGCCGTCGTCGATCAGCTCCTTCACCGTGACGATCTCGCCCGACACCTCGGGGTCCCGGACCATCACGACGTTGTAGGACTCGTTGAGGACGACCTCGGAACCTCGTCGGAGCTCGGCCAGGTCGATCCCCGGGGAGACCTCGACGCGCATCTTGCGACCGGCCGCCTGCACGTCGACCGTGCCGTCGGCGTTGACCCCGAGGAGCGTGGCGTAGGCGGAGGGAGGCTGGGTCAGCTTCTCGACCTCCTCCCGCAGCGCGGCGATGTGGTCGCGTGCCTCTCGCAGCGTGAACGTCAGCTTCTCGTTCTGGCTGACGGCCTGGGCGAGCTGGCCCTTGGTCTCGAGGAGCCGTTCCTCGAGGGTGCGGACCCGTTTCGGCGCATCCTGCAACCGACGGACGAGCTGTGCGATCTCGTCCTCGAGCTCACGGACCTGCTCGCGCAGCGACACCGCGTCGTCGCCAGTTCCGCTCCCGTCGGTCGGAGGCTCTGGGGCGTCGTGGCCTGGATCGTCCTGCACGGGACCTCCCTGGTCGGCTGCGGCCGGTGCCGCAGGTCCTCAGAGGCAGTTCTACCCCGGTCTCCGCCAGGATCGGCGGCAAGCGGCCGGAGATCGTGACAAGAGTTTCCACCGGGGTTTCCGTGTTAATGCCGCGGGCGGGGTATGCTGAACGTCGACGCAAGTTCCCGCCCCAACGGGCCCGACGTGACGACAGGATGACCAATCATGGGCATGAAGGTGTGGATCGACCAGGACCTGTGCACGGGTGACGGGTTGTGCGAGGAGATCGCGCCCAACGTGTTCACCCTTCTCGACGACGGTCTCGCCTACGTGAAGGAAGGCGACAAGATCTTCAACGATCCGGGTGGAGCCGAGGGCATGGCCAACGTCCCCGACGGCGAGATCGAGGGCGTGATCGAGTCCGCCGAGGAGTGCCCCGGCGAGTGCATCTTCATCGAGGTCGAGTGACCGAACGAATCTGACCGACGGGTCGACGGCCCGATCGGATCTGCACGCGGCGACGGCGGGGCTCCGACCCCGCCGTCGTCGCGTCTGCGCTCCTGTGCCGCTCGGGCCGGCAGGTTCCCCCGAGGCGATCAGGCTCCGTCG
The DNA here is from genome assembly GCA_964575165.1 of uncultured Aquihabitans sp. Classification (GTDB taxonomy): domain Bacteria; phylum Actinomycetota; class Acidimicrobiia; order Acidimicrobiales; family Microtrichaceae; genus Dermatobacter. The sequence continues at coordinate 3,618 of CAZNQK010000087.1, read as the reverse complement.
GCCGTGGTCGTCGGAGCGTCGGTCGTCGTCGGAGCGGTCGTCGTGGTCGGAGCCGTCGTCGGGGCGGCGGTCGTGGTCGGGCGACTGGTAGTAGGAGCGGTCGTCGGCGCCTTCGTGGTGGTCGGTCGTCCCGTCGTGGTCGTGACCGAGGACGAGGTGGTGGAGGACGTCGTGGTCGTGGTCGTGTCGTCGCCCGAGGAGCTCCCCAGCACGGCGAAGGCCACCAGCGCCACGAGGATCACCAGCAGCACGATCACCGCCCAGGCCCAACCGGGGACACCGGGCTTCGGGGCCGGCTGACCCGCCGGTGCAGGACCTGAGCCGTACTGGCCGGCCTGTGGTTGGCCGGCCTGCGGTTGGCCGGCCGGTACTGCTGGTTGGGCCGGCATGATCCGGGTCGGATCCTCGCCCGGATCCCCTGCCGGGGGTTGCTGATCTGTCACGGTGGAACCTCCGTCTGAATGGATCCCAGCAGGGTCGTCGTTCCCGGCGGGGTCGGCATGCCCGGCAGGGCCGTCGACCGTACCCGACCCGCGTCGTCCGCCACGGGACCCTCGTGTCAGCGGACGCACTCCCCGGTGTCGACGGTCTCGCCCCGGGGTCGTTCCAGGAGAGCCGACAGCTCCGACTGGTCGAGCGCGTAGGCGACTCCGTCACGATCGGGTGAGATAGCGACCGCCACGGCGATGACGGCGCCGTCGGAGCGCACCACTGCACTCCCGGAGTCGCCCGGTTGGAGGTCGCTCGAGAGGACGGCGAGTCGCCGTCGGACCTCGTCGCGGTCGTATATGTCGAGCCCGGTCGCATCGATCAGCTCGGCGAGCTGGAACGGCGACGGAGCGAAAGGACCACCTCCTGGGAAGCCCATGACCAGACCCCTGTCGCCCGAGTCCCCAGGGGCGAGAGCGAGCGTCGGGCCGTCGAGGTCGGTGGCGAGCAGCGCGAGGTCCACCGAGGGGTCGAACGCCACCACACGGGAGTCCGCGGTCGCACCCCCGGGGGTGCTGAGCTGCTGTGAGTCGGTGCCAGCGACGACGTGGGCGTTGGTCGCGACGACTCCGGGAGCGACGATGAACCCGCTCCCCGACTGGACCATCCCGCACGCTTCGCCGCGCACCTTCACAACGCTGCGGGCGAGGGCGTCCATCTGCTCCGCACCGATCGCGCTGTCGGTCGGGACGGGCGGCAGCTCGGTCTCGGGGACATCGCCGGTGAACAGCTGCGGGAAGCGTCCGTCCAACGCCCGCCGTTCGAGCTCGAGGAGGTCTGCCGGAGGAGCGGGAAGGTGCTCGAGGCTGAACCGGGCGAGGGTCGAGGTCCGCGCCGAGTCCGCGGCCCAACCCTCGGCCTGGGACATCACCGGCATGATCAACCACACGATCACGGCGACCCCGACCACCCCGAGCGCAGCGCCCCCGATCTGATCCAGTCGTCGCGCGGCTCCCGGTCCTCCGTCGCCGGACCGTATCGCCGGAGCCAGACGCGAACCGATTGCCGTTCCGAGGCCCTGGCCGAGCGACGCGAGCATCACCATGCCGGCCAGACCGACCAGCAGCACGGCGTTGTTCGACCTCAGCTCCAGGCGATGGAGCAGCGCCGGGAGGACGACGACGGCGAGGGCGAGGCCGACCGCCGCCCCCATCCAACCCACGGACCGGGTCACCAGGCCGAGACGCCATCCGCCGACCGCGGCAAGGACCGCGACGACGACCAGGACGAGGTCGAGTCCGTTCACCCGGGTTGCCTCGGCGAGCCCGCTCAGGCGCCCAGCCGGGCGACGGTGAGGAATCCGGTGTGGGCAACCATCCGGTGGTCGGGACGTACCGCCTGGCCCTCGACGTACCAGCCGCGCTGGAGCACCTCGATCGTCTGTGCGGCGAAGAAAGACGAGCGCTCGAGGGTCCCGCGCAGCTGCATCACCTGGGTGACGCTGGGGGTGTACGCGAGCAGCAGTCCGCCCGGGCGCAGCGACGCCTCGGCGTGGGGCACGACCTGCCAGGGTTCGGGGAGGTCGAGCACCACCCTGTCGAGGTCCGTCTCGTCGATCCCCGCGTAGGTGTCACGCACCTCGATCCGGTAGCGGTCGAGCACGTCGGAGCCGAGGAACCGCTCCACGTTCTGTCGTGCGCGATCGGCGAAGTCCTCGCGCATCTCGTAGCCGACGATGTCGGCGCCCGAACGCAGCATGCCCATCGACAGCGCTCCGGAGCCCACGCCGCTCTCGAGTACCCGCAGCCCGGGTCCGATGTCGGCCATCATCAGGATCGGACCGATGTCCTTCGGGTAGATGACCTGGGCGCCACGGGGCATCTTGAGCACGAACTCGCTCAACGTCGGTCGGACCACCCTGAGCGCCTGCCCGCGGGTCGTGCGCACGGTCGATCCCTCGGGGACGCCGATGACGTCGTCGTGCTCGATGTAGCCGGAGTGCAGGTGGAACTGCTTGCCGGGTGTCAGCGTCGCCTGGTAGCGGCGGTCCTTCTGGTCGATGAACTGGACGAGGTCACCTTCGAGCAGGGTCGCTGCGGTCACGTCGGCTCGGGTCCTTGTGTTGTGGGGGGCGTCGCGGGGAGGTGCCCGCCGGCGCGGTCCACGAGCCGGCAGAAGGCGCAGAGCTCGACCGACGTCGGCGAACCGCAGCGGAGGCACGGCCGGAGTGTCGACTCCTCGCCATCGTCGGTGGGGCCTCCGCCGCCGTCGGTCGGGAACAGGTCGGCGGCCCGGCGCAGGAACGCGAAGTAGAAGTCCGCCTTCGAACCCGGTGAACGGACCTCGATCTCGTTGAGGGCTTCCTTGTAGCCGAGGTGCTTGTTGCCGGTCGACATGGGGCACTCGTCGACCAGGTAGTCGATCCCGTTGATGATGCAGTAGGCGGCAGTCTCTCGTTCCGAGAGGCGCACGAGCGGCTTCACCTTGCGGGGGAACCCGTCGCGTTCGGGCAGCACCGGTCGCTGCCGACCGAGGTACTCGATCTGCCAGTGCAGGACGTTGCCGAACAGGACGGCGGCCTCGTCGTCGAGGTTGTGGCCGGTCACGAGGGCGTCGTAGCCGCCGTCGAGCGCCGCCCGGTCGAACAGGTGACGTTTGGAGAGCCCGCACGCGCTGCACGGGGTGCGACGGGCGGCGCGCGATCCGTCGGGTATGTCGTAGCCGTAGTCATCGGGGAGATCGACCTCGACCAGCGTCAGGCCCCGGGAGGCGGCGAAGTCCCGGGCGTAGGTGCCGGACGTGTCGCTGTAGTCGCCGATGCCGAGTCCGATGTAGAGGCCGTCGGCGCTGTAGCCGAGCTCCGTCAGGATGTCCCAGACGGCGAGGGAGTCCTTGCCGCCGGACACGGCGACCAGCACCCGGTTCCCGGGTGCCAGCATGGCGAACTCGTCGATCGTGCGTTGGACCTGCTCACGGCAGAACCGTGTGAAGTGCTCCGGGCAGAAGTTGGCGTTGTGGCGCTTCAGATCGATGACCGCCGGGCCGCGGCACACCCGGCACTTCACGGCGTCGACCCGGCGATCGCGGACCCGACTCGAGCGACCCCACCGGCGAACTCGGGTCGTGGCGCGCCCCGGGGGGGCGGGAGACCCACCCAGGGAGGGGGTGGGGGGAGGTTTAGCCCCCGGC
>CAZNQK010000086.1:0-11945 GCA_964575165.1 uncultured Aquihabitans sp. | reverse complement strand
GCGATCGCGTTGACGAGGCGCGGGATGTCCGGGGTCTCGTCGGGTGGGAGCGCCGCCACCTCAGCGGGATCGGATGTGTCGATGTGGTACTCCTCGAATCCGCCGGGTGTGACGAGTTCAAGGAAGTGGGCGTCGGCGCTGTCGACCCGGAAACTGTGTGGGATGTCGCGGGGGAGGAACACGAACTGGCCGGCGGTGACGGTCGACTCGTCGTCGCCGACCCGCACCCGCATGACGCCGTCGAGCAGGTACAGGGCGGAATCCTCGTGGTGGTGCACGTGTGTGGGTGGGGCGAATCCACGTCGGGCCCACTGCTCCATCAGGCCGAACATGCCGTTGGTCTCGCCGGCGGTGGCGACGATCCGGTTGAGGCTGCCGACGAACCAGCGCAAGCGGTCGTCGAGCTCCGTGTCGATGATCTCGGCGGTCATGCCCAGTCCCACTCCATGTCATTGTTTGTAGCACGACTCTATCTATCGAGCACAACTATGGTCAAGGGGCTGATGAGCGACGTCGAACGCTTCCCCCGCCGCGCCGCCCGCGCCCGCGAGACCCGTCGTCGCGTCTGCCGCGCGGCGATCGACCTGTTCGTCGAGCGGGGGTACGGAGCGACGTCGATCGCCTCCATCGCCGACGTCGCCGACGTGGCCGAGCAGACCGTCTACGCCGCGTTCGGCAACAAGCGAGCAATCCTGCTCGATGCGCTCGACCTGGCCATCGCAGGCGACGACCGAACGATCGCGATCAACGATCGGGACTGGATGCGCGACGTGTGGGAAGCGCCGGATCCGGCGACGCGACTGCACGCGTACGCACAGGCTGTCCAGCGCATCCACGATGGCGCGGCACGGATGTTTCGGGTACTCGACCAGGCGTCCGCCAGCGACCCCGATCTGGTCGACGCATTCGCCGAGGCGATGCACCGCCGGCGGATCGGTGTGACCGGTGTCGTCGGCCCGATCGGCGAAGCCGGCCAGCTCGCCCCCGGCGTGAGCACCGAAACGGCGATCGACATCGTGTGGGCGCTCAACGGACATGAGGTGTACCTCAACCTCGTCGATCGCTGCGGCTGGACTACCGACGCGTACGGCGACTGGCTCGGCCACACCCTCGAGTCGCTGCTGTTGCCGAACCATTGACGGCGGCGTCCCGTGGAGTGGTGGGGGTTTCGAGGTTGATCCTCGGTGTGCTCAGCCGGTGATGGCGGGCTGAGCGGGGTCAGTCTTCGCGCGGTGTGGCGAGTTCGGCCATGGAGGTCTCGGAGATGTAGCGGCGGGCGATGGCCCCCCAGCGTTCGAGGCCGATCCAAGGACGTCCGGCGGGAGCAGGTGCTGCCGAGCCGTGCCTCTCACGCTGGCGCGAGCAAGTCGGAATGGGACTCGACGCTGCCGGGGAGTACCTCCAGTTCGACGTTCCCGTCGGCGTCGATAGCGACGATCCGGGCGACCTTCGAGTCGGCATCCTCGTCGCCTACCACCACGTGGCGGCCGATCGACAGCGCGATGCCTGGTCGGGCGTCAGCGGCCCGGGCCCACAGGTGCCGTTCGTCGGTCATGTCCATGAAGTCGACGGCGATCTCGTACTCATCGTGCACCGCGGATCCTCCTTTCACGACCCACCCAGGCTATCCCTCGGGTGGCCGGCCGGGGTTGGGGATCGGCTCATCGAAGCAGTGATCGAGCCGGGCCAGGGTGAGCTCACTCAGGTCGGCGAGGACCAGCGTGAAGTGCGGGTGGTCGAAGGTCGCGAGCAGAGCGAACCCGGCCTCGCGGACCCGACCGAACGTCGAGAGCCGCACCCGGCGGTAGCTCGCGATCCGGTCTCCGCGGCACGCTTCCTGCATGGTCATATCGATCACGCCCTCGACGGAGATCCCGTAGACCGCGTAGAGGGCGAAGGTCCGTTCGGCGGCGCGGGCGACGTTGTCGGCGCTCATCACACCGGCGCGCAGCACCACGGTCGTGTCATCGGGTGGCAGGTCCCGCCGGAGTGGCAGCGGTAGCGTCACAAAGCTGAACCTATCGGTCTTGCCCGTCCGGCCTCGGAGGACTCGCAGTGTCCGATGAGTCCACGGCGCCTCCGGCGTCATCTCGACGGGCCAACTGCGACCCCTGCAAAGCAGGTGGGGCTCGACTGGGCAACGACGGCGAGTCCAACCGGTCATCGCAACATCGGCAGCGTGGACATCGGCGGCAGTTGACCATTCGAGGCTGCGTCGGGGCATGGTGTTGATCCGGTGTTCGATCGCTCGGAGGTCGTCGGGGCTGTAGAGGGAGGTCGATGCCCTTACCGACGTAGCGGCGCACGAGACCGTTGCCGTTCTCGTTGGTGGGCCGCTGCCACCGCTCACCGACGCCGAGATCGAGGCGATCATCGGCTACATCCGCCAACAACAGGAAGCGCAGGGCTTCGAGCCGTACCCACCGCGCTGATCGGCCGATGCCTACCGGCGGTGGTCGAGGTGAGCGGAACCATCGCCGGTCGTGTCGCGATGGCTACCGCCGGTGCCTGGGGATGCCGCGCCGGTCGGGGCGCCGGGCAGGTGGAGGCGTTTGAGCAGCACGGCGTTGAAGGCGACGATGATGCTGGAGCCGGACATGGCGAGCGCGGCGATCTCGGGCCGGAGGCCGAGCCCGATGATCGGCACGAAGACACCGGCGGCGATGGGCAGCGCGATCGAGTTGTAGCCGACCGCCCAGGCGAGGTTCTGGCGCATCTTGTGCAGGGTTCCCCGCCCGATCGTCAGCGCGAGCGGCACGTCGAGCGGATCGGATCGCATGAGGACCAGATCGGCGGTCTCGATCGCGACGTCGGTTCCCGCGCCGATCGCGATGCCGATGTCGGCCTGGGCGAGCGCCGGGGCGTCGTTGACGCCGTCGCCGACCATGGCGACGGTGGCGCCGTCGGCTTGGAGCTCCGCGATCCGGGCCGACTTGTCGCCCGGGCGGACGTCCGCGATCACTTCGGTGATGCCGAGTTGTTCGGCGATGCGCGCGGCGGTGGCGGCGTTGTCGCCGGTGAGCATGACGACTCGGACGTCCATGTCCCGCAGAGCGTCGACCGCCGCGACGGACGTCTCGCGTGGCGCGTCGGCGACGCCGAACACCGCCGCGATGGTGCCGTCGATCCCGACGCACATCACGGTGCGTCCCACGGTGGCGAGGTTGGTCCACGTGTCGCTCAGCTCCGCGAGGTCGATGTTTCGGCCGTCCATGAGCGCCTTGCTACCGACCGCTACGCGCCGACCCTCGACGGTTGCCATCGCACCCTGGCCCGGGACGCTCTCGAACGCCTCAGCCGTACCGGAGCGGCGCGGATGTTGTCGGGCATCGGAGAACGCGACGAAGGCCTGCGCGATGGGATGTTCCGAGAGCCGTTCCACTGCGGCGGCCAGCGAGATGACCTGCTCGTCGTCGACACCCGTCGCGAAGTGGAGGTCGGTGACCTCGGGTTGTCCCTTGGTGAGCGTTCCCGTCTTGTCCATGACGACGACGTCAACGCGAGCAGATGTCTCCAAGGAGGTCGCGTTCTTGAACAACACTCCCCGTTGGGCCCCCAGGCCGGAGCCGACCATGATCGCCGTCGGTGTCGCCAGGCCGAGAGCGTCGGGACAGGTGATGACCACGACGGTGATCGCGTAGAGCAACGCCTCATCCGCAGCGATGTCGGAGAACACCGTCCACGCCAGGAAGGTCACCAGACCCCCGATCAGCGCGACGAACACCAACCAGAACGCGGCCCTGTCCGCGAGGCGTTGACCGGGGGCCTTGGAGTTCTGTGCTTCTTGGACGAGCTTGACGATCTGCGCGAGCGCGGTGTCGGAGCCGACCCCGGTCGCTGTCGCGTGCAGCACGCCGTTGCGGTTGATGGTCGCTCCGATGAGGTTGCTGCCGGGCTGCTTGTGCACCGGCAGGCTCTCACCGGTCACCATCGACTCGTCCACCTCGCTCTCGCCGTCATCGACGACTGCGTCCACCGGGACCTTCGAACCCGGCCGGATGACCAGACGGTCACCGACGCGCACCTCGCCGGTCGGCACCTCGACCGCCTCACCGCCGCGTTCCACCAACGCCATCGCCGGTGCCAGGTTCAACAGGGTGCGGATGGCGTCGTTGGCGCCGCCCCGCGCCCGCATCTCGAACCAGTGCCCGAGCAGCACGAACGCGGCGAGCATCGTCGCTGCTTCGAAGAACACGTCGCTGTCGGCGCCGGTGAGGGTGACCACCGTCGAGTACAACCAGCCGGTCCCGATACCCACCGCAACCAGGACCATCATGTCGAGCGTCCGGGCCTGCAGCGCCGACACCGCGCCGCGGAAGAAGATCGACGAGCACCAGAAGATCACCGGCAAGCTCAACAGCAGTTGCCACACATCGTTGCGGAGCCTGAACGGCACCGGCGGGTCCAATCCGAGGATCTCCATCCCGATGTGGGAGTACAGGGTGATGATGAGGGCGAAGAAGAGCGCGACGACGAACCGGTTCCGCATGTCGGCCGCCATGGCCGCCATCGCAGCGCTGTCACCGCCATGGTGGTCATGACCCCCGTGACCCTCGTGGGCTGTGTGAGCCTCATGGGCACCAGGGCCGTCATGGCCTGCGTGGGTCTCGTGGTCCTGATGGGCGTCGTGGGGAGAGGGCGCTTCGCCGGTCAACGGATCACAGATGTGGTCCGGTACCGAGTAGCCGGCGCAATGGAACCCGCAGTCGCTGATCCACGCCTGGAGGTCCTCGAGGGTCACCGCCGCGGTGTCGAAGGTGACCGTTGCGGTGAGCGACGCCGGATTGGCCTCCACCTCGACCACACCCGGGCGTCGCCCCAGCACCGCTTCGACGACGTTCTTCTGCGACGCGTAGCGAAGCCCGCCCAGATCGAGCACCTCGGTTCGAAACTCGGCCGTCTCAGCAGTCACGTCCCCTCCCTCGGTGCTCACTCATGCGTTGCACTCGGCGAGAGTCCACATCAGCAGTAGCAGAGCGCCCAACGGGCCACTTGTGTGCGCTCACGGTTCAGTCACCACCAGAGTGCCCTCCATGCCGGCCTCTCGGTGACCTGCAACGGTGCAGTAGTAGGTGTATCGGCCGGGTTCGTCGGCTCGCAGTCCGCCCTCGGCCGTCTCACCTCGCTCGGCGGCGACATGCACGTCGATGTCGTCGACGGTGAAGTCATGCAGGAGGTCATCGGAGCTCAACACGATGGCGACGTCCTCACCCGAAGTCACGGTGATCTCGTCAGGATCGAACTCGAACGATGTGGCACCCACCTCGATGCGACGCGCTCCGGGCGCCACCGGGGTCGACTCGCCGTGGCCGCCCATGTCGGTCGAGTCGCCGTTCATGTGACCTGACATGTCGCCCATCGGTGAGCCAGAAGGACCGTCGTCGTTGCCACAGGCAGCGAGGACCAAGGAAAGGGCGAGTAGGGAAAGCACAGCTGCAATGAGGGATCGGCGCATGACGCGCTCCTTTCGTCAGAACGGATGAAGCGGCGCGCGGGCGCGCACCACCAGGGGTTCAGAGGAAAGGGAGGTTCAGCAGCGCATGACCGACAACCGGACCCACGGAGGATCCGGCGATCGCGCGGACTCGACCAGGGTCCCGGTCAGGTCGCACACCGCAGCGAGGACCGTCACCCGGCCCGCGAACAGCCGATATCGGAGCAGCCCGGCACCGGCGATGACGGTTAGAACGGCCATGCACGCGGCCATCACATGACCGACCACGCATTCGAGGCAGTTGCCGTCCTCCGAGGATGACGTCGCCTGGAGGTGTCCGTTCAGATCGTCGGCCGCATGGGAACCCACACCGGACATCACGGCCGTCGAGGTCGCACCGTGGTGCTCACCCGAGACAACGGCAAGGCCGTGCATCAGCAACACGGCGCCGATCAACAGCGCTAGAGCCAGAACCCAGGCCCACCAACGCGATTCGGAACGAGTCGACACCATCACCGACGCTACCGCCCCACGCCAAGCCGTTCGGAGCACACCACAGCGCCTTTCCACCCCGTTCCCCTGGCTGTCCGCCCGAGCACGACCTTCGGGGTCCTCGGATGGTCCACTCCGACAGTTGGCAAGCGGTCAGGTCCCGCTGCTACCGAGTCCGCTAACGCGACCGGGTACCGATCAAGGTCGTCTCCGAACGACTCGGGCACAACTCCAACCCGGCGTTCACCATGACGACCTACCAGCACGTCATCCCCGGAATGCAAGAAGACGCCGCCGCCGCTTTCGGTCAACTCCTCGCCGACCATTCAACGACATTCAACGGGCAGCCGCTCGCTGCATAGCCGGTAGGCGTCGGTAGACACCCGGTAGCGGCCCCGAACAGGACAAGGCCCCCGATCACTCGGAGGCGTTGCGAACACTGCATTCGGATGGCGGCGGGGGCAGGAATTGAACCTGCGACCTTCGGGTTATGAGCGGGTTCTCTGCGTCTGCGGTGCCGGCTCATCCCGGCCTGTACCGCCCGCTTCTCCCGGATCTGGCAGACGATCTGGAAGACGCTGCGATGCAGGCGCGACACCGAACGGTCACCGAGCAGGTGAGCGTTGTCCTCCACCGAACCGGGGACGTCACAGACGTGCGCGATGCCGTCCTCGGTCACGTCGACCACCACGACGACCCCGCGAACAGTTCCGGATCCGGCGCCAAGGTGAGCGCCCGGTACGACCCGTAATGGGTCGGCAGCTTGGTCGAGGAACGTCCATGGCAGGCCGGTGTCGTCCATCGTGTTGAGGTCGATCGGCAGCTCGATCGCTGTCGTGGTCGTCACGGGTTCACCTCTTCGGTGTCGTTCACCCGGCCCGACGGACGACTGCGTGGCCTTCGCGCTCGAGTTTGGCGATGGTGCGGTGCTCGGAGAGGTTCTCACCCACCCCGACGACCAGGTCCGCGCCGACGGCCGTCGCGAGCTTCTCCAGGGTTTCGAGAGTCGGGCGGGTCCCGCCGCCTTCCATGCGGGCGATGGCCGACTGGGTGGTGCCCATGCGGTCGGCCAACTCGGCCTGGGTGAGGCCGGCATCGTGACGAAGCCGGTAGACGAGCTCCCGAAACGCGGTGATCCGGGCCTCATCGGCGGCAGCTTCGCTGGCAGCCGGACTCGGACGCCGTGCTCGGACCTCGCTCCAGGGTGTGGTCGTGACCTTGGTTGCCATCAGTTCTCCTCGGCGGTGTGCCGCTCGGCGACGCACTGCTGGTAGGCCCGCCGAGCCCGCTCGACCTCGCGGCGTTCCCGCTGTCTGGTCTTCACGAACACGGTGAGCAAGATGATCCTGCGGTTCGAGGCGATCCAGTAGGTGATCCGTGTCGCCCGCCCACGGAGGAAGAACCGCAGCTCTCGGAGCTTGCCGTCCAGTTGTTTCGTGAACGGCTCATCGAGCAGCGGGCCCATCTCTGCGAGACGATCGACGTGGAACCCGACTCTCGCCCGTTCCCCTTCGTCGAGGGCGAGGTACCAGTCCCGAACCTCCGGTTCGAGCTCCACCTCACCCCAAGACATAGCGATGATGCTATACCGGCCGGACGATTCACGTGGGGCGAAGGTGCCGCGGAGCGCGCCCAGCAGGTGGCCGCGGAGGCGCTCGCCCTCGTGTAGGGATGGAGCCGGGTGGCCGTTCCATGCCCGTCCAGTTCGTGTCGCCGAGTGTCGCCACGAACTCCGTGCCGGTCCGACCGATCGGTCGCTCAAGAACGCTCCGATCTCATCTCGAGCACCCTTGATCGAGGCGTGCGAGTCGTTGCGAGCTCGTGGCCTACCGCCTCCATCGGACTCCTTGCCGAGCCTCTCCGAGCCTGCGAGCCTGAGCGCGTGGGAGTTGGTCCGAGCGACGAGATCGACGAGGTCGGCCACGGGCGCCTGCGCGGCCCACGCGAGGTCCCGCGGTCACCTGGCTTGCATCCGCGCTCGCTTGTGGGGAGGGACCGCGAGATCGCGGAGCTGACGAAGAGCGTCGCATCCACGCCCTTGACCACCGTGACCGGGCCCGGTGGCGTGGGAAGACGGCGATCGCGCTCGCGGTCGCGGCGGAGTCCGAGGCGCAGTTCACCGACGGCGTGTTCGTGGTCTGGCTCGCGTCGCTGCAATCGGCTGACCACATCAGCGGCGAGGTGGCCTCCCAGGTCGGATTGCCGCGGTCGGGGGGTCAGTCCTTCGAGGATGCGCTCAGCGACTGGCTCGCTGAACGAGATGTCCTGTTGGTGCTCGACAACTGCGAGCACGTGGCGTCGGCCGTGGCCGATCTCGTCGAGGGTCTCACGGCGCGGCTCTCTCGTCTCCATGTTCTGGCCACGAGTCGGGAACCGTTGTGGGTCGTCGACGAGGTGACCTACCGGCTCGAGCCGCTGTCGGTGGCGAGCCGGGACGCGACCCGTTCGGAGCTCGACGCGAGCCCGGCGGTGTGCCTGTTCTGGCCTACTGCAGCGTCCGGCGAATGTCCTTCATCAGCAGGTACAGGTGCATCTGGTCGGTGGGCGATGTCTCGAACTCCGGCACGAGGTGCAGGTAGAAGTCCCTCGCCTCGACCGTCTCGGCGTGCACCAGGAGCCCCCGACACCCGATCTCCTCACCCAGGGCGACCGTCCGGAGGATGACATCTCGGAGCATCCCAGCGCCGAGCCCACGACCCTCGTGGCCGACATCGACCCCGAGGCGAGCGAGCAGAGCAACCGGCTGTGGATACCGGCCAGCGCCCTTGCGCACCCGCGGCGGCGCATCGGCGAGCGAGACGCTGGCCATGCACCAGGCGTAGTAGGCGACGACAGTGTCGGAGTCCGACGGTGTCACCACCAGCACACGTGTCGTGCCGACACCCATGGACTGGAGAGCGTGTCGGCGCAGCCAGTCGGTCTGCTCAGGTGACCGGCACTCGAATTCGTCGAGCACGTGACCCGCCCGGAGCAGCTCGGGCGAGCGGTAGGCGTCGCTCACTCGTCGGCGAACGGGGAGGGACGCTCCATGAGCCGCCGCAGGCCCGGAAGATCACGGACGCGGCGACGATTGACCGCGTCCCAGACAGCCGCCGAGTCCGCGTCGAGTTCGAACTCCGTCCGATCCGCGAGCACGCGCCTCGCCGCGACCGTGAGGTTCGAGATCACGAACTCGGTGAGATCGCTCCCCTGCTCTGCTGCAGCGCGATCGATGAGCGCCCGTTCATCTTTCGTCGTGCGAACCTCGAGACGCTCGCTGCGCAGTCGGGTCGACATCGCTTCACCTCCATCTGTCCGGCCAGTGTACGGCCACACCGCCCCATCAGCCCGCCAAGAAGCTGGAGCTCCGGCCAACGACGTTCAGCCGGTCAGGTGGGGAGCTGGCTTGCGAGCTGCCGCGCCTTGATGACCAGCCCATCCATGTCGCCCAGGCCACCGTTGGCGTTCCAGTCGCGCCGTTCCCACACGTGCAACACACCGCCGTTCACCGCGTAGTTGACGTCCAGCTCCTGCACTCTCACGCTGCCGGCCGACGTGTCGAGAGCTGTGCTCAGCGGCAGGAGCACCGCGTTTCTGCCCGTGTTGTAGCGCGTGATGCGTTGCTCGGCATGCCACGCCAGTCGCATCTGCACCCCTGTTGGCCCCGGCAGCGCAAGCACAGCAAAAGCGCGTCCGGGCACCGGCATATCCGGATGAGCGAGGTGGTAGGCGACCGGATCCTCAGCGACGCCGCGGTACCGGCGGGCCAGATCCGACAGGGAGGGGATCCACGCCAGCGGCGGCTCGAAGGACGTGCGCTGGAGCGGATTGGGCTCGTGCGCCCATTCGACCGACGGCAGAACATCGTTGAACGGCCGCTGCCGGTGCAGCGGCCGGCCGGCCGCGGCAAGCGATGCGGCGCCGCGCGAAACCGCGTCACACCGAGCGCGTCGAGCTCGGACGGAGCATAGGAGAAGCCATCGAGCTCGATCGACAGCTGTGCGTGATCGACCGTCAGGCGAAAGAATGGCCGCTCGGCATACTCACGGAGGATGTCGACAAGCGGTGTGGCCATGAGCCGAGCCACGAAGTCCGGGTCGGGATCGTGTCCGTCGGTGCGCTGCAAGTGGATCCCCCGGACGGGCGTGCTGTGCTGCTCGGCACGATCCAGCTTCCCGCGATGCAGCCGATTGCCGCACCTGAAGTCAGCCACCGTCGCGACCTCCGGAACCGCAGCTGCGCCAACGGTCACCGGGACACCGACCTGCGAGGGCCGGGGGTCGCCTCGGTTGGCGGGCTCAACGAGCGGCCCGACAACCGGCAGTAAGGCGAGCAGGCTCCTCACCTTCGCCCGGCCCTGCGCCTCGTAGTGCAGGCCGACGAGATCGGCGCCGCTATCCGCCTCGTAGCGTCCGCGGACGCTGTCCCATCGGACCGAAATACCAAGCAATTTGTGGAAGAGCACACCGTACCGGCCACCCGCCAACGTCCCACGCATCACGTTGAACTGCAGGCGGCCATCCGCCGGCACGACGCCCCAAAATCCTTGGGGGTTGAGCGTGGCCAGGTACTCGAGCTCACGCGACGCCGCGTAATCGGTGAGCTCGCGCGCCGGCTCCCGGTGCTCTGCGTCCACCAGGTCCGTGTCCTTGAACGCCGCGAAGCCAGGAAGCGCGTGTTCGAACTCGGGATGCGCCGTGCTCATGCACCCAAGATTGGACCCGGTCGAACAACCCAACTCCCTTCGTCCTCGCCCCCGATCGCCATGCGATCGACACGCACTGGGCGGCTGAGCACGGGACATCGCGTGCACCGGCTTCCCGGCCGCCGCGACGGCATCGTCCTGACGGCATGGGCGCCAAACGCAAGTGGCACCGGCGACCGCGAGCCGCCGCGGATTCAGGAGGAACCGCTGTCGATCGACGCGCTCCTCGCCGCAACACTGCGGTCATCGCACTAGCGCGATCCTGACCTCTGGTGCGCACAAACCTGGATCGACCCTCGACGGGCCGTTGAACCGACGTGCGAGGATTGCCCATGGCCGACGTCGACATCGAAGACGCACAAGACACAGACCGCGAACGGTTGTTCACGATGTTCTCCGACGCCGTCGAGCGTGGCGACGGGTACGCGGAGTCCGCGCCCCTGACCACCGACCGCTTCGCCGCCAGCTGGGTCGACCCACCTGTCGTCGTGGTCGCGCGCCTCGACGGAGTCGCAATCGGCGCGTACTACCTGAAGCCGAACTTCCCCGGACGGGCTGCGCACGTCGCCAACGCCGGCTACCTCGTCGACCGGGACCACCGCGGCGACGGGATCGGGCGCATGCTGGTCGAGGACTCGATCCGCCGCGCTCCCTCCGCTGGATTCGACGCGATCATGTTCAACCTCGTGTTCGAGTCGAACCCGGCGCGACCGCTCTACGAACGCCTCGGCTGGCAACAGATCGGGAGGGTACCTCGAAGCGTCGACGACGAGCCGGCGATCATCTACTGGCGCGACGTCTGAGCTTCGCGACACCGCACAGGCACGGACGAGGCGGCAGTCCCATTCCTGTTCGGTCTGACCGCGTTTGCGCTACGAGGTGGCGCTCTGGCTTCGGACGCGGTCGGGGGACGGTGTCGGTCCAGGTGCGGAAGGCGCGGTGGAACGCGCTGGCGTCCCCGTAGGCGAGGAGCGCCGCTACAACACGAGTCTGCGGTCGAATGTCCGGCACGGACCGCGACGCCCGCGAATGCGACCTGTTAGCGTCCTCGGGGGTCAGCAATCGATTCGCCAGGGGGCCTACATGCGAACTCGCCGACTCCTCGCCGTCGCGGCAGCGTTCGGACTACTCCTCGCTGCGTGCAGTGACAGCGACTCGCCCTCAGCCGGATCCTCAGGTTCGGCCGACGCCACGACCACCACGACGCCGACCGAGGACCTCATCGGTGACGACGCGTTCCGCGCTAATTGCGTGACCGTGGAGGACGAAGCCGAGCTGAAGGTCGTCGAGCCAGCATGTGCGTACCTCGCCAGCAGCGTCAGCCACGCCGGCAGC
>CAZNQK010000085.1:0-12084 GCA_964575165.1 uncultured Aquihabitans sp. | reverse complement strand
GGGCGACGGTGCCGGCCCGGCGACGGCTCGCTCCGTTGTGCGACGAGTCGGGACCACCGAGATCCCGTTTGGGGCCAGCGGAGGTGCTGCGGTTGCGGGACCTGGTGGTCGGGGTGGTGGTCGTCAGATCGTCCATCGTCGGTCCTCGGTGGCGGGGAGCATCGCTGCGGGTGGGCTCGCGGTGAGTAGCTCTCGGTGGTTGGTCACAGGTCGAAGGTCGCGTCGCCGACGGGTGCCGACACGCAGATGCGGACATGGGTGCCGGGCTCGCACACCACGCCGCCGTCTCGCAGGTCCTGCACGGCGCCGGACTCGAGTGGGGTGATGCAGCGCCGGCAGATGCCCATGCGACACCCGCTGACAGGCGTCAGTCCGGCGGACTCGGCGAGGTCGAGCACCGTGGTCGCCCCGTCCGACGGTGCGTCGCAGCCGGAGCGGGCGAACGTCACGGTTCCGGCGACGGCGTCGTGGTCCGGAGCGAGCGTCGGGGTGAACCGCTCGACGTGCATTGGGGCGGTCGTCAGCGAGGTGGGGTCGTCCCAGAGAGCGGAGACGGCGTCGACGAGCGGTCTTGGACCGCACACCCACGTCTCCCGATCGCGCCAGTCGGCGCAGAGCTCGTCGAGTCGACGGGCGGTGATCTCGAGCTCGGGTGGCGGCGCCCCGTCGCCGGTGGCGATGAGGTGGACCTCGACGCCGAGGTGGCGTCGTTCGAGGACCTTGAGGTCGTGGGCGAACAGCATCTCGGACTGGCTCGGCGCGTGGTGCACGACGGTGACGTCGCCGACGGCTCCGGCGAGTCCGGCATCGAGGGCCCGGAGCATGCCGATGACGGGCGTGATCCCGCTGCCTCCGGTGATCATGAGTCGGGCGGGCGCGTCGGTCGGGGTTCCGGTCCCATCGCGCCGGGAGCCCATCGGTGTCGAGGGCTCGGTCAGCGTGAAGTCGCCGTCGGGCCCGTCGAGGTGGACGATGTCGCCGGGTCGGGCGTCGTTCACGAGGTGGTTGGACACGATGCCGTCGGGCACTGACTGCACCGTGATCGTCAGGACGTCGGCGGACCTCGTGCCGGGTCCGACGAGGCGGGCGGGTGTCGCCGGCAGTGAGGTGATCGAGTAGCAGCGCTGGTGGCGGACGCCGTCGATCTCGACGCCGACGGACACCCACTGGCCCGGTCGATGTGGACGCCAACCTCGGCCGGGGTGGATCACGATGGTCGCCGCCCGGGGTGACTCCGGGACGATCGACTCGATCCGGGCCCTCACCCCGTTGCCCGGGGCGAGCGGGTCGCCCAGGCGACGGTAGGCACCCGACGGCGCCGGCCAGGTGAGGACCGAGGCGAGGCGTCCGGGCATGTCGATCGTCGTCCGGCCGATCCGTTCGAGGGTGGTCGCGAGGGTGGGCACGCCGAGACGTTACCGGCAGTAACCATCGGAGTCCACGCGCCCGGAACGGGCACTTGTCACTCGGATCCCCGACAGCCAGAAGCGTGACGGGTCAGGCTCAGGCCGGGGCGGTGACCGCTGGTTGCGGGTCGCCCAGGATCTTGAACCCGACCAGCGGGAAGACGAGGACCGACAACATGCCGGCGCCGACGAGCGCTGCGGCGTTCGCCGGCAACATGTTGTCGGTGGCGAGGCCGATCTCGGTGATGACGACGAGCAGCGGAAGCGCGGTCGACTGGAGCACCGCGAGGGCGGCCCGTCTCCGTCCGTCCAGCGCTCGGCGGTAGACGATCAGGGCAGGTGCGCCGCGCAGCACCAGGAACAGCCCGAGGAACAGGGGGACCCGGGCCAGGGTCGCCGGGTCGGAGGTGAGGGCGTCGAGGTCGAACTTCATGCCGCTGACGATGAAGAACACGGGGATCAGGAAGCCGTACCCGATCGACTCGACCTTCGCCATGAGCCTCGTCGACTCGTCGGGCGGGAACAGCACCCGACCGATCAGGCCTGCGGCGAACGCCCCGAGTAGCATGTCGATGCCGAGGAACGTCGCCATCAGGACCATCACCGTCACGAGCAGCATCACGACTCGGACCGGGAGCTGCGACGAGGTCTCGAGGTTGCGGGTCATGGCCTCGACGATTCGGGGCGGTTTCGGGCGGGCGGCGATCCGGGCTAGTCCGAGGGCGACGATCACGAACAGGATGAGCAGGATGCCCTCGGCTGTGGGTGATGACGTGCCCAGGAAGAGGGTGACGGCGACCACCGGAGCGAACTCGCCGAAGGCGCCGGCCGCCAGCATGTCGTTGCCGAACGACGACTCGAGCAGACCGCGGTCGCGCAGCATCGGCATGAGCGTGCCGAGCGCGGTGGTGGTGAGCGCCAAGGCGATGAGGAGCTCCGACAGGACGAAGCCCGTCATGACCATCACCGACGCGGTGAGCAGGGCCAGGGCGACGGTGATCACCCAGCCTGTCCCGGCCCGGTTCAGCGGTCCGCCCTTGATCCGGTCCAGGTCGAGCTCGTAGCCGGCGACGAAGAACAGGACTGCGAGACCGAGCGTGCTCAGCCCGTCGATGAACGGGCCCGTCTCGGCGAGGCCGAGGACCGCCGGACCGATGACGATCCCGAGCGCCAGCTCGAACAGGACGCTCGGGATGCGCAGCGTCCGCAGCAGCTCCGACAGCACCGGAGCGCTCACAGCCACGACGGCGATCACGAGGAGGCTCGTCGCGGTGCTCTGGGTCACCGACTCACACTAGGGACGAGATCCGGTTCTGTTGTGCAGAACGTGAAGGATCCTTCGCGTTCCGCACAACAGAACAGGTTCGTGGCGGCGAGATCCTGTCAGTACGGGCTGTCGACCTCGCCGGAGGTCTGCTTGCCGTCCCAGTCGAAGCCGGTGCCATCGGCGCCGATGACAGTGATCCGGAGGGCCTTGTCGCTCTTCGTGAGGTTGCTCGTCGTGAACGCGACCTGGCCGCTGCTGTTGGTCGTCCCCGTCAGCGGGCTGCCGCTGATCTCGACCCACTTGTTGTTGAAGTAGGTCTCGATACGCACTGTCACGTCCACGTCCTTGACGGTCTTGCCCTTGGAGTCGGTGACCTTCAGGGTCGAGGTGGCCTGCCACCTCTTGTTCTGGTTGGTCTTCTTCGTGGTGAAGGTCGGTGTCCCGACGCCGACCTTGGGCAGTGTCGTCGTGGTCGTCGGCGGTGTCGTGGTCGTCGTCGTGGTCGTGGTGGTGGTGGTCGTCGTCGTCGTCGTGGTGGTGGTCGTCGTCGGTGCAGTGGTGGTGGTGGTCGGTGCAGCGGTCGTCGTGGTCCCGTCGTCGGGCTCGGTCGTGGTCGGCGACTTGGACACGCCGTCGGCGACCGTCTCGAACTTCGACTCGGCTCCGTTCTCGAGGAAGCTGATCCCCATCCCGACGGGAATGACGAGGACCGCGACCAGCAGGGCGTACTCGGCGAGGGTCGCCCCTCGTTCCGGGTGGCGGCGCCGACGGGTCCGGTCGGTGTCGTGTGCAGCGCGGTTCGTACCCATGAGTCCAGCATGGCGATCTCGGCTCGGCCGGCCATCGGCCGATCTGCCCGTTGCCATAGGTCGTCCGAACCTCGTTCACATGGGTCGAACGACCCATGTCCTGACGGGTTCGGCCGGTCGGGGCCCGTACAGTGCGGTCCATGAGCAACGCGCACGACGAGTCCGACGCCGCCGACGGGACATGGGGAGAGATCGCGGGTGTCACGATCGAGTTCCCGATGGTCGTCGACGAGCTGCGATCGGCGACGCTCACGTTCACCGTGCCGTTGGACGCTGCGCGTGCGCTCCTGCCGGGTGACGCGTTCGAGGTGGCGGAGGTCGCTCCCGGATCCGCGATGCTCATCCTCGCCCTGTGCGACTACGTCCGCAATCCGTGGGGCGACTACGACGAGGTCAACGCCGGGTTGCTGGTCAACCCCGTCGGTCGTCCGGATGCGGTCGGCGCGTTCCAGTGGCGGATGCCGGTCGACCAGGAGTTCACGTGCGCCGCGGGGAACCGGGTGATGGGGCTGCCGAAGACCGTCGAGGACCTGTCGTTCTCCTATTCGGGCGAGCCCGACCCGGTGGGCGAGGGAGGCACGGTGACGGTCCGACTCGCCATGGCCGACGAGCCGGGTGACGGCGCGACGCTGCTCGTCGAGCTCCCCCGACCCGACGCCCCACATGAGCCGGCCGCACCGGATCCGGCGATGACGTACTCGTACCTGGACGGCGAACCCATGGAGCTGGCGCTCGACATGCAGCTCCCGCCGTCGTTCGTCGACCCGGCGTCGGTGCGCATCGAGCTCGGCTCCGGCGCCTTCGCCGACGAGCTCCGATCGCTGGGTCTGCCGAAGGCTCCCGATCTCGCCATGTGGGGGGAGGGGCTGTCGGCCACGTTCCAGCGTCCTGTCCCGCTCGCCGGCGGGGGTCCCGACACGTGACGGGCGTCCCGGAGCGGATGCAGCGCATCGTCCTGCGCCGCCGACCCGACGGGTTGGTGACGTGGGACGACGTCGAGCTGGTCACCGTCGACGTGCCGACGCCGGGTGAGGGTGAGGCGCTCATGCACAACGAGGTCATGGCGATCGACGCGTCGGTGCGCAGTTGGCTCAGCCCAGCCAAGGGCTACCTGCCTCCCGTCGAGATCGGTGAGGCCGTCCGCTGCTCGTCCGCCGGACGGATAGTGGCGACCGACTGCGACGCCTACGGCATCGACGACGTCGTCACGTCGCTCGCAGCGTGGGAGGAGTACTCGATCGTCCGCGACGACCTGTTCAGCACCAGGCTCTCGGGTCCTGATCCCGACTACGACACGACGGGCTACCTGTCGCTGTACGGCTCGACCGGCTGCACCGCGTACATCGGCATGGTCGAGGTGGGTGCCGTGCGGGCCGGAGACGTGGTGGCCGTGTCCGCCGCGGCGGGTGCGACCGGTTCGATCGCTGCCCAGATCGCCAAGCTCCACGGGGCGCGCGTGATCGGCATCGCGGGCGCAGACGACAAGTGCGCGTGGCTCATCGACGAGCTCGGCCTCGACGGCGCGATCAACCACCGGACCGAGGACGTGTCGGCTCGTCTGAAGGAGCTGGGCCCGCGGGTCGACCTGTTCTTCGACAACGTCGGCGGTGCCGTCCTCGACGCCGTGCTGAGTCGTCTGGCGCTGCACGCCCGCATCGTGTTGTGCGGAGCGATCTCGACCTACAACGACACGGAGAAGGCGCCCGGCCCGTCGAACTACGTCCAGCTCATCCAGCAGCGGGCGACGATGACGGGCTTCCTGTCGCTCGATGACGTGCCCCGCTTCCCGGAGATCGGCGAGACGCTCCGGACGTGGGAACGTGAGGGCAGGCTCCGCTACCACGCCGAGCTGTTCGACGGGATCGAGTCGTCCGTCGACGCGCTCAACGCCATGTTCACCGGCGCCAACACCGGCAAGGTCGTCATCCGCCTCGACCGCTGACCGGCGGCCGCACCATCGGGAAGTCGATCAGTCGTCCGCGGACGGCCGCCGGCGCTGGGACTTGACAGCTCCGCGGCGGCGCTTCGAGTCGAGTCGCCGTCGTTGCGATGCGCGGGTCGCGTTCGTCGGTCGCCGGGTGCGTTGCGGGACGAGCGCGGCGCGGAGACGGCCCGCCAGCCTCTCCCGGGCGAGGGTGCGGTTGCGGAGTTGGGAGCGCTCCTCGTCGCACACCACGCGGACCTCGGGCCCGAAGTGGGCGACGAGCACGGCACGCTGATGCTCCGACAGCGACGCGCAGGACCGCAGGTCCAGTCGGAGCTCGACTCTCGTCCGTGACCGGTTGGCGTGCTGTCCGCCCGGGCCGCCAGAGGTGGTGAACCGCTCGTTCAGGTCGGTCGCGGCGATGGCGAGCCCCGGCCGGATCCACAACTCGTCGTCGGAATCGGCCACCGCTCGATGCTATTCGTCGGTGGGCTTCGGTCCTGTCGTGCCAGCGGGAGCGGCTCGGCCGGTCAGGTCGCGTCGTCGCCGAGCAGCTTCGCGAGCTCCCGGCGGGAGCTGATCCCGAGCTTGCCGTAGATCCGGGCGAGGTGTGACTCGACCGTGCGTCGGGACACGAAGAGCCGTTCGCCGATCTCCCGCGCTGCCAGGCCTCGGGAGGCGAGGATCGCCACCTCCCTCTCCCGGCGGGTGAGCGGCACCGGTGCCAGATCGGCCACCAGTCCGGGGGTGGACGCCGCCTCGCACGCGCCGCGCCACTCCGACGCTCGCCGGGACCACTGCGCGGCCAGCCGGGGATCGCCCTCGCGCCGTGCCGCTTCGGCCGCTCCGTACGCGGCCTCTGCTGCGCACAGCATCGCCCCTGTCCGGGCGAGTGCGTCCGCTGCGGCGGCGAAGTCCGATGCGGTGCGGGACGCGAGCGCCGCGACGTGCAGCGCCATCGCCTCGGCCAACGAGCCCTGGCAGATCGCAGCGAGCTCGTTCATCCGCTCGAGGCAGTCGGTCGCTCCGCCGAGTCGGGCGAGGTCGTGGAGGCAACCGAGCTCGCCGTTCACGTCGCCCGCCGCGCTGAGGTCCGCGACCGCCTCCACGAGGAGCACCCGTGCCCGCTGGGGGTCGTCGTTGGCGACGGCGGTCCACGCCCGTGCCCTGCTCGTCGCGCCCCGGAACATGTCGATCTGATGCTCCTCCAGACTTCGTTCGACGGCCTCGGCCGCTTCGCCGTCGCCGGTGGTGGCCAGGGCGAGGGTCAACGCGGTCAGCGCCCACTGGCGCATGGCGACGTGGCCGACCTCGTCGAAGGACGACTCCGAGAGGCGCAGCGCCTGGATCGCCCCGTCGAGCCGGCCCTGGGTGAAGCGGACCCAGCCCTCGACGAGCGCCGCCAGGCCGATCGCTCCGGTCTCGCCCTCGGTCCGGCACAGCTGCATCCCCTCGCGGGCGTGCTCCTCGGCCTCGGCGAGTCGCCCGGACTCGGCCAGTGCCAACGTCCGGCCGACCCCGAGGATCCGGATGGTGATGAGGGCGATCTGGTCGCCGAGGACCGCGTAGGTCCCGAGGGCCCGGTCGCACACGGCGACGGCGTCGTCGGAGCGACCGAGGGTCCGGTAGGCGTGGGTGAGGGCCATCGCAGCCTGGATGAGCACCCGGTCCGGGTCTCGATCGACGAGCGTCTCGGCGATGGCGATCGCCTCCTCGGCCCGTCCGGCGGACGCGAGCAGGACGGCGCGCACCGCGGCGGCCTCGTCCTTCCAGGGTGACGGCTCGGCGGTCTCCGTCCGGTCCAGTGCGACGGTGGCGGCGTCGGGGTCGCGGAGCTTCCAGAACGCCGTGATCGCCTCGTTGATGTCGACCCGTACCCGCTCGTCGTCGGTGCGTGCCGTCGCAGCCCACGAAGGACGCAACGCGGCGGCGGCAGCGGTGTCGCCGAGCTCGTAGTACAGGTCGGCCAGGAGCTCTCCCGTCTCGAAGTCGGGTGACTGCTCCCATGCCCGCTCGGCGAGGTCGCGGGCCAGATCCAGCTCCTGGGTGAAGCGGGCGGTCCGCGCCGCGTCGAGGACGAGCGAGTGCTCCACGCCGACCTGGCCGGCGACGGACCAGTGGGCGAGGCGGAGCGGATCGGATCTGCGCCGTGCCGAGCGTTCGGACACTGCGAGGGCCAGGTCCCGATGGGCCTGTTGGAGCTGCAGTGCGGACGCTCCGGCCTGGATCACCTGACCGAACAGGGAGTGCACCAGTCGGATCACGACCCGTCGACCGTCGAGAGTCGTGGTGATCAGGCCGGCCGCGTCGAGTCGTGCGAGCTGGTCGGGTGTCACGCTCGGCGGCACCTCGCCGGGTCCGAGCGGTTCGCCGACGGCCACGATCAGCAGCGCCGCGGCCGCTGCGGCGTCGAGATCCCCGACCCGCTGGCGGACGAAGTCGGCGAGTCGGGGCGAGTGCACCGGCAGGCGGCGGATGTGCGCCGTGCCGTCGACGATCTCGAGGTCGCCGGACTCGCGGGCGGCGAACAGCAGCTCGCGGACGAACAGTGCGTTGCCCTCTGCGACGGACCACAGGAGGTCGAGCGACAACTCGTCGAAGGGTGACCCGGCGATGGCTTCGGTGAGCTGGGCGATCCGGGGTGGATCGAGCGGTGGGAGCTCGAGCCTCTCGATGATGCCGTCCTGCCACATCCGGGCGATCGGTTCGGGGGCGATCGTGCCGGTGGTCTGCGTGGCGACGAGTCCGACGTCGCCGTTCGTCACGAGCTGGTTGACGAGGACGGCGGAGGCGTCGTCGAGGTGCTCGATGTCGTCGAGGACCAGAACGGCCCGACGACCTCGTGCCTGCTCGGCGATCGTCGACCGCAGGACCGGCAGGATTGGGAGTCCGGTAGACGTCGATCCTGCCGGCAGCAGCTGGGCGAGGCTCCCGAGCGGGAGGAGTGCGCTGCCGGGTGTGGCGGTGAGGCGTATGAGGCACAGCCCCGCGCCGTCCAGTCGGTCGACCGCCTCCTCGAGCAGACGGCTCTTGCCGACTCCCTCGGAGCCGGTCACGAGCACGCCGGTTCCACCGCCGACGAGCAGGCCCGTGACGCCCGTCAGCTCCTCGGTGCGTCCGGCGAGACTCCAGGGATGGCGTCGCTGCTCGGCGCGACCGCCGCTCTGCTGCATCGTCCTCCACGTCGGGTACGTGTCGTCGCTCGCTCAGCGGAGCTCCGGGAGCACCGCTGCGCGCTCGTGGTGTGGGATCCTCTCCTGGGTCCGATGGGACCGGGTCATGAGTATTGCGTATCCGTCACTGATCCACTCGTCGCCGGTCCGGAGGAGGATCCTGGAGTGAGTGAAGGGCCGCCGAGCGAGGAGGTGCTGCGCCGCGGCCAACCGGCCCGCGCAGTGGTCGTCCGTCTACGAGCCTCGGGTCTCCGCAACGAGCGGGGCGTCGAGCTGCACACCCTCGTCCTCAACGTGTTGTCGACGGAGGGCCCGACCGGACCGGCGGTCCAGCTCACGGCCGTCGCGGCGCTCGAGCCCGACGAGCTCGACCTGGTGCGCGAGGGTGCCGAGATCCCGATCTCGGTTCTCGACGGTCGTGGCCGTGTGGTGGCGGTCGACCTCGACCGCGCCCGCGTCGAGCGCGACGCCCCCTGACCCCGTGTGTTCTGGGCAGGCTGTCGTTCTGGGCAGGCTGTCGTTCTGGGCAGGCTGTCGTTCTGGGCAGGCTGTCGTTCTGGGCAGAACAGGGTGGGGTGGGGTGATCGAGGGTGGCGCGGCACACTGAGGCGTGCCACAGTCCTCAGGGTCTTCACAGGCGACGCTTACCGCTTCCTCACGTTCAGCGGGTGAGATGGAACCCATGTCCTACGGCGAATCTCCGTCAACTCCCGGTGACCGGGGCTACCCCCTGTCCCCACCCACCGTCGGCGTGCCCTCTCCCCCGACGGCTCTGACAGGTCCGACTGCTCCGACGGGTCCGAACGTTCCCGCGGGAACGCCGCTCGGTCCGCCGACGGCGCCGTTCAACCCTCCGCTCGCATCGCCGGTCCCGCCTGCCGGGTATCCCGTCCTGCCTCCCGCCTTCACCGGCACGCCGGTCCCCCCGGCGGGCGGCGGTTGGGTTCCGCCCGGGGGTCCGATTCCCACGCCGCGTACCCCATCGGCACCCGGCGCAGCCCCCGGCGGACTGTCCCGCGGTCGCCGCGTGGCCGTCGGACTCCTGCTCGTGCTCGCGCTCCTGCTCGGCGTCGCCGGCGGCTTCGGGCTCTCGCAGCTCGGCTCGGCCGACATGACCGCTGCGCCCTCGACGCGACCCGTCCCTGAGATCCCCTCCACGGTTCCGACCGATCCCTCCACCACCCCGTCGACGGATCCGACGACCGAGCCGGCGGATCCGGGCGCCACCGACCCGTCCGTTGATCCGACCGATCCGGCCAGGTCGACGGCCGACGTCGACAAGGTCGCCGCAGCGGTCCTGCCCGGTGTGGTCAACATCAACGTCCTCACCGCGGCGGGACAGGGAGCGGGAACCGGCATCACGTTGAGCTCCGACGGGCTCATCGTCACCAACAACCACGTGGTCCGTGGGGCGACGCGCATCCTGGTGACCGACGCCGACTCGGGTCAGCGCTACGAGGCCAAGGTGCTCGGCACCGCCAAGTCCAAGGACCTCGCCCTGCTGAAGCTGGAGGGAGCGAAGGGGCTGGACACCGTCGAGGTCGGCGACTCCGACACCGTCGCGGTCGGGGACGCGGTCGTCGCACTCGGCAACGCCGGCGGTCAGGGAGGTTCGCCCTCGATCGTGTCGGGCAACGTCATCGCTCTCGGTCGCAGCATCACCGCGAGCGACGAGAGCGGCAACCAGGCGCAGAGGCTCAACAACCTCATCCAGATCGACGCCGACATCGTCCCCGGTGACTCGGGCGGGCCGCTCGCCGACCGTCACGGCAAGGTCATCGGCATCAACGCCGCGGCGTCGTCGACCAACGAGGTCTCGGCGAACGACGAGGGCTACGCCATCCCGATGAACGACGCGATGAAGATCGTCGACCAGATCAAGGCGGGCAAGGGCGACGACGTGGTGCGCATCGGTCCCCGGGCGGTGCTCGGCGTCCAGGTCACCAACGTCTCTGCCGACCCGTTCGGCACCACGCCGTCGGGTGAGGCGGTGAGCGGTGCTGCCGTCGCAGGCGTCGCCGAGGGCTCCGGTGCGGCCGACGCCGGCGTCACGCAAGGCTCGACGATCACCGCCGTCGACGGCACCAGGATCACCTCGGCGGAGTCGCTGACGAAGGCGTTGGCCGACGCCAAGCCCGGCGACAAGGTCAAGCTCACCTGGACCGATCCAGCGGGTCAGTCCCACACCGCGTCCGTCACCCTCGGCGAGGGCCCACCGGACTGAGGTCGAGCGGGGGGTAGCGTCGTCGCCCATGGAGCTGGCCGAGGTGTGGCGCTACCCGGTGAAGTCGATGATGGGGGAGCGCGTGGCCGAGGCTGCCGTCACAGCCGGCGGCATCGACGGGGACCGGGCGTGGGCGGCGCGCGACGAGGTCCGGGGCGGGATCAGGGGCGCCAAGAAGATCAAGGGACTGATGCGGCTGGCGGCGGCGTTCGACGACGGTCCGGGCTCGACGGTCACGGTCACGCTGCCCGACGGGACGCAGGTGCGTGCCGGTGCCGACGGGACCGATGCGGCCGTGAGCGCGGCGCTCGGCCACGAGGTCACGCTCTGGCCCAGGCTCGCGCCGACCGAGCTCGACCACTACCGCCGCGGTGCTCCCGACAGTGACGACCTGTTGGAGGAGCTGCGATCGATCTTCGGACGGCTCCCCGAGGAGCCTCTGCCCGATCTGTCGGTCTTCCCGCCCGAGATCCTCGAGTACGAATCCCCGCTCGGCACGTACTTCGACGCGTTCCCGCTGATGATCATGTCGACCTCGGCGATGGCAGCGATGGCAGACGCGGTCCCCGACGCCAACGTCGACATCCGCCGGTTCCGTCCGAACCTCCTGGTCGACACCGGCGACGTCACAGGCCACCCCGAGAAGGAGTGGGTCGGTTCGACTGTTCGCATCGGCGGGGCGACGGTCCGGATCGTGACCGGTTGTCCCCGGTGCGTGATGGTCACCCACGAGATCGACGACGACGTGCCGGCCGACCGCTCCATCCTGCGTCACGTCGTCGCTGACGAGGATCAGCTGGTCGGCGTGTACGCCGAGGTCGTTGAGCCGGGCACGGTCCGAGTGGGCGACCGGGTCGCAGTCGAGGGCTGAGCCCGCCGACTAGGGTCACCGCCCGTGCTGATCCTCGCCATCCTCGCCTTTGGAATGCTCGTCGGCTGGCTCGCCCAGCTCGTCCTCGGCATGGGGACCCGTCCCAACGCGCAGTCGCTGATCGCCGGCATCGGCGGTTCGTTCGTCGGCGGCCTGCTCGCGAGCCTGCTTGCCGGGGACGGCGTCGCCATCGCTCCGAGCGGCCTGATCGGGTCGTTCGTCGGCGCGGTGATCGTCCTGCTCGTGTGGCGGGCGGTCGACTCCCGCAAGAAGTAGTCATCGGCCTACGCCGCACACCCCTCTTCCGCTTCTGGCTGTCGTTGTGCCGGGCCCCGGCGGGGGGGCGGCCGCCCCGAGCGGGGGGGGGGGGGGGGGGGGGGGGGGGGGGGGGGGGGGGGGGGGGGGGGGGG
>CAZNQK010000084.1:7336-12131 GCA_964575165.1 uncultured Aquihabitans sp. | reverse complement strand
CGGCTCGACGGCGACGACCTGTGGCGGGCCATGTGCGCCGGCGCGGGCGCTGCCGGTGTGGGGCTCCTCCCGTCGCGACGGACGGGCCAGCCATCGGACCATCCGATCGGTCCACCCGAGACGGCGTACCTGCACGCGGTGTTCGCCCGGATCGAGCGGTGAGGCTGCGGCAGGATCAGGCGATGCGCTTCTCGATCTGGCCCAACCTCATGCAACCGTTCCACGACGTCCTTGCCCTCGCCCGCCACGCGGACAGCAACGGATGGGACGGCGTCTGGGTCGCCGATCACTTCATGGGGGACGGGGCCGGATTCGGGGCCGAGGAATCGCCGACGCTCGAAGCGACGTCCGTCGTCGCGGCGCTGGCTTCGGCCACCGAGCGGGTGCGCATCGGACCCCTGGTGCTCGGAGCGACCTACCGACACCCGGCGGTGGTGGCGAACTGGGCGGCGAGCGTGGAGCGGATCAGCTCGGCCGCCTCCGGCGACGGTCGACTGGTGCTCGGCCTTGGGGCCGGTTGGCAGCAGAACGAGCACCGTCAGTACGGGATCGAGCTGCCACCGGTACGGGACCGGGTGAGCCGGTTCGGGGAGTACTGCGAGATCGTCAGACGCTTGCTGACCGAGGACCGGGTCACGTTCCGGGGACGCTGGTTCGAGCTCGATGGTGCGCTGTGCGAACCGAAGCCCGTCGGGGGGCCGACTCTCCTCGTGGGCGGCAAGGGTGACCGGATGCTCGGGATCGCTGCGCAGTTCGCAGACGAGTGGAACATGTGGGGGCTGCCCGAGCTGATCGCCGAGAGGTCAGCCGTGCTGGATCGGTGCTGCGAGGCGATCGGGAGGGATCCGTCCACGATCCGACGGAGCACCCAGGCGCTGCTCCTGCCCACCGACGACGCCGCCCGTGCCCAGCGGTTCCTCGATGCCGCCTCGCCCCGTGCTGCGGTGGCAGGTTCACCGCACGAGATCGCCGAGACGGTCGCTGCGTGGCACGACGTCGGGATCGACGAGGTCATCGTTCCCGACGCCCCGCTCGGCAGAGGTGCGGAACGCCTCGACCACCTCGCTGCGCTGGCTCGTGCTTTCGAGCCGTTCCGCTAGCCGGTCGCTTCAGCCTCGGCGATCGTCGGCGCCCAGCAGGGCGTGCAGCTCGGACGCCGGACCGTCGTGGATCAGCTCCCCGTTCTCGAGCATCAGGCCACGCTCGAAGCGGTCGATCACGTCTGGATCGTGGGTCGCGACGAGCACGGTCGCGTCGTTGTCACGCGCCTCCTCCAACATGTCCAGCAGGGCGAGGCGACCCGATGCATCGAGTCCCACGAACGGCTCGTCCACCAACAGGATCGAGAACGGACGGCACAACGCCACCGAGATGGCCGACTTCTGCCTCAGGCCCCGGCTGAACTGCGACGGCAGGTCGTCACGCCGGTCGTCGATGCCCAGCCGTTCGAGGAGCTCGTCGAGGAACGGATCGTCGCCGGTTCCACCGTGCATCCGGCTGATGTACTCGACGTGCTCCCATAGCGAGAGGTCGTCGTAGAGGACCGGGGTGTCCGGGAGCCACGACAGCTCGGCCCGGGCTTCGAGCGTGTCGTTTGCCCGGCCGTGGACGAGCACCTCGCCGTCGGTCGGCTCCAGGACCCCTGCGATCATGCTGAGCAGCGTGGACTTGCCGGACCCGTTGTGGCCCACGAGCACGACGGCCTCGCCGGCGGGCACCTCGAGGTCCATCTCTGCCAACGCTGCGACGTCGCCGTAGAACTTGGAGAGGCCGCGGACCGACAGCGCCGACGGCTCCACCGGTTCGCTCGCACGACCGGACCTGCGCTTGCTCATCCTGTTGTTCCTCCGGTAGCTGTTCCTCCCGTTGCCTCGGCCATGGCCCGGTGGATGTCCTCACGGAAGCGGACCCAGCCGAACACCGCCATGCAGAGCACGACGACGGGGATCGCGAAGGTCGTCACGGACGGTCCGGGTCGCCGTCCCTGTTCCGCTGCCGCGCGGGCGGCGAGCAGCGGCAGCATGCCGATGACGGCGACCGCCGGTGGCCACACGGTCCTGAACAGCAGCCGTGGCCCTGCGACCTCGGGCGGCATGATCGCCTCCTGCGATGAGTCGAGCGTCGCCTCGGACGCGACCGTGATCGCAGCTCCGCTGACGGCCGCGAGCGCTGCGGGCAGGAGGAGCGGAAGCCCGACCTGGAGCGCTGTGGGCGTCGGGTCGACGGCGTAGGCCGCCCCGAGGGCCACGATCCCGACACCGACCATCACCAGGACGGGCTGGGCGAGGTGCTTCACCATCACCACCCCCTGGATCTCGGGGACCGACGAGAGCAGGCCCGGATGATCCACGTCCTGGGCCAGAGGTTCGATGGCGTCGAGGGCGACGACGTAGAGGAGGACGCCGGCGACCAGGATCAGGGGCGTCGTGCCCGCCCACGTCGCACGGGCCACCAGACCGACCGCGACGCCGATGACGACGACCCGTGCGATGCGGACGTTGGGCCATCTGGCGACGCTTCGCATGTCACGGGCGAAGACCGGGAAGCGACGGGCGACCGGCCGTGGCACGCCAGGGAACCACGGTCGACCCCTCGGCCGTTCGGAGGCGAGCTGTCGACGCAGCAGGACGACGGTGCGGAGGTCCTGTTGGGTGACCGCGAAGCGGAGCTGACCCACGAGCGCGGTCCGGCGGGTGGCGGCCTCGATCGAGATGCCGCCGATCGTGAGGAGGCCGACCACCGGCAGCACGACGGACACCGCGACCGGGACGAGCGAGCCGAGCGAGAACTCGAGCGGCCACAGGACGACCCGTCCGAGCCACGTCGTGGGTGCTGTCGGCGCGTGGCCCGTCGCATCGGCGAGCGCCCAGGCGACCAGCGCCCAACCGATGCCCAGCGGCAGCCACTTCCTGGTCAGGGGGGAGGCGGTCAGCCGGGAGGCGGTGAGGAACCCGCCCCCCACGGCGAGGCTCGCCACGGCGGCACCGAAGACCGCACCCGAAGCGAACCAGGGGAGGGCGGCGCCACCCAGACGCTGGTCGAACAGTCCGACGAAGAGGCTGCACACGACCGCTGCGCCGAGGACCGAGTACAGGAGGGTCCCGAGGGCCGGCCGTCGCAGGACGAAGCCCCGGTCGACCGGAGCCAGGAGGAGGTGGTGGACGTCCTGGCGTTCGAGGGCGAGGGGGCCGCCTCTCGAACCGGAGCGGATCCCGATCAGGAGGACGACGGCCGCTCCGAGTCCGATCCATGCGGGCGCCCGGTCCGAGAACGTCGCGACGGACGCCCGACTCAGCTGTTCGTCGCCGATCAGCCCCGAGGCGAAGACGACGGCCACGATCGCCGCCAGGCTGGTGGTGTAGACGCGGTAGGCGAGCTCTCCCCACTCGCGGTCGCCGAGGCGGTGGCGCTGGCGGCGACGCCGCAGGTCGACGACGGCTCGCCGTTCGAGCGCTTCGTCCACCGGCAGGTGGCGCTCGTCGGGGGTTGCCGTTGGGTCGGTCGGCGCCGCTCCTGGGTCTGCTGGCATCGCGGACGAGTCTGGACCCGTGTCGGCGCTCGCGTCGAGATGGATGCCTCGGCGTGGGCGGCACGGCGCCGATCCCGGCCGAGGGTCCTTGACCCCGACCGGGTGACACGTGGCACGCTGGGTCGGTCGTCGGCAGGGGGCCGGCAGCCGACTCAGGGAGGCGGAGCCTTGGACGTGGAGAACTCGATGGAGACCGACGCGACCCCATGGGAGGGGACAGACGGGCGAAACGGTGATGACGCTGCACTCGCACCGTTCGACGAGCCGATGCACCTTGGGCCCGGGTCGATGCTGTGGCGGTACGCCGGTGACCACCGCCTCGGTTTCACGGGACTCGCGACGGGGATCCTCCAGCTGATGCACCCCGGCCTCGGAGCCGGCGTCGCCGAGCACTCGGCGTTCTTCACCGAGCCGTGGGACCGCATCCAGCGGTCAGTCCCCGAGATCATCGGCGTCGTCTACGACGGCCCGGATGCCGAGACGACCGGACACCGGGTGCGGGACTACCACCGACGGATCAAGGGCATCGACGAACAGGGACGGCCGTACAGCGCTCTCAGGCCCGAGACCTTCTGGTGGGCGCACGCGACGTTCCAGTTCTCCGTCGAACGCCTCATCGACCGCTTCGATGCACGGACGCTCCGACTGGCCGACCGGGAACGCCTCTATCGAGAAGGAGTCGAGTGGTACCGGCGATACGGGGTGTCGATGGCGCCGGTCCCCCGCAGCTACGCGGACTACCGGGACCAGTGGGACCACTACTGCGACGACGTGCTCGAGATGACCACACCGGCTTCCAGCGCGATCGACATGGCCCTGCACTCGAAGGTGACGGACATACCGGGACTGCCTTGGTGGAGCGCACCGATCCAGCGCGAGATCGTGACCCCGATCCTCCGACTGACAGCCATCGGCGGCCTGCCGGCTCGAGTGCGTCGGCGGTTCGACCTCCCGTGGGGTCCGCTCGAGGCGGCGCAGCTCCGGACGCTCGAGATGTGGGTCCGGGAGTCCTGGCGGTTCGTGCCCCGCAACCTGCGCTACGCGCCGCGTGCGGCCGATGGATGGAGACGTGAAGCTGCGGAGCGGCGGGTCGCAGCGACCTGACCCGCCCCGTCAGTCGGCCGAGCGCGCCCTGCGGTGCCGCTCCCGACGCGATCGTCGCTCGCCACCGTTCGAGGACGGCTCTGCGTCGTCGCAGGCCGGTCGTCGGCAGGCCGGTCGTCGGCAGGCCCGTCGCCGTCAGGCCCGTCGCCGTCAGGCCCGTCG
>CAZNQK010000084.1:3682-7236 GCA_964575165.1 uncultured Aquihabitans sp. | reverse complement strand
AGGCCGGTCGTCGGCAGGCCCGTCGCCGTCAGGCCCGTCGCCGTCAGGCCCGTCGTCGCCGAGGTCGTCATCGGGGAACTCGACGACCACCTCGACCTCGGTGGGACCCGACTGCTCTGCGTCGGGGACCTCGGGTTCGGGTGGTTCGGCGAGCGACACGACCGAGATCCGGGTCCTGCCGATCCCCTTCAGGTCGTACGTCCGGCGAACGTTCCTCACGCTCAGGTCGTCGTGCTCCGCCAGCTCCGGGGCGCAGTCCCGCGGAACCGCGACCGAGTTGCGTCGTGCGACGTCCGTCAGACGGCTCGCGAGGTTCACCGTCTGGCCGAAGACGTCCCCGCCCATCGTGACCGCCGGTCCGTGCGCGACGCCGCAGTGCAGCTCGACCGGGAAGTCGCCCGATCGGGCCCTCGCCTGGAGCTCCAGCCCCACCCGCACGCCGGTGGCCAGGTCCTCGGCGACGTACATGGCGGCATCACCGATGAACTTCACGATCCGAGCGCCTTTGGTAGCCGAGACCTCGAGAGCGCTGGCCTCGAAGGCGTCGACGAGATCCGCCAGCTCGTCGGCCCCCAACTGCTTCGACAGCTTCGAGAAGCCGACGATGTCGACGAAGCCGATCGTGGTGGCACGCACGCCGTGCGGGTCGGGATCGCCCGACCCGTCATCGGGCTCCTCATGGTCCGGGTCGATGCCGGACCCGTCAGGGGGTGCCTCGATTGCGGCGAGCTCGTCCTCGAGACGAAGGCGTCGACCGAGGGCGGCGACGAGGTGGCGTCGCCACACGTAGACGATGGCCTCTTCCAGCATCGCCAGGAGCTCGGTGGTTGCGACCCCCGATCCGTCGGCAGGTTCGATGTCGAGCTGCTCGTGGAGCGAGACCTCTACCGAGTCGCCGAGCAACGAGACCTGGGCCTCCGCGATCCGTGAGAACGATGCTCCGAGAACCCGTGTGAGTCGGAGGACGTCACGTTCCGCGACGGAGCCCGACGCGAGCAGCGCTGCCAGCGAGGTCGCCATCCGGACGTCGTCGTCACCGAACGCGATCTCGTCCTCGGGCACCTCGGCGAAGCCCATCGCCCGCCACCAGCGAACCATGTCGTCATGGGGGAGGCCGACGTGCGCCTCGACCTCACCCCGCCGGTAGACGGCCGGTTCGAGTCCGACCGCTGCCGTGACGTCGGCGAGGTGGTTGCCCCGGGTCATGTCGGCGATCGTAACTGCCCGGTCGAGAGGCGCCGACCGGTGGCCCGACTGCTGCGGCCGAACAGCCACTGGTACGGTCGGGCGTCGTCCCCCGACCTGGATCGCGTCCGATGCCACTCCCTACAGGTGAAGCCAGCTCCGTCGACGACGCGTCATCGGCTGTGGACACCGACACCCCGGATCCGACCGTCCGGGAGCGCCACCCCAGCCGGCAGATCGCCGTGATCCTCTTCGCTGCCACCGCCGTGCTCGTCGTCGGACTCTTCGCCGCCTCCCGTGACACCGCTGCAGAGCCGTGGGCCGGGACCGTGCTCCCGGCACCCCAGGAGAAGCCGGACATCACCCTGACGGACACCTCGGGAGAGCCCTTCGACCTCAGGGCCGAGACAGACGGACGGGCGACGATCATGATGTTCGGCTACACGAGCTGCCCCGACATCTGTCCGATCAACCTGGGAACCCTCGACGCCGCCATGGAGGACCTCGGACCGTCGACCCGTGACGCGATCGACGTCGTCTTCGTCACCGTCGACCCGGACACCGACACGCCGCAGGTGCTGCGCGAGTACCTCGATCGCTTCGACTCGAGGTTCGTCGGCCTCACCGGGAGTCCGGAGCAGCTCCGTGCGGCACAGCTCGCCGCAGACGTGCCGCCCGCGACCCGGGGCTCAGGGTCCTCGACCGGCTCGAGCGGCGAGATCGGCCACGCGACCCAGATGATCTTCTACGACGCGGCGGGCGTCGCGAGGATCGTCTACCCGTTCGGTGCACGCCAGGCCGATTGGACGAGGGACCTTCCTCGCCTGCTCGCCGGCGAGATCCCGACGCCGTGAGCTTCCGGCTCGCCCTGTTCGCCCTGGTCCTCGGCTGCGTCGCCGTCGTGTCGGCCTCGTGCGGCGACGGAGGTTCGACCACAGGCCATCCGAAGATCGTCGTGAGCGACGCCGTCGCCGGGGCGAGCGGGGCGACCGACGCCGCCGCCTACCTGGTGTTGAGGAACACCGGACCACAGGACGCGCTCGTCGGGGTGGACGTCGATGGCGGGGCGTCGGCCACGGTGCACCGGACCACGACCTCCGACGGTCGCGCACAGATGCGTCACGTCGAGAGCATGGAGGTCCCGGCCGACGGTGAGCTGCGGCTCGATCCCGGAGGATCGCACATCATGATCGAGGGACTGGAAGCTCCTCTCGACGTGGGGGACCGGCTCCGACTGACTCTGCACTTCGAGCGAGCCCCCGACCAGCGGGTGACGGTCGTGGCGGTGCCTCTCGAGTCGCTCCCGGATCGTCTCGGATCCGCCCGCCGGGAAGAGAGCGGAGCCCGGGGGTGAACCGCGACCCCGTGGTTGGTCGCATCCTGTCCGACCGTGGGAGCATGGAGCGGTGAGGTGGTGGTGCTCGGCGATCGTCGAGAAGTGGACCTGGACTCCTCGCCCCTATCTGGGCGTGTGGTTGCTGTGCGCTGGACTCGTCATCGGATACGTGCTCGCCGGACGACGCCACCGGCGACAGGTCGCCCCCGAGCTGCTCGATGACCTCGACGACCGTGCGCGGTCGCGGGAACGTCGGCGTCCCTGGCAGTTCGCCCTCGGGATCTTCTTCCTCTGGTTGGCATCGGATTGGCCGGTCGGCACACTCGGCGCCGCCTATCTGGCGAGCATCCACATGACCCAGTACATGCTCTACACGCTGGCAGCTGCCCCGCTCCTCATGCTGGCCACTCCCGAGTGGATGGGTCGACGGATCATCACGTCGTTGCACCTCGAGGGGGTGCACCGCATCGTCGCCCGGCCGCTGATCGCGGCGATCCTCTGCAACGTCGTGCTCATCGCCACCCACTCGCCGGTCGCCGTCGACGCGCTGCGCTCGACGCAGTTCGGTTCGTTCCTGCTCGACATGATCTGGCTGATCTCCGGGTTCATACTGTGGACACCGATCATCAGCCCGCTCCCCGAGGCACGCGCCTCGTCCGCACCCATCAAGCTCATCTACCTGTTCGCTGCGGCAGCGTTGCTACCGATGATCCCCGGCGGGTTCCTCACATTCGCCTCCCAGCCGCTCTACAGCACCTATGAGCTGGCACCGAGGCTGGCGGGGATCGAGGCGCTCAACGACCAGCAGACCGCCGGCATCCTCATGAAGATCGGGAACCTGCCGGTGATCTGGATCGTGATGGGTGTGATCTGGTTCCGCTGGTACCAGAGCGAACGTGGCTCCGAGGAACGGACGATCCTCAGGGACCCGGTGACGGGCGCTCCCATCCGACGTGCCGCGACGACTGCCGCGGCGAGTGCCGCGACGACTGCTGAGAGCCCCGGACCGACACCGGCCGGATCGTCACGTACC
>CAZNQK010000084.1:0-3582 GCA_964575165.1 uncultured Aquihabitans sp. | reverse complement strand
TGCCGCGACGACTGCTGAGAGCCCCGGACCGACACCGGCCGGATCGTCACGTACCTGACGCTGCGTCGACGCGTCGGATCCCGTGACGGATCTCCATGTCGACGAGCCACGCCGCGTACCAGTCCGGATCGGTCAGCTGGTCCGGATGGTGGCCGGGCAACGCGGACATCGCGAGGTTCGGGACGACCTCGAACACGAAGCTCATCAGGAGCCGGCCGAGCCGCCACCATGTTCCATGGCGGTGCAGCAGCTTCTCGACGTGGAGCATGACGAGGATGGACCAGAGGCCGAGCCAGGCAAGAACGGCCATCGACACCACCGCCGCCCACGCGTAGCGCCAACGGGACCCGTCGACGTGGGTCCAGACGTCGAAGGCCACGGACTTGTGCTCGACCTCTTCGGCGAGGTGCCAGATGAAGAGGTCTGTCGCTGCCGGATCAGCCCCTCTCATGAACTCCGCCAGGTGGTCGCTGGTCCAACGGGCCAGGCTGTACGCGATCGTCTCGGACGCAGCGGCGTACGCGAGCCCGAACTCGAGCGAGCGGGTCCGGGACATCCAGGCGAAGAGCCTGCGTGCCCGTTCCTCGGGCCGTCGGAGCCCGCTGAAGCGCTGCGTGAGCAGGCGGTTGAACCTGCGGTGCTGGCGTTGGTGCTCGAGCTCCTGGCGGATGAACGTCCTGGCCTCGTCGACCTGCGAGGGTTCCAGCCGTGGCAGGGAGCGACGGATCGATCCAGCGAAGTACGGCTCGATCGACGGCATGAGGAGCGACACCGAGTTCGCGGCGGCGACGAACTCGGCGGCATCCCGGTTCCACACCACGTCGGCGATCTCGTTCGGGTCGAGATCGGGGCGACGCAGCACGGGAGCGCTGACGGAGGGTCGTGAGGCGACTGTCATGGTCTCCGATCGGCACATGCGGTCGTCGGATCCAGTGCCCCGTGGCATCCAGGGGCACGAATACCCGAGTGGGCAGTAGGCCACGGCTACGATCCGCATCCAGGATCCCGACCGATACGAGGTGAAGACGACGATGTCGACGAAGATGCTCCGACGGACGACAGCGGTCGTGGCAGTGGCCGCGCTCGGGCTGGTCGCAGCCGCGTGCGGCAACGACGACGATTCCTCGTCCTCCACGACGGCCGCGGGCGGGGGATCGGACTCCAAGACCCTGACGATCTGCTCGGACATCCCGTACGAGCCGATGGAGATGGAGGCGACAGGGGAGAAGACCCCCAGCGGTTACACCGGATTCGACATCGACCTGGTCCAGGCGATCGCCGACGGAGCCTCCCGCAAGCTCGTCGTCAAGGTCACACCGTTCGACGGCATCTTCGGCGCGATGGACGCAGGCACCTGCGACGCGGTGGTGTCATCGGTGACGATCACCGACGAGCGCAAGGCGAACATGGACTTCTCCACGCCGTACTTCGACTCCAACCAGTCGCTGATGGTGCTCAAGGAGAACGCCGAGAAGTTCAAGACCCTCGACGACCTCGCCGGCAAGAACATCGGCGTCCAGTCGGGCACCACGGGCGAGGAGTTCGTCAACGGCAACAAGCCGGACGGAGCGACTGTGACGGCGCTTCCGGGTGCGGCCGACCTGTTCGCGGCGCTGACGGCGAAGACGATCGACGCGATCGTGCAGGACTACCCGATCAACGCCTACCGGGCGACCCAGGACAAGAACGTCGTGATCACCCAGAAGATCAAGACCGAGGAGCAGTACGGCATGGCGGTCAAGAAGGGCGACTCCGCCACGCTCGACCTGCTCGACAAGGGCCTGGAGAAGGCCAAGTCCGACGGGACCTACGACGAGCTCTACGAGAAGTACTTCGGCGAGAAGCCCTCGGATTCCTGATCGGACTCCATCACGGTCCGGCCGGTCCTGACCGGCACCACGTGAACCTCGACATCCGATGACCCGAGCCCAGCGTTCCACCTTCATCCAGTGGTCCCTGTTCCTCGTGGGACTGGTGGTGGTCGCGCTGGTGCTCGCGGTCACGGTGAGGTGGGGGTCCCTGGCCGACCGCTTCTTCAAGTGGGAGGACTTCACCGACCAGTTCCCCGGGATCGTCACCGAGGCCGCCCGCAACACCCTGCTGTACACGGCCATCGGCTACTCGGCGGGTCTGGTCGTCGGCCTGGTGGTGGCGCTGATGCGCCAGTCGAGCGTGCCGCCCGCCCGACTGATCGGATCGGTGTACGTGGAGGTGTTCCGGGCGCTCCCTGCGCTCCTGACGATCCTCATCGTCGGGTTCGGCCTCCCGATCGCGTTCGGAGCTGAGAACCTGCCCGGCTTCCTCTCCGAGCCATGGGGAGCGGGAACGCTCGCACTGGCTCTCGTCGCCGGCGCCTACCTGGCCGAGACCATCCGTGCCGGAATCGAAGCCGTCCCCCGGGGTCAGGTCGAGGCCGCCCGCTCGTTGGGGATGGGCGCCGGCGTGACGATGCGCTCGATCGTGCTGCCCCAGGCCTTCAGGGTGATCCTGCCGCCCCTCACCAACGAGCTGGTTCTGCTGCTCAAGGACACCTCCCTCTTGGCCGTGCTCGGTGTGGCGATCGGCCAGCGTGAGCTGACCACGTGGGGGCGGACGATCTCGAACTCGATCGGCAACTACACGCCGCTCATCGCCGCCGCTGTCTGCTACCTCGTGATCACCCTGCCCCTGACCTACCTGGCCCGCTACGTCGAACGGCACACACAGGCGGATCGGCGATGAGCGGACCTGTGGAGAGCCCGTCGACGGCGGTCCCCACCGTCGACGTCCGCGGTCTCTGCAAGCGCTTCGGCCGGAACGAGGTCCTCAAGGGGATCGACTTCCACGTCGACCGCCGGGAGGTGGTGGTGGTCCTCGGCCCGTCTGGATCCGGCAAGTCCACGCTCCTGCGCTGCGTGAACCTGCTCGAGATCCCCGACTCGGGTGAGGTGCTGATCGACGGCGTCGACATCTGCGACCCGGACACCGACGTGAACGCCGTGCGGCGAAGGATCGGGATGGTGTTCCAGCAGTTCAACCTGTTCCCACACCTCACGGCGATGGAGAACGTGTCGATCGCCCAGCGAAAGGTCCTGAAGCGGTCGAAGGAGGAGGCCGACCAGGTCGGCCGCCAGAACCTCGAGCGTGTCGGTGTCGGCGACAAGGCCGGGCACTACCCCGCGCAGCTCTCCGGTGGGCAGCAGCAGCGCGTCGCGATCGCCCGTGCACTCGCCATGGGTCCCGAGATCATGCTGTTCGACGAGGCGACCTCGGCGCTCGATCCCGAGTTGGTGGGCGACGTGCTGAAGGTGATGCGCGACCTCGCCGAGGACGGCATGACGATGATGGTCGTCACCCATGAGATCGGCTTCGCCCGCAACGTGGCCGACCGCGTGGTGTTCATGGCCGACGGCGTCGTCGTCGAGGAGGGTCCGCCGGCGCAGGTCATCGACGACCCTCAGCAGACTCGGACCCAGCAGTTCCTCCGCCAGGTCCACGACCGCTGACGCTTCCACCCCACCGAACTCGGGTCGTCTCGCGCCCCATGTCGGCGTCAAACGACCCGAGTTCACGGGGGTTCGGCGGTCAGGGGTCGACGAGGAC
>CAZNQK010000083.1:0-12162 GCA_964575165.1 uncultured Aquihabitans sp. | reverse complement strand
GACTCTCCGCTTCACTACTGGCGACTTGGTGACTCGACGCCGCCGGCAGCGGACTCGGCTGGGAGCACGTCGTGTGCGTCGTCGGGTTCGCCGACATTCGGAGCGTCGGGCTTGTTGATCGGCGACAGCGATGACGCCGTGTCGTTCTCTGGATCGGATCACCTGGACTGCGGCTACATGAGTCTTGCGAGTGGGTCAGAAGCGTCGTTGGAAGCGTGGGTGTCGCTGGATTCGTTGCCGACCACGGCGCCGTATCTGTCGACGGTGGCGGGCTGGGAAGGCTTTCAGTTCCGAATCGTAGGTTCGGGCTATGTCCAGTTCGTCTCGCAGGATGGGTGTTGTCTGCGGGTGGCGGA
Source organism: uncultured Aquihabitans sp. (assembly GCA_964575165.1). Classification (GTDB taxonomy): domain Bacteria; phylum Actinomycetota; class Acidimicrobiia; order Acidimicrobiales; family Microtrichaceae; genus Dermatobacter. Next base: position 11,806 of record CAZNQK010000083.1, on the reverse strand, counting down.
GTCGTCGTCGCCGATCTCGACAGGTGAGCGGCACCATCTCGTCGGTGTGTTCGATCACGGTTCGGTCTACTTGTATGTCGACGGCGTGTTCAGCGGTCAGGACGGTGGCTGGTCGACGATCGGAGGCGCTGGCGACTTCTGGATTGGGCAGTCGTCGTCGTACTCGGGCCGTGATCTTGACGGCACGGTTGATGAGGTCGCGGTGTACGACACCGCGTTGAGCGCGGACCGGGTCGATGCTCACCTCGCTGCGGGGGTGGGCGGGTTCTCAGCTCCGGTGTCGGACAGCTACTCGGCGACTGTGCTCGGTGATTCACCGTCGCAGTTCTGGCGATTGGGTGAGAGCCCGGCTGGGCCGGTCGTCGCGTCGCAAGGCTATCCGTGTCGTGCGGTCGGTGACCCTGCACAGGGTGCGGCGGGCCTGTTGGCTGCGAGCAGCGACGACGCTGTGTCGTTCGACGGCACGAATCATCTCGACTGCGGCATCAAGGGCTACTCGCAATCCGAAGCGACGCTGGAGGCGTGGGTGCAGCTGGACTCGTTGCCGACTGTCGCTCCGTATCTTTCCACTGTCGCAGGTATGGAGGGATTCCAGTTGCGCGTCGATGGATCGGGCTATGTCGAGTTCGTCGCACAGGACGGATGCTGTCTGCGTGCGGCGAGGTCGTCGTCACCGATCTCCGTTGGCGAGCGGCATCACTTGGTCGGCGTGTTCGACCACGGTGTCGAGTACCTCTACATCGATGGCGTCTACACCGGCCGGGAGTCGGGGTGGTCGACCTTCCAGACCTATGGGAGCTTCTGGATCGGCCAGTCGTCGTCGTATTCGGATCGCGCCTTGGACGGGACGGTCGACGAGGTCGCGACCTACGACACGGCGTTGTCACAGTCGACTATCATCGATCACTTCGAGGCGGGGAGAGGCACGTTCGCCTCACCGGTATCGGACGGATACTCGACCTCGGTTCTGGCTGATTCACCGACGCGGTACTGGCGTCTTGGCGACGAACCCGGGTCTCCGACAGTTCCGGATGCTGGAAGTCCGTGCCGCAGCGTCGGCAACCCGACGCAGGGCGCAGGGAGCGTCGCCGATGCCACGGTTGACGGATCGGTGTCCTTCGATGGGACGAGCCACCTTGATTGCGGCATGGAATGGCTGGTCGGCAGTGCAGAAGCTTCCCTCGAGGCGTGGGTGAAGCTGGACGCGTTGCCAGCGGTGTCGCCAAACCTGTCGACCGTCGCGGGGTGGGAAGGTTTCCAGTTCCGCGTCGACGGTTCCGGTTACGTGGAGTTCGTCGCCCAGGACGGCTGCTGCCTCCGGGTTGCCCGGTCGGCGTCGCCGATCGGAACCGGGGTGCCGCATCATCTTGTCGGCGTGTTCGACCACGGTGGCGAGTCGCTGTACATCGATGGTGCGTTCGCGGGCTGGGAGTCCGGCTGGTCGACGATGGGGGGAGGCGGAAGCTTCTGGATCGGCCAGTCGTCCTCGTTCAGCGGCCGGGATCTCGTCGGTTCGGTGGACGAGGTCGCGATGTACGACCACGCACTCAGCGGATCGGACATCTCCGACCACTACGCGGCCGGAGCGTCGATACTCGCTGATGGTCCGATCACTGCGGACGAGTCTCGGGGTGGCGGCTCCTGTGCGGTGTGTGCGCAGCACGATCAGAACAAGGATCCGGTGGAGTTGCCGACCGGCGAGTTCTGGCACACGTTCGATGACTTCTCGTTCCCTGGACGTGGTGTTCCGTTGTCGTTGAGCCACACCTACAGCTCGACTGCCGCGGGGAGCGACGGCCCGTTGGGGTACGGATGGTCGATGGGCTTCCTGACCGTCGGCCTCGACGTCGATCCGGGTACGGGACAGGTGACGGTGACCCAGGAGAACGGGTCGAAGGTCACCTTCGACGAGGATCCGGGCAGCCCGGGCGACTATGTGCCGACCAAGGCGCGGTCGATCGCCGGACTCGTCTTGAACGGTGACGGTTCGTGGACCTACACCGAGCCGACCACGCACCGGGTGTTCCACTTCGATTCGTCCGGCGATCTCGTCGAGCTGTCGAGCGAGATCGGCAACACCAATGCGGTGACGACGTTGGCGTACGTGTCGGGGAAGTTGGACACGGTGACCGACGCGGCGGGCCGCGAGCTGTCCTTCACGTGGTCGGGGAGCCACGTGACCGCGGTCGCGGACAACATGTCGCCGTCGCGGTCGGTGTCGTTCTCCTACGACGGCAACGGTGACCTCGTCGACTGGACCGATGTCGGCGGCGGATCCTGGGCGTTCACCTACGACGCCAACCACCAGCTGCTGACGATGCGGGACCCGAACCAGGCGGCTGCGGTCACGCCCGCGGTCGTCACGAACGTCTATGACGGTTCGGGCAGGGTGACGTCGCAGACCGACCGGGACGGCGCGACGACGACGTTCGACTACACGTCGGTGGCCGGCGCGGTGGTGGTGACCGACGCCGAGAGCCATGCGACGTTGAAGCGCTTCGCTGACGGCGTCCTCGTGGAGACCGTCGCCGGCTGGGGCACGGCGACGCCGTCGACGACGAAGCTGCACTACGACCCGGATGTGGCGATGGTCGACGCGGTCCGGGACCCGAACGGCCACTGGTCCCACACCAGCCACGACGCGGCCGGCAACGTGACCGCCACGGCGGACGCGCTGGGTCGGACGACGTCCGCGACGTACAACTCGGCCCGTCAACCGTTGTCGACGACCGACGGTGAGGGGGTGACGACGACCTACAGCTACGACGGGAACGGGAACGTGACGTCGGTGTCGACGCCGCTGGTCGGCTCGAGCCCGGCGGTGTCGAGAACGGTCACCTACACCTACGGCGACGCCGGCCATCCTGGTGATGTGACGGCGGTGACCGACGCCCGCGGCAAGACCACCGACATCGCTTATGACGGCGATGGGAACGTCGAGTCGGTGACCGACCCGCTCGGCAACGAGACTTCCACCGTCTTCGACGATCGTGGCCTGCCGACGTTGGTGACCTCGCCTCGGGGCACCGACACGGCGTTGATCCCGCTCGACTTCACGACCGCTTACACCTACGACGACTACGGCCACGTGTTGAGCGTCACCGATCCGACCGGCGCGGTGACGACCAACACCTATGACGACAACGGGAACCTGGCGTCGAGCGAGAACGCCAACCTGCACACGACGACGTTCGTGTACGACGCCGAGGACCGTCTCATCGAGACCCACCGGCCTGACGCAACCGTCGTCGCGACCGGCTACAACGACATCGGCCAGGTCGAGACCCAGACCGACGGCAACGCGCATGTCACCGGCTACGGCTACGACGACCTGGGCCGGCTCGCCACGGTCACCGACGCGTTGTCGAACGTGACCAGCTACCGCTACGACCCGGCCGGCAACCTCGTCGCGGTCGAACAGCCCGGCGGCGACTGCGACGCCTCCCCGGCAACGGGATGCGTGACCCGCAGCTACGACCTGGCGAACCAGTTGAAGACGGTCACCTACAGCGACGGGGTGACGCCGAACGTCACCGACACCGTCTATGACGACAACGGGCGCCGCACCCAGGTCGACTACGGCAGCGCGGACAGCGTCACGTGGGGCTATGACAGCCTCGGGCGGCTCACGTCGTCGAACGACGGTGCCGCGGTCGGCTACGGCTACGACTTGGCTGGCAACGTCACGACCATCACCTATCCCGGTTTGCACAGCGTGTCCCGCGGCTATGACGACGCCGGCCGCATGACCAGCTCGACGGACTGGGTCGCCGGCACCACCACCTTCGGCTACGACGACGACTCGAACCTGACGACGACGGCCTATCCCGACGCCGCTCAGGTCGACACCACCGTCGTCGATGACGCCGGACGACCGTCCAGCATCACCATGGCCGCCGGGGCGACCACGCTGGCGTCGCTGGACTACACCCGCGATGACCTGGGCCAACTCACCGGCGAGGACCAGACCAGCCTGCCCGGCACCGATGCGACATGGGGCTACAACAGCCTCGAGCAGCTCACCGATCAGAACTCGACGCCTACGTGGTCCTATGACCCGGGCGACAACCTGACCGCGACCAGCGGCGCGGTCGATCAGGTGTTCAACGACGCCAACCAGCTCTGCTCGACCGCTCCTGCGACCGGGGGCACCTGCGCCGTGCCGGCGTCGGGGGCGACCACCTTCAGCTACGACGACCGTGGCAACCGGGTGTTGATGACGCCGCCGTCACCGGCTGCGGCGACGAGCTACAGCTACGACCAGGCCAACCGGCTCACCGGCATCGACACTGCATCCGTGGCCTACGGTTACGACGCTGACGGTCTGCGCCGGTCGAAGACCGTCGGCGTCGACACCACCGAGTACACGTGGGATCGGTCAGGGTCGTTGCCGCAGCTGCTGACCGAGACCACCGGCACCGACACCACCAGCTACCTGTACGGGCCCGCCGGTCAGGCCTACGCGCAGATCAACCCCGACGGGACCGTCACCTACCTGCACCACGACCAGATCGGATCGGTCCGTCTCCTCACCGACGACACCGGGAGCGTCACCGGCGCCGCCAGCTACGACCCCTACGGCAGCATCAGCGCCTCGACCGGCATCCTCAGCCACCTCGGCTACACCGGCCAATACACCGACGCAGAGTCAGGCTTCGTCTACCTCCGAGCCCGCTACTACGACCCCGCAACGACGCAGTTCATTTCCGTAGATCCGATTGCCGAAACCACGCGCGCAGGATATGCGTATGTACTTGGGCGTCCACTAATGCGGACCGACGTAAGTGGATTGACTCCGGACGACTGCGCCGGATGGGATGCCTTCTGCAAGATCGGAACCGTCGCCACAGATATCTGGGAGACCGATGTTGGAGAGTTCGACTATGGCGGTACCGCCGCTGCCGTGTTCAATATTGGATACGGAGGGGTGAGCGCCGCACAGGGCGTTGGACTCATGACGGCGGGATTTGGCGCAGGCGCTGGCGGCGTGGTCACGGCACCCGTAGGCGGGTTCGTGGTTGAGCTGCCGGCGGTTGTGGCAATCGGGCTCGGCGGTTTCCGCACGGTTAGCGGTGGCGCTCGGGTGTATCGGGGTGCCACGCAGGCCTCGACTCTATTGTCAGGATGCAAGATCTCCGATGGCCCTCAAGGCAACACAGTAGGCGATAACGTCGGTCGATTCTGGTACGGCACAGTTCCCGATTTTGCTGGCGACTGGTGGGAGATCGTAGGCGGAGTCTTCTAGATGAAGGACCGTCGCCCGTCTCCCGTTGCATACCTGTTAAACGACCCACTGGTCCGCGAACGAGCCCTGACCGACCGCGACTTGTTCTTGTGTCAGAGCCCATCATTGATGCGGTCGCTATTTCTCTATTGGCCGTGGGCAGAGCGGCTCGCAATCCTCTCCCACTCGACGGTCGAGCTCTATCGAGTGGATCTCTCGATAGGTCATGTGCGGGAGATGTTGACGCAACTGGACCGCGACCTAGTGAGTGTTCGGCATCGAAGCTGGCGTCGGCGCGTTGATCTCATGTACGAAGACCGAGTCGTGGCAGTGTTTCGCGGGTCGGAAGCGCAACGATTCGTGGGGCGATTGGTTGAGAAATGAGCCTCAGAGGCGAAGGAGCACGGGCGGAGAAGACCTGGACCTCCGAGCAGACTTGCGAGAAGGACCAACCTTGCACACGGCATCAAGGCTCGACGTCGAGGTCGTGGTCGATGTCGACGCATCGGATCTGGTCGAGTTGGTCGATCTGTCGGGCGGCATGGTTCCAGCTGAACGCGGCGTCGGCGTCAATCGGGCGAGGTCCGAGGATCGCTTCGATTCCGCCGGCACGGTGGTGGAGGTCGGGTTCGTGTCGGGCGTGGTGGATCGCGACGGCGGTGACGGCGGCGTCCCAGGCGGTGCGTTCCTGCTGCCGGCCGGGTCTCACTCCGAGTGCGTTGCGGACGTGGCGGGGTAGTCCGGCGGTCGGGTTGGACCGGATGCGTGACTCGACGGTCCGTTCCGACTCGATGAGCACGCGGTGCTCGTCGATCTCGTCGGCGTGATCGACATACCAGTGCTTCCGGTCGGCCTGGGCTACGACGGCGACTCGAACCTGACGACGACGGCCTATCCCGACGCCGCTCAGGTCGACACCACCGTCGTCGATGACGCCGGACGACCGTCCAGCATCACCATGGCCGCCGGGGCGACCACGCTGGCGTCGCTGGACTACACCCGCGATGACCTGGGCCAACTCACCGGCGAGGACCAGACCAGCCTGCCCGGCACCGATGCGACATGGGGCTACAACAGCCTCGAGCAGCTCACCGATCAGAACTCGACGCCTACGTGGTCCTATGACCCGGGCGACAACCTGACCGCGACCAGCGGCGCGGTCGATCAGGTGTTCAACGACGCCAACCAGCTCTGCTCGACCGCTCCCGTCACCGGTGGCACCTGCGCGGTGCCGGCGTCCGGGGCCACCACGTACAGCTACGACGACCGCGGCAACCGCACGTCGATGACGCCGCCGTCACCGGCTGCGGCGACCAGCTACAGCTACGACCAGGCCAACCGGCTCACCGGCATCGACACCGCCTCGGCGTCCTACGGTTACGACGCTGACGGTCTGCGCCGGTCGAAGACCGTCGGCCTCGACACCACCGAGTTCACGTGGGACCGGTCAGGGTCGTTGCCGCAGCTGCTGACCGAGACCACCGGCACCGACACCACCAGCTACCTGTACGGGCCGTCCGGTGTGGCGTACGCGCAGATCGACCCCGATGGGAGCGTCACCTACCTGCATCACGACCAGATCGGATCGGTCCGTCTCCTCACCGACGACACCGGGAGTGTCACCGGCGCAGCGACCTACGACCCCTACGGCAGCATCAGCGCGTCGAGCGGCACGCTCAGCCACCTCGGCTACACCGGCCAATACACCGACACCGAGTCAGGGTTCGTCTACCTCAGAGCCCGCTACTACGACCCCACAACGGGACAGTTCCTCGACCCGCTCGTCTCTGCATCACTCGAACGGTACGCGTACGTGGCTGGTGGACCGCTGAACAACACAGATCTGACTGGTCTGTGGTGCCCGCTCACTTCGAACTCTGACGGATCATGTCGCGGAAGCGGAGTCGCGGACTTTGCAGCGGAGACTGCCACGCTTGTTGCGAACACGATAAGTGGCACGAACGTAGCTGGGTCGGCCATCGGCATGATCACCTCCGGTGGCAACTGCTATGTGCGTGACGTCCGGCTCGAATGTGATGGTGCGTACGGGTCAGGCAATCGGGCATGGGCGCTCGGAAACGTCATTATGTCTCCCGAAGGGGAGCTAAGTAATGACCGCTTCGAGCATGAGAAGCGTCACGGGTACCAGTGGGCGGCGTTGACACCACCGGGATTCATATCGGTGTGGGTTGTTGACTCTGCGCAAGCGTGGGTGCGCGGCAAGATTTCTGGCGAGGACTGTGATGCCGAGCGATTCATGGTTCTCGAATGGCTCGCTGGTCTCGACGACGGCGGCTACACGCGGGGCAGTTGAGTGCGCCGGGCTCTGGTTGTTGCAGGAGCATTGGTCGTCGCTGTTGTGTCGATGACTTGGTTCGCCCGCAGCTACGCGGGGCATGGACCTGTGACACCGCGGAACGATTCATATGGCATCGCACGTTCTGGCAACACACTGCTCGTATTTGAATGCCGGAACGGCATTGGGTCAGTAGAAGTGGAACAAGGCGATTCCGATAACTCGACGGAAACATGGCGTGCGGATCGGCAACCTGGGACGCCGGCTAAGAGCTCTCTTTCAATCGGCCAGTCAAACCCTGGATACGCTACTAAGGGTACCGCAGACCCTCAGTCGTCTGAGAGTCTTACCATTGTGGAGCTGTCAGATGCCTCCGGTGTCGATTCACTTGTAGCGGTGCTTAGAACGGATGCTCGCGACCTAGAAGATGGCGAAGCCGCCACACGTGTGGGCAAGCAAGAAATCAACCAGATAGAGCTGAAGTATCCGTCATGCCAGATCAATCCGTGACCTGACATCATTGTGTGTCCAATCCGGACGTGTCAGAGTTCGATACCGGCCCCGTCGTCGATGTCAACGCCTCGGATCTGGCCGAGTTGGTGCGTCTGTCGGGCGGCCTGGTTCCAGCTGGCCGCAGCGTCGGCGTCGGTCGGGCGAGGCCCGAGGAGCGCTTCGATTCCGTAGCCAAGGTGGTCGAGGTGGGGTTCGTGGCGGGCGTGGTGGATCGCGACGGCGGTGACGGCGGCGTCCCAGGCGGTGCGTTCCCGTTGCCGGCCAGGTCTCGCTCCGAGTGCATTGCGGACGTGGCGGGGCAGATTGGCGGTCGGATTGGACCGGATGCGTGACTCGATGGTCCGCTCGGACTCGATGAGCACGCGGTGATCGTCGATCTCGTCGGCGTGATCGGCATGCCAGTGCTTCCGGTCGGCTTGGGCAGCTTCGGCGTCGGCGAGCGTTCCGGCGACGCTGCCGATCCGCTGCTGCAGAGCTGCCGGGACTTGTCGTCCGTTGTCGAGGTAGCGGTCGCGTCGCACCTCCAGCACGTTCAAGGCGCCGGTGGCGTCCGCGATGAGGGTGGTCTTGTCGGGTGGCGCGCTGGCTAGGAGCACGTCGAGCCGCCGGCGGCGTCGGTGGATGTCGGCGAGTGATCGGGTGTCGACGATGTGGGCGACCCGGTCGAGGTCCGGCGTGGCGTCGGCGGCCATAGCGTTCGCCCGCCGCCGTCCCAACGCCGCGGTCACATCATCGAGTCCCCGAGGCGCTCGACTGCCGGCACCGGTGTGGGGGTCGAGGTCGGGGGGACCGGTGTCGGGTGCTGGACCATCGATGACGTACACCTTGGTGCCCTGTCGGGCTCTGGTGATGGCGACGTAGCCCTCCTCGAAGCTCGACGCGTCGCTCGGGTGGTAGCGACCGACGTCGTGGGTGTGACCCTGCACGCCATAGGTCGTCCGCGCGTAGCCGTGTTCCAAATGCCCGGCCGCAAGGTAGGCGTACGGCACCCGGATCGTGCCGTCGGTGTCGAAACGAACCGTGACGTCACGTGTCATGTGGTCGATGGCGACAATGACGCCGGCCGAGCCGTTCTTCACGAACCCGGACCCCCGGTCGGGGCGGAGGGTGCGGTCGTTGCGGCGGGCGACGACGAGGTCACCGAGCAGGTATTCGCGGCCTCCGACCTCGAGCGGGTCACCGGACAACTCGCCGGCGGCCTTGAGCAGGATGCGTGCTCGGTCGTTGAGGGCGCGTCGTGTCGAGTTCGGCCCGGCGATCATCGGATCCGTTCCGCCGTGGCGGTGCGCGGCGTACCAGTCGGCGACCATCGCATCCATCGACTCCGCCGCGGTCGCAGAACGGATCACCCGGTGCGCCCCGTCGAGGCGATTCATCGCCTGGGCGATGAGCCCGTTGCGGTAGTCGTCGATCGCGAGCCGATCGGTGTGGTCGTCCTGCCGGCGGTTCTCGACCAGCCGCACCAGCTCGTCACCGTCGACTCGACACAGGTGGGCGAACATGCCGCCGGCCTCGACAGCGCCGTGCTGATCGGGGTCACCGACCAGGACGATACGACCACCGACGCGTGCCGCGTGCACGGCGAGGCGGGCCAGATCACGCGTCGCGATCATCGATGCCTCGTCGACAACCACGGTTGCGCCCGCGGCGAGACCGCCGTGGGCGTCGCAGTCGATGAGCACCTTCGCCACGGTCGCAGCCGGCATGACCGATCGGGCGAACCCGGCCTGAGACTCCAACTCCGCGGCTGCGGCGGCGGAGACGGCGCAGCCGATGATCGGCACCCCCGCTGCGACGTGCGCGGCGACCACCGCGTCGGTGGCGTAGGTCTTACCGGCGCCGGGGCGGCCCTCGACGGTCAACACGAACCGGTCGCTACGACACACCTGTCGGACCATGTCGGCCTGCTCGTCGGACAGCTCCGGACGCAACAGCACCACCCGCTCCACGGTGCCCTCACCGACGGCCCTCACCAGCAGCCGATCCGTGTTCAACCCCGCACTCGACGCGGTGTTCAGCCCCCCGTTCAACCTGCTGGTCACCGGGGACCGGTCGGTGTTCAACCCGGCGGTCACCGCCGCCCCGGTCCTGGTCACCACCCCCAGCATCCGGTCACCGTCACCGGTCACCGGCCCGTCGGCTGTTCGCACGAGGTGGGCGGCATCGGCGACGTCGAGTGCGGCGAGGCGCAGGACTCGTTGCTCGATCTCAGCCATCTCGATCGTCGTCCACCGCTCCTGGCCCGGGCCTCGACGCGCCGTGTGGCGGTGTTCGGCAACGCGCAGGACCCGGCTGCTGGCGAGGAACCGATCGACGGCGTCGTCGATGTCGCCGGCGCTGCAGTGCGACTCGGTGAGGATCGCCAGATGCTCCACGACCGTGGCGCGGGTGAACGTCGCGCCTCGTTCACACAGCCCACGAGGTCCGGCCAGCATGTCGAACACCTCCGCCTCCAGCTCCGGGTTCCACCAGTCGACGTCGCGGTCGTGGCCGAGACAGGCGAGGAGCTCGATGCGACCGAAGCCGACCGCAGCGGCTTCTGTGTGCCAGCGGTCGGTGAGGGTGTCGGCGTCGACGGTGTAGTCCTTGGCTTTGCGGGTCTCCAACGTCGCCACCTGCGCGGCCCGCGCGGAGGTGCCGCCCGTTTCGGTGAGGAGGTCCTCGATCTCGTTGCGACGCTTCGAGAACTGCTCGACGACAGCGTCGGGCACCCCGATGATCTCCGCGTAGCCGTGGACGGGATGGTGGAACTGGACGCCGAGACGACCGGCGAGCTCGTGACGGAGATGCGCCTGGTAGAGGTAGCCGGCCGAACGGGCGTGTTCGAAGACCGCCGGGCCCTCCACCGCCCGCCACACCTCGTTGCCGTGACGGTCACCGAAGCGCGTCATGTTCGCTGTCACCACATGGGTGTGCAGCAACGGGTCACCGGCACGCGACGTCCGATGATCGAACGCCGCGGCGATCATCCCGTCGGTCACCACCCGCCGACCGGACCCCTTCGCCCGGGACCGGATCCCGTGACGTTCGTAGTAGGCGACGACCTCGTCGACCGCCGCCGTGTGCGCCGCTCGCACCTCCGCTGCGACCTGCGGGCCGCCGAGGGCCCACAAGACGCTCACCGACTTCGGTGGCCGCAACGTCAGATCGAACCCGGGCCGAGGCTTGCGTTCCGGACGCGACGCCACCAGACGCTGCAGCTCGCCACCGGTCACCCTCCATTGCGCTGGACCCTGACGACCAGTACCGGCCACTCGGACGCCGGTCAGGAACGACCCCGGAGCCGTGACCTCGTCGCCGTCCGCAGCGTCGAGCGCAGCCCGGTAGGCGTCGCCGGTCTCGAGGAGGCGGCGGACCTGACGGGTCGACACCCCCAACACCGCGGCGGCCTCAGGAACATCGAACAGACGGTCCGGCCCGATCTCGGACACGTCGACACGGTTCATGGTGTTGCGTTGCACCAACTGCTCACCAGTGCCGGGATGTCGCCCGGCGAGCACCGCCCGGAACGCGTCCGAGTCCACCTCGCCGGACAGCCCGATCTCCGCAGCGAGCGACCCGACCCAGCGGCCTGCGGTCTCGCCGCGGCCGCTGTAGTAGTCCTCGGCCGAGGTGGCGACCTCGCCGATGTAGTACTCGCCCGCTCCCGGAGCGAGCACACCGATGTTCAACACGTGCGGGACCTCCCGGCTGTTCGTCGTCACGCCTCCTAAGCGCGCGCGACCAGACCCGGTCCCGACAGGTTCGAGAACTCCGCTACGTCCGCTTTGCGG
>CAZNQK010000082.1:10210-12747 GCA_964575165.1 uncultured Aquihabitans sp. | reverse complement strand
GTGTTGAAGTACCAGCGGGCACGTCGCTCGGCCTGCGCCTTCGAGGCGCCGAGTGCTTCGGCGACGGCGGCAGAGTGCTGAGTGGCCCAGCACTCGGTGGCGGCCTCGTTCCGCTCGCCGCGTACGTGACCGGCCTCGTGGGTGAGCACGTGCACCCCGATGAAGGCGTCGTCGGTGTCGTCGTCGGGCCACGAGCCGGCGGCCGAGCAGACCTTGCGGTCGAGGTGTGCGACCTCGTCCATCGTGCCGTCGCTCGTGGCGTCGACCCGGCCGTCACCCCTCGTGACGAACCACTCACCGAAGAAGGGCTCCTGGCAGTCGACGTGCACCTCGACACCGGCGACGCTGCTGGCTGCGGCCGCGAGCCTCGACTCGAGTCGGACGTGGCTCCACCACATCCATCCGCACGCGATGGCGATGAGGAAGCTGACGGCGCCGACGAACTTCGTGGATCGACCCCGTGCCGCGGCGACTATCGACGCGACGAAGCCCGACGCGAACACGACGGTCAGTATCGCCCAGACGGACATGACCCGATGGTGCCAGGGTGGCGTCGCGCATTGCTACCTTCGCGCCGTGGCGTCGTGGCGGGATCTGGAGGAGGCCGAACCGGAGTTCGCGTCACGAGTCCGGCGGATGTTCGATGCCGGCAGGCACAAGACGATCGCCACCTTGCGCGCCGACGGATCACCGAGGATCTCGGGGATCGAGTGCGAGATCGTGGACGGCGAGCTCCGGTTCGGTTCCATGACCGGATCACGCAAGGGCGCCGACCTGGAGCGGGATCCCCGGTTCGCTCTCCACGGACCGACGGCGCACCCCCTGGAGGGTCACGAGGACGAGTGGCCCGGTGAGGCCAAGATCGCCGGCCGCGCCGTGCTCGCTCCACCGGACGACGGTGGTTCCGGTCCCGACGATCCGGTGTCGAACGACGACGTTCCAGATGGCCTGACCTTCGTCGCAGACATGTCCGAGGTGGTGATCACGGCTCTCGACGAGGCTGCGACGATGCTCGTCATCGAGACCTGGACCCCCGAGCGTGGGCTGCGTCGGATCGAGCGTCCCTGACGATGGCGCAACCCGCCGCGCCTTGATGTCACGTTCGTGCGTCGTCGTTCGTCGACGTGGTGTCCGGCAGGGTGCCGGAGGACATGAGCAGACCGAACGCAAGGAGCGCGACATGACCTACGAAGTGGATTTCGTGACGGTGTCGACCGAGGGGCTCGAGACCTCTCCGGTCGCCGAGGCGTTGGCCGGGCTGCGTGCCAACGAGGCGCGCTACTTCCACAACAAGTACGACCACGCCTTCACAGTCGAGCCGGCGGCCGAAGCGCCCGAGATCGTCGACCGGGTCGCCTCGGTCCTGGCCGAGGAGCGTGACCTGCACATCGAATCGACGCCGCTCGAGGCGTGCGAGTTCGAGGTGGACGGGACCCGCTGGTCGTTCGTGTTCTACGAGAGCGGGTTGGCCATCAACGTCATGTACTCGCTCGATCCAGCCGGCAAGCGCGCGGTCGGTTTCAAGCTCTCCGACGGCATGGAGGTTCCGGCCGAGCTCGCGGACCGGTTCAAGTTCGCCCGTCAGCGCTCCAAGCTCGCCGGCACGATCCGGGGCAGCTTCTTCGTGATCAAGGGCGAGCACTGAGCGCCATGGACGGCCCGTCGCGTGGTCGGTCGCCAGGTCGGTCGTCTGGTCGATTGGCCGGGTTCGAGGCGGAGCGGCCGCGTCTGGTCGGGCTCGCGGCCCGAGTGCTGTCCGACAGTGCCGAGGCCGAGGACATGGTTCAGCAGGCGTGGTTGCGGCTGGAGCGCCAAGCCTCCGATCCGGACAACCTCCCGGCATGGCTGACCACCGTGACGACGCGGCTCTGCCTCGACCGGCTGAAGGCGAAGAAGCCGGAGCTCCCCGGAGATCATGCGGACGAAGTGGGCGTCGACGACGATGCTGACGACCTGGCCATGGCCGAGACCGTGGGTGTTGCCCTTCAGGTCGTCCTGGATCGCCTGAGCCCGTCGGAGCGGGTCGCGTTCGTGCTCCACGAAAGCTTCGGGTTCGAGTTCGAGACGATCGCCGCGATCCTCGACACCTCACCGGTGGCGGCACGCAAGCTGGCCTCCCGTGCGAGGGCCAAGGTGCGCCAGCCCACGATCGAGGACTCTCTGGCCGACTGGGAGGTCGTCGACGCGTTCCTTGCCGCTGCCAGAGGTGGGGACTTCGCACACCTGATGGAGCTCCTCGCTCCCGATGTCCGAGTCCGCGCCGACGCAGCCGCCCTGGCTGTGGGCACTCCGGAGCGCATCGACGGTCGTGACGAGGTGGCTGCGTTCTTCGACGGAGCGGCCAAGGCGGCCCGGCCGGTGTCGGTGGACGGGCGCCCCGGTGCAGCGTGGTTCCAGCATGGAGAGGCGAAGGTGCTGTTCGACTTCGTGGTCGAGCGCGGCACGATCGCTTCGATCACCTTCCGGGCCGAGGGCGACCTGCTCGCCCGTGTGGTGCGCCGTGACGGAGCGTCCGAGCCGTCCTGAGGTTCGTGCGT
>CAZNQK010000082.1:0-10110 GCA_964575165.1 uncultured Aquihabitans sp. | reverse complement strand
CGTTCCGCCAGGAGCAGTTCGTCTGATCAACCGAGTCGGCGTTCGAGGACCGCCTGCTCGTGGGCCAACAGGTACTTCTTGGCGTCGAGACCGCCGGCGAAGCCGGTCAGGCTGCCGTCGGCGCCGACGACGCGGTGGCACGGCACGATGATGCTCACCGGGTTCCGGCCGTTTGCGGCTCCGATCGCCCGCACCGCGGACGGCCGACCGATCCCCGCCGCCTGCTGACCGTACGAACGCGTCTCGCCGAAGGGGATCCGACTCAGCGCCTCCCATGCCAGAACCTGGAACTCGGTGCCGACCAGGTCGATCGGCAGGTCGAACTCGGTGCGGTCACCTTCGAAGTACTCGGTGATCTGTCGGACCGCGGCGTCGGCGACCGGGTCGTCGGCGGCGTCGATCGGCTCCGGATCCTCGATCGGCACCCGGTGGTCATCGACCTCCCAGAGGATCGCCCTGACGCCACGGTCCGACACCACGACCCGAAGCTCGCCGACCGGCGAGTCCATCGTTGCCACCCGGAGCCTCTCCTGGGTTCCGTTCGGTGAGGCCGTCAGAGGTGTCATCTGCTGCTCCGATTCTCTACTGGTGCGACGGGCCGACCGCACGTCCGGGCGGGATCTGGCGCAGACCACAGGTGATGCGTGGCGTACGAGCGCCAGGGCGCCCACCGGCGTGCGTGCTCGGCGAGACCGGAACCCGCTTCCGGCAGGCCGAGCCTGACCGCACCCGCACGCACGGCGGCGTCCGACGGCAGGAGCACGTCCGGGTCCGACAGGGCCCGCATCACGATGTAGGAAGCAGTCCACGGACCGATGCCGGGGATCGCCTCCAACGCATCGATGACGCGGCGGCGATCCGTCCCCGCGTCGAGGACGATGGCGCCGTCGGCCAACGCCGACGCGAGCTGGACGACGGTGCGGGCCCTCGCGCGGGGCATCCCCAACCGATCGGGATCCACGCCGGCGAGTGTGTCCATGTCGGGGAACATTCGGTCGATCCGGCCGATCGGCTGGCGCAGCGGCCGCCCGAACGACTCGGTCAGCTTCTCGGCCGTCCGACGAGCGGAGGCCACGCTCACCTGCTGGCCGATCACGGCGCGGACAGCGGCCTCGTGGGGGTCGAGCGCTCCCGGAGAACGGAGGCCAGGGTGGACCCGAACGACATCGCGGAGAACCGGGTCGGCAGCGAGGACCTCGGCGACGGCGACCGGATCCGCATCGAGATCGAGGAGTCGGCGTGTCCGGGCCGTCGCCGACGCCAGGTCACGCAGGTCCGAGAGGTGGAACGTGGCGACGACGCCGTCGTCCGATGGGTGGACGTCGACGACGGCCGGGCCCCCGGCAAGGTGGACGGACCGGGAGTACATACCGTCACGCATCGACTCGACACCGCCGACTGAGCGGGCGGCGAGGAACGACAAGAGGTGGTCGTGGTCGAACGGAGACCGCACCGCCAGCCGGATCGTGATGGAGACGACGCCGGCCCCGCCTGCCGCCAGTGGTCCTGCCCCGCGACACGACGACGAGCTGGATCGCAACGCCGTAGGTGGGGCGGCGAAGACCTCCTTCACCGTGTCGTTGAACTGGCGGACGCTCGAGAAGCCGGCGGCGAAGGCGACGTCAGAGAAGGACAGCGAGGTGGTCTCGATCAGGAGCCTGGCCGTCTGCGCCCGCTGCGCCCTGGCGAGGGCGATCGGTCCCGCCCCGACCTGCTCCGAGAGGAGCCTGTTGAGATGGCGGTCGCTCACCGACAGACGCCTCGCAAGACCGCTCACTCCCTCTCTGTCGACGACGCCGTCTCCGATCAGGCGCAGGGCTCGCCCCACGAGATCGGCGCGGACGTTCCACTCGGGTGAACCAGGCGTCGCATCCGGCCGACACCGCTTGCACGCACGGAACCCCGCCTGCTGGGCCGACGCGGCGGTCGGATAGAAGCCCAGGTTCCTGCGCAGAGGCTGGATCGGGGTCGGGCAGCTCGGACGGCAGTAGATCCCCGTCGTCCTGACCCCGATGAAGAACCGACCGTCGAATCGGGCGTCGCGAGCCTTCATGGCCCGATAGCGAGCGTCATCGTCCATGGCCAGGCCTGAGGCATCGACGTCGACTGCCGTCGTACCCCGCAGGTGCTCGTGACCATGGACGTCATCCGGTGCCGTCGCCGTCATGCCACGAGGATGTCACGACTCAGATCGGCAATCTGGCGGAAATCGGACAGACGCGTTCCGTCCGATGCATCATCGCATCATCCAATTCGATGTTATGATGCGACAGTGCGCACCACTGTCACCCTCGACTCCGACACCGAGCAGCTCGTGCGGCGCCGCATGCGCGAACGGGGCCAGACGTTCAAGGAAGCGCTGAACGACCTCATCAGGGGATCGGGTGCCGAGGAAGGTCGATCCGAGGGGTTCCGGACCCAGGTCGCACGCATGGGTGAGTCGACGGTCAACCTCGACCGGGCACTCCAGATAGCCGCCGAGCTCGAGGACGATGAGTTGATCCGCAAGATGCGAACCGGCTCGTGAAGCTCGTCGATGCCAACGTCCTGCTGTACTCCGTCAACGAGGACGCCCCGCTGCACGATCGATCGAGACGCTGGATCGACACGTCGCTGTCCGGGTCAGAGACCGTTGCGTTCGCATGGGTCGCGTTGCTGGCCTTCGTCCGGCTCTCCACCAAGGTCGGGCTCTTCCCCGCTCCCCTGTCGGTCGACGGCGCCATGGACCGCGTGGATGCCTGGATCACCGCGCCCGGAGCCGTGGTGCTCGAGCCGACCGTCCGACATCCCTCGATCGTCCGCGGGCTGCTCTCCTCGATCGGCACCGGAGGGAACCTCGTCAACGATGCCCACCTCGCGGCGCTGGCTCTCGAGCATCGCTGCGGGATCGTGTCGTTCGACCACGACTTCTCCCGGTTCCCCGGGATCACCTGGTCGACGCCGGACTGACCGGCATCCAGCCGCTCTCGGTGCGACCGTCGGCACCTCGGCCAACACGTGGCAGCGGCCGACGAGCGCTCCCGCTACTGGTTGGGGTGCGGAGGAGCGGTGGTGCGCTCCTCGTGGTACTCCTGCTCGACGTTGACGTTCCACACGTCGTGATGGGCGCCGAACATGTTCTCGACCGCGTACATGGCGGTGAGCATGGAGTGGTCCTGGTTGTTGTACCGGTGCATGCCGTTGCGTCCCACCGGGTGCACGTTCGGGACGTTCTCGCCGAGCCAATCGGCCAGCACCTGCACGTTCCTCTTGTAGTCGGCGTCGTACATCGGATACGCCTTCGGCATCCGCACGACGAACGCCTCGGTCACGAGCGACGTGTCGTCCAGCAGGCCGATCTCGGAGAGCTCACGCTTGCCGAGCTCGATCAGATCGGCATCCTCCATCATCCACAGGTGGCCGCCCTCCCAGACGAAGTACTCGAGGCCCAGACAGGTCTTGCCGTCCTTCACCAGGTACGGGGACCAACGGCCGAAGTTCTGGATCCTTCCCACCTCGACCGACGCGTCGTTGATGTAGATCCAGTTGTCGGGGAATCCGACGTCTTCGGGCACCACCAGAGCGACGGTGATGAAGTCCCTGTAGCGCAGCGCGTCGGCTGCCTTGACGACGTCTTCGGGAGCCGGCGGGTCCATGGCCCTCACCAGGGCTCCGATCGGCATCGTCGAGATCACGTCGGTGCACTCGTGACGCTCCTCGGTGCCCCCGCGCACGGCCGTGACTGCGACCGCCTTGCCGTTCGCGCGCTCGACCTTGGTGACGGTGGCGTCGAACTCGAGGGTGGAACCGGCCTCGGTGACGATCTCGGCGCAGCGCTCCCACATCATGCCGGGCCCGTACTTGGGGTAGTTGAACTCCTCGATCAGGCTCGTCACCTGGTTGGCCTTCGAGGTGCGCCGCTTGACGAAACCGGGCTTCAGCGCCTCCCATGCGGCACGGAAGAGCGACAGGTTCTTGATCCGCTGGGCTCCCCAGTCGGCCTGGATCTCGGTGCAGGGCACGCCCCAGACCTTCTCGCTCTGGGTCTTGAAGAAGTGACCGTAGAGGCGCCATCCGAACCGTGACACGACGAATCCTTCGAGCGTCGAGGTGTCCTTCGGCGGCTTGATGTGCACCCAGAGATACGAGAGCACGCAGCGGACCGCCTCGAGGAACCCCAGGTTGCGCAGGGCGTTCCGGGCGGAGATCGGGTAGTCGTAGAACTTGCCCCGGTAGTAGATCCGGCTGAGACGGGGACGGTGCAAGAAGTCGTCGGGTCCGAGGATCTCGAACCAGACCTCCTCGACGGGCCGGACCTTGGTGAAGAAGCGGTGCCCACCGATGTCGAAGCGCCAACCGCCGGCCTGGGCGGTGCGGCTGATGCCACCGACGACGTCGTCCGACTCGAGGATCGTGGCCGGCACGTCCCGCTTGCTCAACATGTAGGCAGCGGTCAGTCCAGCCGGCCCCGCGCCGACGATGACCACCGAACGATCATTGTCCATCCGGACAGCCTCCCACATGGCCGTCGGAACTCACGGGTCGAACGACGGCTCGCCCCACCAGGGGAACCAGTCGGGCAGGTCGTCGGGGACCTTCTGGCTCCAGACGGCCGGGCGCTTCTCGAAGAACGCCGTGATCCCCTCGCGGGCATCAGCGCCGGCACCTGTAGCGAGGACCCCCGGCGATTCGACGCGATGGGACTGCATCGGGTGGTCCGCGACCAGCCCCTGCCACAACAGCTGGCGGGTCAACGCCGCCGACACCGGTGCGACGCCGGCCGCGATCTCACCGGCCAGGCTCCGTGCCGCCGGGAGCAGGTCCTCGGGAGCGTGCAACGACCTGACGAGGCCGGCGTCCAACGCCTCTGACGCGGGGAAGACCCGAGCCGTGTAGCACCACTCGAGCGCCTGCTGGATCCCCACGAGTCGCGGCAGGAACCAGCTGGAACAGGCGTCGGGCACGATGCCCCGCGCAGCGAACACGAAGCCGAAGCGGGCAGTCTCCGACGCCAGCCGGAGATCCATCGGCAGGGCCATGGTCGCACCTACCCCGACTGCCGCCCCGTTGACGGCTGCGATGACCGGCTTCGTCGCCTCGAACAGCCTCAGGGTGAGCAGCCCTCCGAAGTCGCGTCGAGGGTCGATCGGACGCCGCATCGCGCGCTCCCCCGGTGACTCCTTGCTCGCATCCGCGGACGCTGACGGATCGGCCGCTGCCACCAGCTCGGAAGCCGCACCGACAGCGGATGACCCGGTGGCATCGAACGTGTCGGCTCCCCCCGACAGGTCGGCCCCGGCGCAGAACGCCCGCCCGGAGCCCGTGACGATCACGACCCTGACGTCCGGGTCGGCGTCGATGCGATCCAACGCGTCGATCATCTCCAGGCACATGCGCACCGTGAAGGCGTTCATGTGATCGGGTCGATCGAGCGTGATCGTCGCGATCCCGTCGGCCACGTCGTAGCCGATCGCCCTGTAGCCGTCGCTCACCATGACCCCCTCGTCGTCTCGCTCCTCGGTCTGTCTGGTCCTCCGCCCTGGGTCGGACCGGAGCTCCCGGTCCCGGTCAGGCCTTGAGGAAGCGGCTGACGGCGATGCCCGATCCGACCGCGCCGGTGAGCGCTCCGATCACGAACACGATGGCGATCGCCGCCCACAGCTCGCTCTGGTCCCAGCGGATCTGGTTGAGCAACTCGAATCCGACCTGGTCGACGAAGTTCCGCTTCCAGAGCTGGTCGAACCCCCATGCTCCGATCGCTGCGAGGAACGCTCCGGCGAGGCCGTGCACGAGTCCCTCGACGACGAACGGCAATCGGATGAACCAGTTGCTCGCTCCGACGAGGCGCATGACCTCGATCTCCCGACGCCGGGCGAACACAGCGGTGCGGATGGTGTTGAAGATCAGCAGCACCGAAGCCCCGATGAGGACGGCTGCGACGATGCGCACCCACGTGTTCAGCGTGGTGACCGACGTCTGCATCCGCTTGGCGTACTCGGCCGCGTACTCGACGCGCAGCACTCCCTCCTTGGCCTGGAGCGTGTCGCCGAGCGACGAGACGACCTCGGCGTCGGTGCTCTTCGGCTTGATGCGGAAGCTCTGGGGCAGGTCCTCGGCCTTGATCGTGTTGATCAGGTCGGGCTGGTCGCGGAACAGTCGCTTGAACTCGTCGTAGGACCGGGCGGCGTCGTAGAAGTCGGACTCCTTGACCTGCGGGCTCGAGTCGAGGACCTTGTCCATCGCCTGGATCTGCTCCGCCGTGGCGGTCGGATTCATGTAGACGAAGAGGTCCACGTCGGAGCGCAGGCCGAGGAAGCTGTTCTCGATGCCGGCGCCGATCAGGTAGCTCGCAGCCACCATCGCCAGCGACACCGCCACGGTCAGGACCGCAGCGAAGGTCAGGGTCAGGTTGCGGACGAGGTTGGTGCCCGTCTCCTTGAGGACGTAGTCAATGCGAATCGCCACGGACCCTCACTCGTAGACGCCGCGGGCCTGGTCGCGCACGATGCGGCCCCGCTCGAGCTCGATGACCCGCCGACGCATCGTGTCGACGATGCCGCGGTCGTGGGTCGCCATGACAACGGTGGTGCCCGTCCGGTTGATGCGGTCGAGCAGCTTCATGATGCCCACCGACGTCGCCGGGTCGAGGTTGCCGGTGGGCTCGTCGGCCAGGAGGATCAGCGGCCGGTTCACGAACGCCCGGGCGATCGAGACGCGCTGCTGCTCACCGCCCGACAGCTCGTTCGGCATGTTCGACTGCTTCTTGGACAGGCCGACGAGGTCGAGGATCTGGGGGACGGCCTCACGGATCGCCGCCTTCGGCCGACCGATCGCTTCGAGGGCGAACGCCACGTTCTCGTAGACGCTCTTGGTCGGCAGCAGCTTGAAGTCCTGGTAGATGCTGCCGATGTTGCGACGCAGGTACGGCACCTTGTACCCGGGGAGCTCGCCGATGTCCTTGCCCGCCACGAAGATGCGGCCCTTCTCGGGCTTCTCCTCGCGGTTCAGCAGGCGCAGGAAGGTGGACTTGCCGGAACCCGAGGGCCCGACGAGGAAGACGAACTCGCCCTTGTCGATGTCGACCGACGCGTCACGCAGGGCGACCATCTCGCCCTTGTAGATCTTGGTGACGTTGTCGAGCTTGATCACGCTGGCCTCTCTCCGCAGGCTGGGAGGAACCTGCGGCGATGTTACGAACCTGTGACGATAGCCCCGTAGGAGAACGGCGCACGTCGCGACTGGCAGTCTCTCAGCCCCGATGCCGCGAGTGGCGGAGGGTCCCCGAGTGGGGGGGGTGGAGCCGGGTGCGTCAGTTCGCGGCGCGGAGCCACTGGAGGTAGGCCTCCATCAGCCCGTCGAGCTCGCCGTCGAGCACGGCGTCGGGGTTCGACAGCTCCATGCCCGACCGCAGGTCCTTGACCTGCTGGTACGGCTGGAGGACGTAGTTGCGGTCCTGGCTGCCGAAGTCGACAGCGGCACCCTCACCCGTGATCTCGGCCAGCTTGTCGGCGCGCTTCTGGCGCTCCAGGTCCAGCAGCTTGGCCTTGAGGATCTTCATGGCCCGGTCCTTGTTCTGGTGCTGGGACCGCTCGTTCTGACACGACGTGACTATGCCGGTCGGCAGGTGGGTGATCCGCACCGCCGAGTCGGTCACGTTGACGTGCTGACCACCGGCGCCCGAGGACCGGTACACGTCGATGCGCAGGTCCTTGTCGTCGACGTCGATCTCGGCGTCGACGTCGTCGATCCACGGGGTGACCTTCACCGACGCGAAGCTGGTCTGGCGGCGGGCGTTGTTGTCGAACGGCGAGATCCGCACCAGCCGGTGCACACCGTGCTCGGATCGCATCCAGCCGTAGGCGTTGCGGCCCTTCAACAGGAACGTCGCCGAGGAGATGCCGGCCTCTGTGCCCTCGTTGAGCGACTCGATCTCGAGGTCCATGCCCGAGCGCTCCGCCCACCGCACGTACATGCGCAGCAGCATCTCGGCCCAGTCCTGGGCGTCGACTCCGCCGGCGCCCGAGTTGACCTCGACTATGGCATCACGGTCGTCGTACTCGCCGGTGAACAGCGCACGCAGCTCCAGCCGGTCGAACTCCGCCACCAGCGACGAGAGCTCGGACTCGATCTCGGGCTCCAGGGTCTCGTCACCCTCCTCCCGGGCCAGCTCCGCGAGCGTCTCGACGTCGTCGACCCGCGACTCGAGCCCGTCGTACAGCTCGAGATCGTCGGTCATCTCGGCGAACTCACGCTGGAGCGACTGGGCGGCCTCGGGCTCGTCCCAGAGGTCGGGCCGACCGAGCTCGGTCTCGAGCTGCGGACGACGGGCCCTGAGCGCCTCCACACGGAGATAGCCCTCGGCCTCGACCAGCCTGGATCGGAGCGCGGCGATCCGCGACGAGAAGTCCTGCACGATCGTCAGTCGGTACGCTCAGGCGGCACCGTGGCAGACCTTGTACTTCTTGCCGCTGCCGCACGGACACGGAGCGTTGCGCGGGGTCTTCTCCCACTCGCCCTTCACGACCGGCTGCTGCTGCACGGGTTCACCCGACTCGGCGGCGGCAGCGGCCTCGTGGGTTGACTCGGCAGCGACCACCGGCGGCACGGAGGCCGACCCGGACGACGGGTCGTCGGGCGCCGAGTAGTCGAACCGCTGCGGCTGGAGCTTCGGCTGCTCCTCCTTCACCGCCTGCACGTGCATCACGTACTGGACGTACTCCTTGTCGACGGCTTCCATGAGCTTGCCGAACATGTCGAAGCCCTCGCGCTGCCACTCGGTCAGCGGGTCCTTCTGACCGAGCGCCCGGAGGTTGATGCCCTCCTGGAGGTAGTCCATCTCCTTGAGGTGCTCACGCCAACGTGTGTCGATGATGCGCAGCATGATCTGACGCTCGATCTGACGGAAGGTGTCGTCGCCGAACTCCTCTTCGCGCTCCTCGTAGTGACGGGTCGCATCGGACATCAGCACGTCGTAGAGCTGGTCGGAGGTGATCGCGTCGTTCAGGTCCGCCTGCTCGAGCGTGGTCGGCCAGTAGGTCGCCGTGTCACCGAGCAGCGCCTCGAGGTCCCACTCCTCGGTGTAGTCCGACCCGCAGTGCGTGCTCAGCAGGCCGTCGACAGCCTCGGCGAGGGAGTTGCGGGTCTCATCACGAAGATCGACGCCTTCGAGCACCTCGTCGCGCCGGGCGTAGATCACCTTGCGCTGCTCGTTCATGACCTCGTCGTACTTGAGGACGTTCTTGCGGATCTCGCCGTTGCGGGCCTCGACGGTGTTCTGCGCCTTCTCGATCGCACGGGTGACCATGCGGGCCTCGATCGGCACGTCGTCGTCCCAGCCCTTGCCCATGACCCACTCGATCGCGCCGGTGGCGAAGAACCGCATGAGATCGTCCTCGAGCGACAGGTAGAAGCGGCTCGCCCCCGGATCCCCCTGGCGCCCCGAACGACCCCGCAGCTGGTTGTCGATGCGGCGGCTCTCGTGGCGCTCGGTGCCGAGCACGTAGAGACCGCCGAGCTCGCGCACCTTCTCGCCCTCGGCCTTGCACTCCGCCGAGTACTTGGCGAGGAGCTCCTCGTAACGGGCCTCCGCCTCGTCGCTGCCCTCTTCGAGCCCCTCGGCGTGGACCTCGCGTTCGGCGAGGCCCTCGGGGTTGCCGCCGAGCAGGATGTCGACACCGCGACCGGCCATGTTGGTGGCGACCGTGACCGAGCCGACCCGACCCGCCTGCGTGACGATCTCGGCCTCCTTGGTGTGCTGCTTGGCGTTGAGCACCGCGTGGGCCACCCCGCGCTTGTCGAGCTCGCGGCTCAAGCGCTCGGACTTCTCGACCGAGACCGTGCCGACCAGCACCGGCTGCCCCGCGGCCTGACGCTCGACGATGTCCTCGACCACCGCAGCGAACTTGGCCGCCTCGGTGCGGAAGATCAGGTCGCCCTCATCCGCGCGCTGGATCGGCCGGTGCGTCGGGATGGGCACCACCTGGAGGTTGTAGGTGCTCATGAACTCGGCCGCCTCGGTGAGCGCGGTACCGGTCATGCCGGCGAGCTTGTCGTACATGCGGAAGTAGTTCTGGAGCGTGACCGTCGCGAGGGTCTGGTTCTCCTCCTTGATCTTCACGCCCTCCTTGGCCT
>CAZNQK010000081.1:5632-12941 GCA_964575165.1 uncultured Aquihabitans sp. | reverse complement strand
AGCCGAAGGTCGGCAGCGGCTCGAAGATCGAGGTCCACACGGTGTTGAAGTTGATGGCGCTGGCCATCACCGCGATCACGGCCTCGTCCGGCGCGAGCTCCGGCAGCGGGAGCTCGCCGACGTGGAGGCTCTGGCGGGGGTCCTTGTCCCACGAGTCGACGCCCTCCCACATGCCGGCCTCGGAGCGCAGCACGTGCGCCGCCCGGGTCGAGGTGGGGATCGTCAGGTTGGCGATGTCGTCGCCCGACGCGTCGGACTGGATGGCCGCGAGGATCTCCTGCATGGGCGCGCAAGCTACCCGTCGGTCACCGGACGCGCCCAAGCTTCGGATCGGATCGGGTCAGTCGTTGGCGTCGCGCCAGGCCTCGGACTGGGAACCGACGAGCGTCACGATGTCGCCCATCACCAGGTTCACGTCCTGGAGGTGCAGACCCCAGGTCGGCGTCATGTCCCCGCCCATGTCGTCGCGGCGGGGACCGGCCGGGTCCGGGTGCGTCGTGACCGCCAGGTAGGTGTAGCCGTCCCGGCTGGCGCACTCGGCGCTGACGAGCCCCGGCGTGGTCACGAACGGCGTGTCGATCGTCCCCGTCGAAGGGTCGACCCACGGCTGCGGGGTGTCGTCGCCCGCGCCGACCGAGCTCATGAACGACGATGCCGGTGACGACGGGAAGTACGAGTGCAGCTCGGCGGATCCGCCGGTGATCGCGGCCGGGTTGGCGCACACCGCGACCATGCCCTGGCCGCCGGGCTTGCCGAAGAACGCCCCGGCGGAGGGCGGGCTCGATGCCCGGAACGACGCCCACGACACGACGCAACCCGTCTGGTCCTCGGCGCGGCAGACCTTCACGTGCTGGAACGAGCCGCCGACGTCCGCACCGGCGGGAACCGATACCGACATGCCCGCGATGTAGGCCGCGACGAGGTGGTCACGCACGTCGTCGTTGGGGTCGATCTCCTCGGCCACGAGACGGGTGAGCATTCCGGCGCCCTGGGAGTGGCCGATCAGCACGACGCCCCGACCACCGTTGTCGTGCGCCATGTACTGCTTCCACGCGTCGAGCACGTCGCGGTACGGCTGGTCGGGATCGACTCCGGGGGTCGCGGCCCCTGCGGACCCTCCGAGCGAGCGACCGAGACCGGCGAGGGTGCGCTGGCGGTACACCGGTGCGAACACCCGGCACTGCGAACCCAGCCGGGCGGCCTGGTTGAGGGTGACGTAGCGCTCCGCCTCGCCGGGCTCGAGGTCGCTGAAGTCGCCGGCGTCGGTCGACACCGTCGGATACACGTAGAAGCAGTCGATCGGCGCGTCGGGGTCCTGCTTCCACGGCTCGGGGGTGAGGGTGCCGTCGGCTTCGACGACCGTGGCGTCGAGGTCACCTTTGCTGCACACGTCGTCCGCTCCCGGGCGGCACACCCAGTGGACGGGGTCCGCGTAGACCTCGCTCGTGTAGCCGGCGTAGCGGGCAAGGGGAGCCGCAGTCGTCGTGGTACTCGACCTGTCGGCATCCGACTTCCCAGAGGCGGCTCCGCCAGACGAGCCGTCGGACGCACATGCAGTCGCCGCCACGATGAGCGCCGCCGTGACCCCGACCAGCACCCGTCCCAACCGCCCACGTCCCCATCGCCCTCGCGCCATGCCCGCCACCCTAGGACCGCCACCCCGGAACCGCGATTGCTCCACTCCCGCCCGTAGGGTCGGGTGATGGACGGGATCGAGAAGGTGCGGACAGACCGGCTTCTGCTGCGGCGGTTCACAGACGCCGATCGAGAGCCGTTCGCCGCGCTCAACGCAGATCCGGCGGTGATGGAGCACTTCCCGTCCACGCTGGACCGTCCCGCGTCGGACGCGCTTGTGGACCGGATCGACGCCCACTGGGACGAACACGGTTGGGGCCTGTGGGCGGTCGAGGTTCCCGGCGTCTCGCCCTTCATCGGTTTCGTCGGGCTGTGGCCGGCGGACTTCGTGGAGTCGGGGACGGTCGAGGTCGGCTGGCGCCTCGCCCGGCATGCTTGGGGTCACGGCTACGCATCTGAGGGGGCCTCGGCGGCCCTGCGGGTCGGCTTCGAGTCCCTCGGACTGGACGAGATCGTCAGCTTCACCTCGGTCGGCAACGCCAACAGCCGGCGGGTGATGACCAAGATCGGCCTCACCCACAGGCCGGACCGGGACTTCGACCACCCATCGGTCGACCCGGCGACCAGCCCGCACCTGGTCCACCACGTCATGTACTCGGTGACCCGCGGCGAATGGGACCGGTTCGCTACCGGGCGGTAACATTCCCGGACCGCAGGAGGGGGCCATGCGGCTCCCCGGACGTCTGGAGTGGTCATGCCTGGTTCGGTGATTCTCGCGGGGGCCCGGACCCCCATCGGCAAGCTGTCCGGCTCGCTCGCCGGGTTCAAGGGCAGCGATCTCGGCGGCATCGCCATCAAGTCCGCCCTCGAGCGCGCCGGCGTGTCGGGTGAGGACGTCGACTACGTCTTCATGGGCCAGGTGCTGCTCGCCGGCGCCGGTCAGATGACCGCCCGCCAGGCCGCCGTCGCCGGTGGCATCCCGATGTCGGTGCCCTCGACCACTGTCAACAAGGTCTGCCTGTCGGGCATCAACTCGATCATGCTCGCCGATCTCCTCATCCAGGCCGGCCTCGCCGACGTCGTCGTCGCCGGCGGCATGGAGTCCATGACCAACGCCCCGTACCTGCTGCCCGACGCCCGGGCCGGCATGCGCCTGGGCGACAGGTCCGTCGTCGACTCGATGATGTACGACGGCCTGTTCTGCGCCTTCGACCAGTGCGCCATGGGTGCCGGCACAGAGAAGTACGCAGCGTCTGCGGGACTCGGCCGCGAGGAGCAGGACGAGCTCGCCGCCAAGTCGCACGAGCGTGCCGCCAAGGCGCAGAAGGACGGCCTGTTCGACGACGAGATCGTCGCCGTGTCGATCCCGCAGCGCAAGGGCGACCCGATCGAGTTCAGCGTCGACGAGGGCGTCCGGGCCGAGACCACGATCGACTCGCTCTCCAAGCTGCGCCCGGCGTTCGACAAGGCCGGCAACATCACCGCCGGCAACGCCTCGCAGATCTCCGACGGCGGCGCCGCCGTGGTCGTCGCATCCAAGGCCGCGGCCGAGCGCATCGGCGGCAACCCGCTGGGTGAGATCCTCGCCTTCGGTGAGGTGGCCGGCCCCGACCCGTCGCTGTTGACCCAGCCGTCGCGCTCGATCATGCAGGCGCTCGACCGGGCCGGCATGTCCGTGTCCGACGTCGACCTGTTCGAGCTCAACGAGGCCTTCGCCGCAGTGGGCATCGCCTCGATGAAGGACCTGGGGATCACCGACGAGATCGTCAACGTCAACGGCGGCGCCATCGCCCTCGGTCACCCGATCGGGATGTCGGGCACCCGCGTCACGCTGACGGTGCTCAACGAGCTCAAGCGCCGCGGTGGCGGCGTGGGCGCGGCCGCCCTGTGCGGTGGCGGAGGCCAGGGCGACGCCCTGCTCGTCAAGACCCTCTGACCCTCCCCTTTCCTTTCCTTTCCTTCCCCTCCCATCAACCTCCCTGGTTCCGTGAAGGCCCCATCGACGTGGTCAGCCCACGGGGCCCACATCGGGGTAGGGCCAACAGTCGAGCCGAGAACACCAGACCCCACGAGACTGCTGATCTGCCCGGAAGGGACCGCGACCTTGTCGATGGGATCCCCGTCACCTCGATCACCAGGGCACTCATCGACATGGGACGATTCGTCGGGACGCACCGTCTGGGCAACCTGCTCGACGACGCCGTCCGACAGAGGCTCACCACCTACGAGAGGGTCGCAACCAGCTCCAGCTCCGCGGATGGCGAGTGCTGGCCTACACGTGGATCACCGTGCGCGACGAGCCGGATCGGGTCGTCGCCGAGGTGCGGGCTGCGGGGTGCGGGGTGCGGGCAGCGTCAGCTTGCGGGGCGCTCGATGACCCGGCGGCCTTCGAGCGCACGGCCCAGGGTGAGCTCGTCCGCGTACTCGAGGTCGCCGCCGACGGGGAGGCCGCTCGCTATGCGGCTGACCGTCAGGCCCGGCGTGTCGAGCACGCGTGTCAGGTAGAGCGACGTGGCCTCGCCCTCGATGTTGGGGTTCGTGCAGACGATGACCTCGGAGACGCCCTCGTCGGTGATGCGGGCCAGGAGCTCCCGGATCTTCAACTGCTCGGGACCGATGCCCTGGAGGTGGTCGATGGCTCCCTGGAGCACGTGGTACCGGCCCTTGAACTCGCGGGTCCGCTCGACTGCGACGACGTCACGGGGTTCCTCGACGACGCAGATCACGTGCGCGTCGCGCTGATCGTCGGCGCAGATGACGCACAGGTCGCCCTCGGCCAGGTTGAAGCAGCGGGAGCAGAAACCGACCTTGTCCTTGGCGTCGACGATGACCCGGGCCAGCCGGTTCGACTCCTCGGCGTCGACCTTGAGCAGGTGAAAGGCGATCCGCTGCGCGGACTTCGGCCCGATCCCCGGAAGGCGACCGAGTGCGTCGATGAGGTCCTGGACCGGCGCCGCGTAGGAACCGGCCACTCAGCTCCCCCCGAGCAGGCCGCCCAGGCCCCCGAGGGCTCCGCCGAGTCCGCCCAACGGATCGGCGGCGGCCTGGAGACGTGCGACTCCGTCCCTGGCGTCGGACCACGCGGCGACGATCAGGTCCTCGAGCATCGACGGATCGGCCGGGTCCATCGCCGAGGGATCGATCCGGACCCGCACGACGTGGAGATGGCCGTTCAACGTCACCGTCACCACTCCCCCGCCGGCGGTGCCCTCGACCGTCGACGCGGCCAGCTCTTCTTGAGCCTCCTGCATCCGCTGGCCCATGTCCTGCGCCATCTGCATCATCGCCCCCAGGTCGAGGCCGGCACCGAGACCAGCCCCCAGGTCGGCCACCTGGGATCCGTCCTCCACGACCTCGCCGACGACCACCTCTGCCGACTCGGCGTCGGGAAGGTCCGGTCGATCCTGCGCTCCGCTCATCTCACTCCTGGTTCGGGTCCCGTGCCGCCGTCGAGGCGGTCAGGACGTCCCCTCGGCACCGTCCACGAGGACGGCACCGGGGAAGGCCTTCGTCAGCTTGTCGACGCCTGTCGCCGCGACATCAGCGTCCTCGAGCTCGTGCACGTCGACGATGGTCGACTCGTCGTCGTCGGTATCGGTGTCGGAGTCCGTATCCGACCGGACGGAGTCCGGAGCGGGTACCGGTCGGGCGGGTTCCTCGGATCCGGACGACGCAGGACCCGCCGTCGCCAACGGATCGGAACCGTCGACGAGCACGAGTCGCACAGGTGCACCGAAGTGCGCTGTCAGCGCGGCCTCGACATCGGGCCGGAACTTCTCGGCTCGATCGCGGGTCGGGGCGTTCTCCAGAGCCAACACAGCGCCGTCGTCACCCACCGACACGAAGCGGCCGGATCCGTACACCGCCTTCGCCACCCCCTTGAGCGACGGCACGACGACGTCGCCGAACGCCAACGTGAGCGCATCACGATCGATGGCGGTCGGCGACACAGCGACAGGCGCCTCCTCCGACGACCGCGCCGCAGGGGCCGCCGTCGGCGGTCGCGGCGCTGCGGGCGGAGCGTCGGGCCGACGCGGTGCCGACGGACGCGTCGGGACGGTCGGAGCGGACCGGCGCTCGGACGTTGCACCACCGTCGGCCTTGCGCTTGGCGCCGAGCGCCGCTCGTGCCCTCGCCGGGCCGTCCCCAGCGCCTCCGGCGGAGTCCTCCGACGGCGAACCGTCGGGTGGAGGATCCGCCGGACGCGAGGCCGCGAGCGCCTGCTCGAGCACCTCGATGCGACGAGCGAGTTCGGCCAGGACACCCTCGTCGCCGGCGCGAGCCACCGCAGCGGCATGGCCGCTACCCGAGCCGCTGGCATCGGATCTTCCGGCTTCCGTGCTCCCGGCCCCGGATGTGCCGGACGGTGACGAGCACAGCCGCACCAGCGCCACCTCGAGCGGCACCCGGGGGTCGGCGGCGTTGCGCATGTCGACGAGCGCCGTCCCTACGGCCTCCATCGAGCGCGTGAGCGTCGGGGTGCCCAACGCGCGGGCCCAGTCGCCGATGCGGTCGAGGTCGGTGTCGACGAGGTGCGTGACCTCGACCCCGAGCGAGATCAGGAAGGCGTCGCGGAGCTCGACCAGGAGCGCCTCGGCCAGCACCCGGGGGTCGTGTCCGAGTGCGATCGCGTCCGAGACGGAGCGAACCGCACCACCGCCGTCGCCGTCCGACAACGCTCTCATCACGTCGTCGACCGGGGTGTCCCTGCTGATGACGCCGCCGGCCGCCACGACCTGGTCGAGAGCGGAGAGCGTGTCGCGGGCCGAGCCCCGGCCCTGGCGCACGACGTGGGCGATCGACTTCTCGTCCAGGTCGAGAGTTGCGTCCTGGGCGATCCAACGCACGTAGTCGGTGAGCTCGTCGGCCGACAGGAGCTGGAACTCGTAGCGCTGGGTGCGACTGCGTATGGTTGGCAGCACCTTCTGCGGGTCCGTGGTTGCGAGCACGAAGCAGACGTGTCCAGGTGGCTCCTCGAGCGTCTTCAGCAGGGCGTTGGATGCCGCCGTGCTGAGCATGTGGACCTCGTCGAGGATGTACACCTTGGTGCGACCGGGCGAGCCGACAGCGGCCTTCTCGGTCAGGTCCCGGATCGCGTCCACGCCGCTGTTCGACGCGGCATCAAGCTCGAACAGGTCGAAGCTCCGACCGGACTCCATCTCCCTGCACGACTCGCACTCGCAGCACGGTTCGCCCTCATCGAGGTTCTCGCAGTTGAGCGCCTTGGCGAGGATGCGCGCCGTAGAAGTCTTGCCGGTGCCACGCGGACCCGAGAAGAGGTAGGCGTGACCCTCGGTGCCGGAACGCACGGCGTTGAGAAGGGCCGTGACCACGTGGTCCTGGCCACGGACCTCGCTGAACCGCCTGGGCCGGTAACGACGGTAGAGGGACTGCTGCGCCACGGGACAGGATCCTACCGAGGCGGGTGCGACGGTCCCGGCCGGTCGCGCGTTGCGCCGACCGGGCCGTCGCCGGTGGCGGAGACGGTGGGATTCGAACCCACGGTGAGTTTCCCCACACACGCTTTCCAAGCGTGCCGATTCGGCCGCTCTCGCACGTCTCCGGGGCGGGACGATAGCCTGAGTCCGCGCCTGCGTCCTCAGGCGGCGGCCGGGTCCTGTGCGACCGGAGCCCGTGAACCGGGTCAGGGCCGGAAGGCAGCAGCTCTCAGCGGAACCTCCGGTGTGCCGCAGATCGCCTGGCCGCCACCTGAGGACGTGGGCCGCTTCGCGCA
>CAZNQK010000081.1:0-5532 GCA_964575165.1 uncultured Aquihabitans sp. | reverse complement strand
CAGGCGGCCTCAGCGAGCGGAGCGAGCGCAGCAGGACGGCCGCCACCTGAGGACGTGGGCCGCTTCGCGCACAGGCGGCCTCAGCGAGCGGAGCGAGCGCAGCAGGACGGCCGCCACCTGAGGACGCAGCGTTCTCGCGTTCTCATCCCGTTTTGTGCTCCCTGGCAGCGCGAGACGGGATGGGAACGCGTTGGCGGAGCGAGCCGGGTACGGTCGCCCGACGTGTCCGCCTCTCCACCGCCGCCCGGCTCCACAGCCGTGCTCCCTCCGTCCACCGACCACGACGAGTGGATGGCGATCGCCCTCGACGAGGCCCGTGCCGCGACCCTGCACGGCGACGTGCCCATCGGGGCGGTCATCGTCCGCGTCGACGGCGTCGACAGTCCCGAGGTCCTGACCCGACGGCACAACGAGCGTGAGCTCACCGACGACGGCACCGCGCACGCCGAGGTCCTGGCGCTGCGCGACGCCTGCGCTGAGCTGGGACGGTGGCGCCTCGACGACTGCCTCCTGGTCGTAACCCTGGAACCGTGTCCGATGTGCGCCGGAGCGGCGTGGGCGACCCGGATCGGCGGCGTCGTGATCGGCACCGAGAGCTTCGATGCAGGATCGCTCGGGACGCTCTACCACCTCGGTCAGGACCCGAGGCTCAACCACGAGTTCCCGGTCCGGGCCGGTGTCCGACGTGACGAGTGCTCCGGCCTTCTCCAGGAGTTCTTCGCCGAGAGGCGCTGACGGGCGCCCGAACGGGACGGATCCGTCATCCCGCGCCGACGCGGCTACGGGTGTGCCGACTCTGACCGGGCGCCACTAACGTCGCATCCGGAGACGTGCCAGAGCGGACGAATGGGACGGTCTCGAAAACCGTTGTGGTCGCAAGGCCACCGTGGGTTCGAATCCCACCGTCTCCGCCACAGGGACCCCTGCCGCTGGCAGGGGTCCCGTCGCGTCCTGGACCTGTCCGCTTGTGAGACGACCCGACCCGTCATATTCTGGCACTCGGTGCCAAACGATACTCAGACGCAATTGGCGCCCGATGCCGCTTCACCGAGCGGGGCAGACGCTCCGCATGACCGCCCCGGACTCCGGGAGCGGAAGAAGGAGCAGAAGCGGGAACGACTGAAGGCTGCGGCGTTCGAGCTGTTCAGCGAGCGGGGCTTCGACAACGTCACCGTCGAGGAGATCGCCGACCGCGCCGAGGTCTCCAAGAGCACGCTGTTCCGCTACTTCGAGACCAAGGAGGACCTGCTCCTCTTCGATGCCCGTAGCCACCGCGACGCCCTGCTGCACGAGCTCGCAGCCCGCCCGGAGACCGAACCGGTGCTGGTGTCGCTCCGGGCATCGCTCCAGTCTCTGGCCGCCGACTACCAGGCCGACCGGGCGCTCGCCGTCGAGCGCAACAGGCTCATCGCCGAGTCCCCATCGCTGTCGACCAGGCTGCTCGAACGACAGGTCGCATGGGAGGACGGCCTCGCCGACGCGATCAGACCACGGCTGGCCGACCGGCCCGACGCCGAGACCCGCGCCGCCGTCCTCGCGTCGGCGGCGATGGGAGTGTTCCGCGTCGCTGCCCGTCGGTGGGTCGCTGCCGACGACGACTCCCAGATGCTCGACCACGTACTGGCCGCTCTCGACATGCTGATCGACGAGCTCGACGAACAGGACCGAACGATGGACGACCGAGGTACCAGATGAAGCAGCTCGGCAGGATCCTCCGGGAGTTCCTGCGCCCTTACAAGCGCCAGCTCGGCCTCGTGCTGCTGCTGACCACCATCCAGACGATCTGCGTGCTGTTCCTCCCGACGCTCAACGCCGACATCATCGACAAGGGCATCCTCAAGGGGGACACGGAGTACATCTGGAAGGTCGGCGGCGTGATGCTCGTCGTCACCTTCGTCCAGGTGGTCTTCGCCGTCGCCAACGTGTGGGTCGGCTCCCGGGTCGCCATGGCGTTCGGGCGCGACGTCCGCGGCGCGCTGTTCCACAGCGTCACGGGGTTCTCGGCCCAGGACGTCGCCCATCTCGGCGCACCGTCGTTGATCACCCGCATCACCAACGACGTGACCCAGGTCCAGATGCTCGTCCTCATGACGTGCACGCTCCTGATCGCGGCGCCGATCACGCTCGTCGGCGGCGTGATCATGGCGGTGCGCGAGGACGCCACCCTGTCGCTGATGCTGCTCGTCAGCGTGCCGGTCCTCGTCGGCTTCATCTCCATGATCATCGTGAGGATGATCCCCCTGTTCCAGGTGATGCAGGAGCGCATCGACCGGATCAACGAGGTCCTGCGCGAGCAGATCACCGGCATGCGCGTGGTGCGGGCGTTCGTGCGCGAGCAGCACGAGAGCGAGCGCTTCGGGGTCGCCAACGAGGAGCTCACCGCCGTGTCGCTGAGCTCCGGGAAGCTCATGGCGTACTTCTTCCCGATCGTGATGGCGACGTTGAACCTGTCGAGCGTCGCCGCCATCTGGTTGGGCGGGAACCGGGTCGCGTCGGGAGACATGCAGATCGGCGCGCTCGTCGCGTTCCTCAGCTACCTGATCCAGATCCTGATGTCGGTGATGATGGCCACGTTCGTCGCCGTCCTGACGCCCCGTGCGGCGGTCAGCGCCGAGCGCATCGACGAGGTGCTCCTGACCGACACGTCGGTCCCTCAGGCGGACGACGCCGTCACCGACCTCGCCGAACGGCCCGCGCTGCGCCTCGACCGGGTCGAGTTCCGCTACCCCGGGGCCGAGCACCCGGTCCTCTGCGACCTGTCGTTCTCGGTCCATCCCGGCCAGACGCTGGCGATCATCGGGTCGACGGGGTCGGGCAAGTCGACCCTGCTCAACCTGATCCCACGGCTCTACGACGTGACGTCGGGCGAGGTGATCGTCGGCGACCACGACGTGCGGACGATCGACCAGGAGACGCTCTGGAGTCGCATCGGCCTGGTCCCGCAGAAGCCGTTCCTGTTCTCGGGGACGGTGGCGTCCAACCTCCGGCACGCCAACCCCGACGCGACCGACGACGAGCTCTGGGACGCGCTGAGGATCGCCCAAGCTGCCGACTTCGTCCGGGCGATGCCCGACGGGCTCGACTCGCCGATCTCCCAGGGCGGGACCAACGTCTCGGGAGGCCAACGACAACGCCTGGCGATCGCCCGAGCGGTGGTGAGGCGTCCGGGCATCTACCTGTTCGACGACTCGTTCTCGGCTCTCGACCTGGCGACCGACGCCCGGCTACGAGCCGCGCTCGAGCCCGTGATCGCCGACGCCGTGGCGGTGATCGTCGCCCAACGGGTCTCGACCATCCGACACGCCGATCAGATCCTCGTGCTCGAGGACGGTCTCACCATGGGGATCGGGACCCACGCCGAGCTGTTGGCGACGTGTCCCACCTACACGGAGATCGTCGAGTCGCAGCTCACAGCGGAGGAGGCGGCATGAGCGCCAGCGAATGGCGGACGGCTGGCGAGCGTCAGCGAGTGGCCACCAATCCGAGAGCCCGCGAGCACCAGCGAGCGGTCACCGATGGGGTCCGGAGGCGCAGCCCCCGAGGAGGTGCGGCATGAGCGCTCCCTCCAACAACGACACAGACAAGCCGTCGGAAGAGACAGTCGAGCGACCGGCGGCGGAGAACCCGCGGATGATGGGCGGGCGCATGGGCGCGGCCGGCATGCCGTTGGAGCGCTCGAAGGACCTCGGTGGGGCGCTGCGGCGGCTCACCTCGGTCATGGCTCCAGAGGGCCTCGGAGTGGTCGTCGTGGTGGTCCTGGCCATCGTCAGCGTCACGCTGATGGTGCTGGGCCCGAGGATCCTCGGGAACGCGACCCAGACGATCGTCGACGGGATGATCGCCAGCTTCCAGGGCAAGGGCGGCGTCGACTTCGGCCGGCTCCACCAGATCCTGATCACCGCGGCCGTCGTCTACGTGGCGGCTGCCGTGCTGTCGTACGCGCAGGGCTGGATCCTCGCCGGCGTCGTCCAACGCTCGATGCTGCGCTTGCGGGCAGAGGTGG
Source organism: uncultured Aquihabitans sp. (assembly GCA_964575165.1). Taxonomy (GTDB): domain Bacteria; phylum Actinomycetota; class Acidimicrobiia; order Acidimicrobiales; family Microtrichaceae; genus Dermatobacter. Next base: position 1,529 of record CAZNQK010000081.1, on the reverse strand, counting down.
AGTCGAAGCTCAACCGGATGCCGCTCGGCCACGTCGACCGCCAACCCCGCGGCGACCTGCTGAGCCGGGTCACCAACGACATCGACAACCTGGCCCAGAGCCTCCAGCAGACGCTGAGCCAACTGCTGTCGAGCTCCCTCCAGCTGGTCGGCGTGGTCATCATGATGTTCACGATCTCGGTGCAGTTGGCGCTGGTGACCGTGATCATCATCCCCGTCACGATCGTCGTGATGAAGGCGATCACGAAGCGCTCCAAGAAGCGGTTCGTGGAGCAGTGGCGTCACACCGGCACGCTCAACGCCCAGGTCGAGGAGGCGTTCACAGGACACTCGCTCGTCAAGGTCTACAACCGCCAGGCCGACGTCGAGGCCCGCTTCCAGGCCAAGAACGACGAGCTGTTCACCGCCAGCGCCGCCGCCCAGTTCATGTCGGGATCCATCCAGCCGGCGGTGATGTTCCTCGGCAACATCAACTACGTGCTGATCGCCCTCCTCGGTGGCCTGATGGTGACGAACGGGTCGATCAACATCGGAGACATCCAGGCGTTCATCCAGTACTCGCGGCAGTTCACCCAGCCGCTGACGCAGATGGCGTCGATGCTCAACGTCATGCAGTCCGGGATCGCATCGGCAGAGCGGGTGTTCGAGCTGCTCGACGCCCCCGAGGAGTCCGACGACACCACCGCCTCGCTCGACGGCGTCGACGTGCGTGGCCGTGTCGAGTTCCGCGACGTGTCGTTCTCCTACAGCGCCGACAAGCCGCTGATCGAGGACCTGACCCTGGTCGCGGAGCCGGGTGAGACGGTCGCGATCGTCGGGCCGACCGGCGCCGGAAAGACCACGCTCGTGAACCTGATCATGCGGTTCTACGACGTCGACGCCGGAGCGATACTCCTCGATGGCGTCGACACCGGATCGCTGCCCCGCCAGGACATCCGTCGCCACATGGGGATGGTGCTCCAGGACACCTGGCTGTTCGGCGGGACCATCCGGGACAACATCGCGTACGGCAACCTGACCGCGACCGACGACGAGATCCTCGAGGCGGCACGCGCCACCTACGTCGACAGGTTCGTGCACTCGCTGCCCGACGGCTACGACACCGTCGTCGACGACGAGGGAGGGACGGTCTCAGCCGGCGAGAAGCAGCTCCTGACGATCGCCCGGGCGTTCCTGGCGGACCCGACGATCCTCATACTCGACGAGGCGACGAGCTCGGTCGACACGCGAACCGAGGTGCTCATCCAGCGCGCCATGGCCGCCCTGCGCAGCAACCGGACGAGCTTCGTGATCGCCCACCGACTGTCGACGATCCGCGACGCCGACACGATCCTGGTGATGGAGCACGGCCAGATCGTCGAGCAGGGCGACCACGAGACCCTGCTCGCTGCCGACGGCGCCTACGCCCGGCTCTACAACGCCCAGTTCGCGGGTGCCGCTGTCGAGATCGACGGCGTCGCCAGCTGACCCAACCACCGTTCTGAGGTGAAATGCGGGTTACGCGGCTCTTGGGGCGGTGATTGTGTAGCC
>CAZNQK010000080.1:0-13232 GCA_964575165.1 uncultured Aquihabitans sp. | reverse complement strand
AGCGGTGGCGGCCGGGTCGGCTCGGTCCTGGTTGCAGGTATGGTGCCGCTCCGAGGCAGTACTGCTCGTGGCCGAAACGAGGTCTGAGTACCGCTCCGGGTGACCGCCGATGCCGTCGTAGGCGCCGACGCAGCCACCAGGGTCCTGCATTGCGCTTCCCCCTCTGGCGAACCGCCGACCGACGCGTCCAGGAGGCCCATCATGTTGGCGAGCTGGACGTACGCGAGCCCCGAGACGCACGCCCTTGGGTCACACCGCTGTGAGGCCTGGTTGCCATAGGCGTCGGTGGACTTGTGGTACCCGAACGACGGATCGGCGTACACCGCCACGCCGTTCTTCACGTTCGCCTTGAGCAGACAGCCGTGCGTGTCGTCTACTCAGACTGGTGTCATCAACAATCGGAACTGCTCGAGGGGTTCTAGGGGCCAAAGTCCCGAGGTGATCGTCGTCGACCCGGGCTCACGTTGACAGGCCCCTGGTTGGAGTAGCACTGGTACGATTCTTACCATGAAGGTCACCGAGAAGGGCCAGGTCACCATCCCGAAGGACCTCCGAGATGCTCTCGGCATCGGGGCCGGCACCGAGGTCGAGTTCGAGCGACGCAAGGACACCATCGTCGTGCGCAAGAGCGACCGAAGCCCCACTCGGGGGCGTCAGCTAGCGGAGCGTCTCCGCGGACGCGGCGATGTCGAGATGACCACCGACGAGATCATGGCCCTCACCCGGGGCACCTGACATGGTCGATGGCACGCTGGTCGACAGCAACGTGCTGTTGGACATCCTGACCGAGGACCCCGTGTGGCAGGGCTGGTCCACCGGCGCGTTGGCCGACGCCGCTGACACCGGACCCATCTACGTCAACCCGATCGTCTATTCGGAGGTGTCGATCCGGTTCAGCACCGTCGAAGCGCTCGAGGCGGCCCTTCCGTCTCGGGACTACCGGCGCGAGCCGATCCCGTGGCCGGCGGCGTTCCTGGCCGGAAAGGTGTTCCTCGACTACCGACGGAGCAAGGGCACGAAGGTGACGACGCTGCCCGACTTCTTCATCGGAGCCCACGCGGCGGTCGCCGGCCTGGATCTCCTGACCAGAGACGTCGGCCGGTACCGGACGTACTTCCCAACAGTGACGCTCATCGCCCCCGAGACCTGACGGCTCCGGCGCACGTACGTGTCGGAGGGGCGAGCCGGACCGTTGACCCACGCGCTCTCGGACACGGTCGATTCGCGGCCACCCGGTGACCGTCAGCCGCGGGGCCGAATCGTCAAGCCGGTTCGGCCACGGCGAGTGCGCCGACGGTGGTTCGCGCGGCGACCACGGCCGAGTGCGCCCCACCCCGCGGTCGCATGTTGGGGCATCGGGTGCGCCGGTAGCGCGGCACGGCCAACACCCGCTGGCGAGCTTGCGTCGACATCCATCGGATCATCCGATCCCGTCGCCTTCCCGGGGCTCAGGTTCACGCAGCGGACGAGTCGATGCTCGTCAATACCCGGGCTGCTCGCTGATCCAGTCGATGTGATCCTGCATCCAGTCGGCGATCCACTCGGGAGTTCCCAACGCTTCCCGGGGCCAGCGAGTCAAGTCGTTGGCTACTGCTTCTTGGAGCGCGACGCCGTTTGCGCGGATCGAGGTCGGGATTGTCTGCAGCTGGGGTAGGAGCTGGGTCCACCTGGCGGCCACCTGTGCTTCGAACGACGGATCCTCGAACAGCTTCGGCAACCACGCGCCGCGAGTTCGGGTGTACCAGCCGTTGGGCAACCAGGATGAGGGAGCGTTGCCCATCGATACGTCGAAGTCCCACACGGGACCGAAGTGCAGCAGCGGGTCCGAACGCTCCTTCCAGAAGTGCGTGCTCGCGCCGAAGGTGTCCTGGTTCTTCGCCAGCTCGTGGACGAGGTAGAAGTCGATCAACGAGTCCACGTCGAGGTACTTGCGGTACCCATCCGGATCGTCGAACGGCTTCGTGAACAGAGCGTCCTCGAAGGCCTGGACGTAGGACTGAGCGTAGGACATCTGCTGCGGGGTGGCAGGATCCGGCTCCTTCACGACGATCGGGACGTTCCGCGTCGTCCGCTGTCCCTGTTCCGCATTCGCCTCCAGCTGCTCGTCGACCTCGAGTAGGTAGCCACCGCTCAACGCCTCTCCCTCGTTGTCGGAGGGGGTCATCGCCGTGATCGGTACACGAGTCGACGCTCCACGCACCTGCTCGACGAGCATGTACACGCCGTGATAAGCGCCGTTGAGGACCACTTCGACGTGCCGGTACTTCGGCGTCCAGGCCAGTCCGGTCATCATCGTCGACGCTATGTCGAACACCGTGGAGGTCCGGAGCTGGCTCGAGTCCATCCAGTTGGCCAGGAGTACCCAGTGCTTGCTGCTCGGCATCCGGCAAGCGCTGTCGGCGCGGTGAGCTTCAGACGGTACGGCTTCTTGGGGAAGGTCCAGGTGGTGTTGCCGCGGCCCTTGATCTCCGTGGTGCCGCTGTGAGCTGGGAGGTCCGATCCGTTAGGATCGAGGACGATCGTCGCTTGGAGGTAGTTCTCCTTGTCCACGATCGGTGCACGACCCGCGGTGTCGATTCGCAGCACGGGCAGGACCGGAACCACGAAGGTGGCGCTGACCTCCTTGCTCCAGTTCGAACTGGAACTCAGCCGGACGCGGAACGAGTGCAACGTACGAGGGACCCCGGCGACTTCCGCCGAGGTCGATGTCGCGATGGGCTCGTCGACCCAGGCTCCCGATGCGACCTTCGACTGCACGTCGTAAACCGCGTCCGGAGTCGCTCCCTCGGGGGCATTCCACTCGAGCAGGAAGCCCGTGGGTGTCAGGGTGGTCCGTAGGCCGTAGTCGGGTGCGGTCGGCGTCGGCGGCGTCGAGATGCATGCCGCCAGTCCGGACACAGTGATAGCCACGATCGTCGCGATGGCAAGACAGCGCGCGCGCGCGATACATGATTCATGAGGCCCTCCTTCCTCTTCATGCATTCCTTGCCCGCAGAATGTGTGCGGGATCTTCCTCCCGTCGGGCCTAACACGCTGACTGACGATTCGTCAACCACCAATTTCCTCGGGTGGCGCAAGCCGTGCAGGCACCTGACTGATGGCACGTGGATTCGAGGCGGGGTGAACCGAATTGGTGGTGACCCTGAGCAGCTTGCCCGGTCCCGTGCCGCTCCTGGTGAACGCGGTCGACGCCTCGGAGCCGAGCGGCACGACCGCGTCGGACGCCGAACCGATGCCCCAACCGTGCAGGCCGGACCCGCCTTCCGATAGCCATCGAGCGACCGCATGAGAGGTCGAGCCCGGCTCGAGTGGGGTCTCGGTCATCCCGACCGAGCCAGGGCGGCGTTGGACGACGGGCTCGCGCTCGCCGCAGGATCCGACACGCCGCTGGAGGTGTCGTTGCGGATCGAGGAGCTCCGGTTCCTGATCCGCGTCGACTTCGACGCGGATCGAGCAGTCGCCGCGGCGCGCTCCGCCGTGGACCTGGCAGGCAGGCTCGGTCACGAGGAATCCCGTTGTCACACCCTCCTGGGCAGTGCGTTGCTCATCGACGGATCGCCGGAGTGGGATGCCGCCATCTCACACGGACGGAGTTTGACAGAGTGGCGGGGATGTCACAGGGTGTTGACATGATGACGCCAACGTCTCGGGAGGCGCTGTTCGAACCCTGCTCGGGACCCACCTGGCGTGACCCGTTCGGCATGTACGCATCCCTCCGGGATCGTGAACCCGTCCATCATGTGGCAGACGGTGACTACTGGGTGCTGTCCCGGTTCGCCGACGTGTTCGACGCGGCGCGCGACACCTCCACGTTCTCCTCGGCCCAGGGCTTGACCTTCAGCTACGGCGACATCGACGCGGCGGGGCTCGCCGAGGCCAGGCCCATGGTGATGATGGACCCGCCGGAGCACACGGCGTTCCGTCGCCTGGTCGCCCGTGGCTTCACCCCGCGGAGGGTGGCCGACATAGCGCCCGCTGTCCGAGCCTTCGTCACAGAACGGCTCGATCGCCTGCGAGAGGCTGGTGCCGGCGACGTGGTCGCCGAGTTGTTCAAGCCCCTGCCCAGCATGGTGGTGGCCCACTACCTGGGCGTACCCGGGGCGGACCGATCCCGCTTCGACGTGTGGACCGATGCGATCGTCGCTGCCAACGCCAAGGGCGACGCGCTCGGAGCACCGGACGCGGTCGCCGAGCTGCTGGACTACTTCGGGCACCTGATCGAGCGCCGCCGCAGCAACCCCGGCGACGACACGATCAGCGAGCTGGTGGCGGCGGACGACGGCAACGTCCCCGTGCTTCGGATCCTCGGCTTCGCCTTCACCATGGTTGCCGGCGGCAACGACACGACCACGGGCATGCTCGGGGGCTCGGCCGAGCTCCTGACGGCGCGACCCGACCAGCGGGCGGTGCTGGTGGAGGACCCGGGGAGGATCGGCGATGTGGTCGACGAGCTGCTCCGCCTCACCAGCCCGGTCCAAGGGCTCGCCCGCACTACCACTCGGGACGTCACCGTGAGAAGGGTCACGATCCCCGCCGGACGCAAGGTGATGCTGCTGTACGGTTCGGCGAACCGCGACCACCGGGAGTTCGGCGAGGACGCCGAGGAGCTCCGGGTCGATCGGCGACCGCGGCAGATCATGAGCTTCGGTTACGGCGCCCACCATTGCCTCGGCGCAGCGGTGGCTCGCCTCGTGTCCCGGATCGCGCTCGAGGAGCTGTTGGCCCGCTGCCCGCGGTACGTCGTCGACGCGGAGCGGGGCGAGTTCGCTCCCGGACACTTCGTGCGTCGCTACCAGTCGCTGCCCTTCACGGCGGACGGTGGTGCGTGACGAGCACGACTTGGCTCCGCAAGGAGCGATCGGCGTTGGCCGTGGGTGAGATCCTCGACGCTGCGGCCGAGCTCTTCGTGCAGCGCGGCGTGGCGGCGGTCGGGATGGCCGAGGTCGCTGAGGCCGCCGGGTGCTCCCGGGCCACCTTGTACCGGTACTTCGACAGCCGTGACGCGTTGCGGGGGGCCTTCATCCAGCGGGAGACCACCCGTGTCGCCGGCGAGGTCGCACGGCGCATCGTCGAGATCGACCATCCCGGCCGGCGCCTGGTCGAGGGGGTCATGGCGTCCTTGCAGCTGGTCCGCGACGACCCCGTCCTCGCTGCGTGGTTCAGCGCCGGCGACGCGGGCTCGACTGCCCGGTTCGCGCAGTCCTCGGAGTTCATCGAGGAGCAGGTCTCCGGCCTCCTGGGAGAGCCGTCAGACCCGGCGACCCGCCGCCGTGCTCGATGGGTGGTGCGGGTGATCGTCTCGTTCCTCGCGGATCCCGAGGCCGATCCGGCTGAGGAACGCGCACTGCTGGAGGACTTCGTGGTGCCGGGCGTGGTCGGCGACCGATGACGCGCGCCGCCGTGGCTGTGGCCCTGCTGCTGCTCGCCCCGGTCTTCGGTTGCCGATCGGACCAAGCGGTGACCGCTCCGACGAGCACGGCCGCGTCCTCGAGGTCCGCTGCGGGACCATTCGGCCGACCCCTCGCCCAGAACCCGTGGCTCGGGCCTGTCGGAACGTCCACGATGCACGGCGACACCGGTTCCTCCGACACCTCGCCGCTGCCAGGTCCAGGGGCCGAGCCCGTCTCCGTCCGGGTCGTGCCGCTGGGTGCGGTCTGCTCAACGGTCCTCGTGGGCAGCGACGGGTTGCCGGTGGCGCTGTGCACCCGGGTCGCGGACCTGCGACCAGTGGTGAACCTGCTCGATCCGGTGACCGGTGAGGTGTTGGCGACGATCGAGCTGATCCCGGGCAGCCTCCTCGGTGGTGTGTACGGGTACCTCGATCATCGCGACCGTATGGTCCTGGTCGAGGGCACCGGCGACCTGGTCTGGATCGCCCACCTCCGGGATCACGACGGCTGGTCCCTCCAGGTCGACCGTCGAGTGCCGCTCCGCCCCTCACTGCCGGACGGGGACACGGTGAACAGCGTGTCGCCCGGCTACGACGACGGCGTGTGGTTCGCGACCGAAGGTGGCACTGTCGGTCTGGCCCATCGGAACGGCGCTGTCGAGACGCGGCGGCTGGGTGAGGGCGAGCACGTCGCAAACAGCATCTCGACCGCTCCCGCTGGTGCCGCGGTGGCGACAGACCACGCGCTCTACCTGCTGCGACGTCGCTCCGGCGGCGGGATCGAGACCGCATGGCGGGTGGCCTACGAGCGCGGTCCCGGCCGCAAGCCCGGCCAGCTGAGCTGGGGCACCGGCTCCACGCCCACGTTCTTCGGGCCGGAGCTCGGTGAGGACTACGTGGCCATCGTGGACAACGCGGACCCTGCCGTCCACCTCATCGTGGTGCGCACCCGCGGCCGGAATGCGGGAGATGTCGTCTGCACGACGCCGGTCCTCGGTCGTGGCGGGCCCGGGTCGGAGAACTCACCCATCGGTGCCGGGCGGACCGTGGTGGTGGCCTCCACCTACGGCTACCCGTATCCCCGGCTTCCCGACGACGCGGGGCCGAGCGTCCCGCCCACGTCGCCGTTCGTGGGCGGGATGACCCGGGTCGACGTCCGTGCGGACGGATCTGGCTGCGACGTGGTCTGGGACACCACCACGCGCTCGGTGGCCGTGCCGAAGCTCTCGACCTCCGACGGGATGATCACCACCGTGCTGGCGGACACGGGCCCGGACGGGAAGGAGTCGTACGTCTACGCCGTGGTCGACTTCGAGAACGGGATGGTGCTCGCACAGCAGGCGCTGGGGTCAGGCGTGGGCGATCCACTACAGATGGCCGGGACCTTGGGGCCGGGGCGGGTGCTGTGGCAGGGCACACTCGGATCGTTGGCGCGGATAGCGCCAGACCGGCAGTCGTCGCCACGTTGACGCTGGCACCTCGAGATCCACCGCGGTCGCCGATCGACCCGTCCGCCGGCGCGGCGCACGTGGCGTCGAGGCATGCTGGGTCGAAGAGGACTCCGATCCAGCGGTCGAATCCCGTTAGGATGGCGTCCCCGCGGAGATCGACCGTCTTCAGGTCTGAGGGGCGAACGGTGACCGACGACGACAGGAAGGACTCAGAGCGGCTAGGGCTGTTCATCGCGATCGGCTCGGGTCTCGGGGCAACGGTCGGCGTCCTTGCCGGTGGCGGCCCTGGCATGGCGATCGGAGTGGGGATCGGGGCTCTGCTCGGCGTCGTCGCCGACGCCATCGTGAAGCGCAGCAACTGACCAGTCACGCCTTCGCCCACAGCATCAGGACATCAGGGTGTGGGATCCGGGCAGCCCTGGATCGATCGGCGATCTAGTCTCGCCTCAGTGAGCGGATCAGCCGCCGCCGACGGGGCCCCAGTGCTGTCACGCAGGGAACGCCGGATCCTGACAGCGCTGTGCGATGCCATCGCACCCGCCGTCGATGCGGTCGATCCGGGTGCTGTCGCACTGGGGGTACCGGCCGAGATCGAGCGCTGGTTGGCGGGTTTCACTCCCGCCTCCCGCAACCTGGTCCGGGCGATGCTCGTCGGATTCGAGCTCACACCTGTGCTCTCGCGCAGGCCGCAGCCCTTCAGCCGGTTGGACGCTGTTCGACGTGACCGCTGGGTCGACTCGAGCTCTGGATCGACGAACCGTGCGCGACGAGAGGCGTTCAGCGCGTTGCAGACGATCATCAGGATCGCCCACACATCGCATCCCGACGTCGCGGCGGCCATCGGCTACGACGGTCGGCCGCTGAGGCCGGTGACGGCGCCACCAACCCAGGTGAGTCTTCCGCTGCTCGCCGGCGCTGATCTCCCCGACAGCATCGAGACCGATGTCGTGATCGTCGGCAGCGGCGCAGGCGGAGCGGTGGTCGCCGATGTCCTGTCGCGTGCCGGGTTGGATGTCGTCGTCGTCGAGGAGGGCGGACCGTACCTGGCATCGAAGGAAGCCGGTGACCGGCCCGCGGAACGGATGCTGCGCCACTACCGGGACAACGGTCTCACGTTCGCCGTCGGGTCACCGACCATCTCGCTTCCCATGGGCAGAGTGGTGGGGGGGACGACGGTGGTCAACTCGGGATCCTGCTTCCGCACCCCCGACGACACCCTGGTCGAGTGGGGTCGGCGTGGCATCCCCGGAATCGCACCCGATGACATGGCGCCGCTGTTCGACGAGTTGGAGGACGTGCTCGGGGTGCAACCGGTGCCCGAGGACGTCCTCGGAACCAACGGTGCGATCGCCCGCCGGGGAGCGGAGGAGCTCGGCTGGTCGGGCGGCCCGATTCGTCGCAACATCCGCAGCTGCCACGGCCACGGTGTGTGCGCGTTCGGCTGCCCTATCGACGCCAAGCAGGCGATGCACGTCACATACCTCCCCAGAGCGGTCGAGGCCGGCGCCAGGATCGTCGCACGAGCGAAGGTCGATCGGATCATCATGGAGGGGGCCCGTGCCGCTGGAGTGCTGGCCGAGCTGCGGGACACCGACACCGACCGACCGACGGCTCGACTCCGGATCCGGGCGCGGGCGACTGTGCTGGCGGCAGGATCGGTGTTCACCCCGGCGTTGCTGATGCGGCAGCGTCTGGCCCGCTCCTCCGGACAGCTCGGACGCAACCTCGTGATCCATCCCGGCGCGGGCACCACGGCGCTCTTCGACGAGGACCTCTCGGCGTGGCGTGGAACGATGCAGAGCTTCTACATCGACGAACACCTGGACGAAGGAGTCCTGTTGGAGGCCACGTTCCCGCCACCCGGGCTCGGCTACTCGGCCGGAGCGCTTCCCGGTTCGGGTCACGACGACCAACTGCTCCGCCTCTACCCACGGGTCGCGTCGATGGGGTCGATCTGCAGCGACGACGGCAACGGCCGCGTCCATGCGACTCGCGGCGGTGCGCTCATCCGCTACTCCCTGTCGAAGCGTGACGCCCGACGCGTGCTCGAGGGGATCGCCCGCTCCGCCGAGCTGCTCTTCGCCGCGGGCGCCCGGACCGTGTACCCGATGCTGCCTGGACTGGAGTCGATCTCCTCGCCCTCCCAGGTCGAGGAGATCCGTTCCGGTCGATGGCCGAGATCCTCACTGCACGTCTCCGCCTACCACCCGATGGGGACCGCTCGCATGGGTGCCGGCCCGGCGGACTCGGTGGTCGACCCGTGGGGAGCGGTGTGGGGGGTCCCGGACCTGTGGGTCCTCGATGCCTCGATCCTGCCGTCCTCCACCCATGTCAACCCGCAGATGACGATCATGGCGGTGGCTCGACGCGGCGCAGCGCGGCTCGCCGACATGCTCGCATGACACGCCGAGCCGACCCTTGCCGGTCGATCCGGTTCGCAGCGGGAGCCGATGACGGCCGACGGCCGCGACGCGACGAACCGGCGGCTCGATGACCGAGGCGGCGCGATGTGCCGGACGGGTGCTCATCGTCGCCAACGCGTCCGCGCGGGGCCGGCCGGTCGACCTGATCGGCGACCTCGAACGCATCGTCGAGAACAGCGGTGCCGAACCGATGCTGCTCGGACCACCAGGGACCCCTGGGAACCACCCAGGAGACCCCGACGGTGGTGCCGCACGAGCGGTCGAGATGATCCAGACCGCCGTCCTCGACGACGGGCCCTGGTCTGCGGTCGTGTCGGTCGGGGGCGATGGAACCGCACGGACATGCGCCGAGGCGCTCGCCGGATCCGACGTGGCGATGGTGATCGTCCCGGCGGGAACCGGCAACTCGATGTACAGGGCGTTGTGGGCCGATGCGCCGTGGGTCGAGACGGTGGAGCGGGTGCTGAACGGGAGCGCCGGCATCCGGGACATCGATCTGATGACGGTGAAGGGAGAGGAGTCGGAGAGGACCTCAACGGTGCTGCTGGGGGCGAGCGCCGGTCTGATCGCCGAGGTCCTCGCCGTCAGCGCGGACCTGACCGACGTCTCCGGACGCGACCGCTACTCCGAGGCGATCGGCCCGGCACTCGAGTCCCACCGGCCGTTCCCGGCAAGGATCACCGTCGACGGCGACGTCATCGCCGACGGTCCGGTCTCGTTGGTGGCCATAGGCGGAGCGCGCCACCGATCCGGCACCTTCGAGCTGCTACCCCGGTCGATCCTCGACGACGGACTCGCCGATGTGTGCGTGATCGGCGGCGTGGACGCCGAGGGGTTCGTCGAGCTCGCCGGCCCGGTCATGGTCGGGGAGCACATCGACCATCCCGCCGTCACCTACGCGCAGGGGCGACACGTGCGTGTCGAGCGGACCGATGGGCTCTCGCTGGTGTTCGAACACGACGGCGACATGTGGCCGGTCGAAGACCGCACCGTCGAAGTGGCAGTGGGAGGAACCGTGCGCATGTTCGCCCCGCTCGTCGCCGAGGCCGGATAGGGCGCTGCTGCCGACACCGGGCAGACCGGAGTCAGGCGAGCGCCTCTCGGAGCAAGCCGGCGGCTTCCGACGCGGACAGCCGCTCGAGGTGTTCGACCGCGTCGGCGACCTCGGTGGAACCACCCACCTCCAGGAACTTGTTGCGCATCAGGGTCGCATGATCCCGTCGACCGTCCGGGCCGACGGCACCCCGTGGGATGTCGCAGCTCTCCTCGATGGTCCGACCGTCGGTGAGGGTGACCACGACCCGCGCCCCGATCGCCTTCTCGGCATCCCGGAAGTCGACCGCGGGCGCGGTCAGGTCTGCGACCAGCTCGGCTGCCTGTTCGCCACCGTGGGACACCAGCCAACGACGGGCCCGATCGGGTCCGGCCTGGCGTAGCGCCTCGCCGAGCGGCGCCGTCGCCAACAGGGATCGGCGTGTCAGGTCCTCGTCGTGCACGACCCTGACCCTGGAGGTCAGATCCCATCTGTCGGAGCTCTCGATGGCCGGTGCCTGGAAGTCGTGGTGTGTCAGGGATCCGGTCAGCAACGCGACAGCCACGCTGTAGCCGACCGAGAAGTTCAGCGCCGCGACGGTCGAGTCGGGGCCGGCCACGTGCTGAGCAGCACGCAGATCGACCGCCAGGGTGAGGATCCCGGCATCGACGACGACCTCGGCGATGTCCTCCGCGCGCAGGTCCGGTCGCCGGAGGTGGATCGCCGCGGCGCAGTCGATCGCCGGATCGAGATACGCGCACCCCGGATAGACCTTGAACGAGGACGTCTCGGTGTGCCATCGCTCGCCGAGGCCGGCGACGACCAGTTCCGGGAGCGGCTCGTCGGCGAAGCGGGCGAGGAAGCCGTCGGGGTGCTCCAGGATGTCGGGCGCGCCTCGCAGGCCGGCCCTCGTTGCGTCACAAGCCTCGAGTCCTGTAACGACCGGGACCGACGCCGTGAGCACCTTCGCATCGCTCCCCAGGAACCCGCGGTGCAACGACCAGGGGGGTGCGGCCAGGGCCAGGCCCCACGTGTTCACCCAATCAGGAGCTGGTGCGCCCTCTCCGTGAAGACGCGCTGCGGGCGCACCGACCAGGTGTGCATGAGCGGCTGTCTGGCCCCGATGCGGCCCCAGGGTCGCAGAGGCGGTCACCCTGGCCGCACACTCACCGGCTGCGACGACCGACGCGAGCAGCCGACGGCCGTCGAGACCGAGAGACCGTGCATGGGTCAGCGGGACGTTGACCGTCGAATGGGTCACATGCCCCGCGAACACGGTGTCGTCGAAGTCGAGCGCGATCGTCAGCGACGCGAGCACCCGGGCGGCTCTCGTCGGATCGTCCTGCGTCGGGGTTCCGAAGGCCTCGACGACACTGCGGCCGAGGGGGTGATCGAGGCTGGCTCGAGCGGCGGCGAGCTGCGAGAGCACCTGGCTGCGCGAACAGGACAGGACCCGTTCGGGGATGTCGTCCAAGCGGAGCCCGGATGCCCAGCCAGCGAGCTCCTCGGTCAGCGTCATCGCCCGCTGGTCCCCGTCGACGTCATCGCCGGGAGCCTATGGCCCGGATCGGGTGGCGTGATCCTCAGTCGGTACGTGCCCCGGCCGCCAGCAACTCCGAACGCAGCTCGTCGGTGTCGACATCCCGAACCTGACCGAGGTCGTCACGCACCACCATCGCCGCCGCCGTCCCGGCCGCCTGACCCAGCGCCAGACACGGTGCCATGACCCTCACCGACGCGAGCGCATCGTGGTCGGCCGAGATCGCCCTGCCGACGACCAGCAGGTTCCGGGGACCGTTGGGCACCAGGCAGCGGTACGGCACCTGATAGGTCAACCCGGCGTCGAGGAACTCGTAGCGCGTCGAACGGCCGGTCGTGTGGTACTCCTGAGGCCACGAGCACGACGCCACCGCATCGTCGAACCGGGCACCCGAGCGCACATCGTCGCCGGTGAGCACGTAGTCGCCGACGACGTGACGGGTCTCACGCACGCCGAGCTGCACCGCCGTGTCGCTCAGGTACGCGGATTCGAATCCGGGCACGTGAGCACGCAGGAACTCGGCCGCCTCCTCGGCGAGGCGACGACCTTCGAGCTCCCCGTATGTGGCCTGCCGCACATCCGTCGCGTCCAACGGAGCGCCGTCGGCTCGGCGGACCCTCGTCATCGCGCCGGTGACCTGTCCCGGGTTGAACGTCGGAAGGACGGCGCCACCGTCCCGGGACAGGTGATCGCCGAACCGTTCGATCAACCCCGACAGAGCCGCGTTGGCCTCCAGCACGCTGGCGTCGTCGACGTTGGCCATGAAGAACTGCATCGAAGCGAACTGCTGGGCGCCGTCCGGAGATCCAGCGACGGTCTCGACGCCGGAGAACTTCGAGACGTCGGCGTCGCCCGTCGCGTCGATGAACACCCGACCCTCCACCGCCGCGAGTCCGTTCTTCGTCCCGACGACGAGCGCCTGCATCTCATCGTCGGCGCAGATCGTGTCGACCACCACGGTGTGCAGGAGGAGGTCGATCCGACCCGCCTCGGAGATCATGTGGTCGAAGAGCCGCTTGGCCGCCCAGGGCTTGTAGAGGAACACCGCCGTCTGCTCCTTGAACGGGATGGGGCCCATGCCGTTGCCGCTCGCCGCCAACGAATCCAGGATCTCGGACGCCACACCGCCGACCACTGGCTCGAACGACGGTGTCTCCCACGTCCCACGGTTCCCGTAGTAGCCGCACACGCTGCCCACGGCAGCGGCCGTGAAGTTGCCTCCGAGGAAGCCGTAGCGCTCGCAGAGCACGACGCTCGCCCCCGACCGTGCCGCGCTGAGCGCTGCCCCCAACCCGCCAGGCCCGCTGCCGGCGACGACCACATCGGCCCGGGCGATCGTGTCGATGTCCCTACCAGCGATCCTCATGCGGCGAACATAACCGAGAGGGTGATCCGC
>CAZNQK010000079.1:0-13700 GCA_964575165.1 uncultured Aquihabitans sp. | reverse complement strand
GCTACACAATCACCGCCCCAAGAGCCGCGTAACCCGCATTTCACCTCAGAACGGGAATGTTCAGTTCTCGATGATGAACACTTCGGTGAGGCCGGTGATGTCGAGCAGGCGCCGCACCGAAGGTGACGGCCCGCGGAGCACGACCCGCCCGTCTCCCTGCGGGCCACGGGCGAGGACCATCGAGCGCAGGCCGCTGGAGTCGACGAACTGAAGTCCGGAGAGGTCGAGGACGATCTCGGTGCAGCCCGCTGCCAGCTGCTCGGCGACCGCCACGTCGAGGGTCGATGACGTCTGAGCGTCGAGATCACCGTTGACGCGGATCACCTGGTCGACCACAGCCACGTCGAACCCTTCCGTCATCGCGATCCCCTACCTCGTTCGGCCCTGCTTCGTTCGTCGGCGGTGACGCCGCAGGGACCAAGGTACGTCATCATCACCATCGAGGTGTCGCCGACCGGCGCAGCACCGCGGCCGCGGCTGGACCTGCAGGCACCACGGCTGGTGGAACCGCGCCCCGACGGACCGCGCTACCGTGAGCGGTCCCTGTTTCGACAGGGCCCGCGGGTGTAGCTCAATGGCTAGAGTCCCAGCCTTCCAAGCTGGTCATGCGGGTTCGATTCCCGTCACCCGCTCCACGACTGTGCTTTCTCTGTGCATCTGACGTTTTCTGTGCATCTGACGTCGCCCCACGACGTGGGATGCACACAGAACGCGGAGGGCTCGGGCGACCGCGACTGCGACCGCCACGGCTACCTTTCGGGAGTGTCCGGATCCCGACCGAGCAGCGCCACCCGTGTACAGGTGCCGACGCGCACAGCGCTCGTTCTCGGTGCGACCAGCGACATCGCCATGGCGATCGTGGCCGAGCTCGCACTGCACGGCCTGTCCCACGCGGTGCTCGCAGCCCGCGACCCAGGCGCAGCTGAATCCGCGGCACGAGCACTGGCCCCCCAGCTGAGGATCGACGCCGTCGCGTGGGACGCCCTCGAGGTCGAGGGCCATCGAGCTCTACTGGACCGGGCAGCGGCGTCGCTCGGGTCCATCGACCTCGTCGTGTGCGCAGTCGGCATGCTCGGACACCACGCAGGCGCTTCCATGGGACCGGTCGACGTCGATCACATGGTGCGCACCAACTTCGCCGGGCCAGCCGCAGCTCTCGCTGCCGCCGGTCAGCACCTCGCGGATCAGGGCAGCGGTACGATCGTGGTGCTGTCGTCCATCGCCGGCGTGCGGGCCCGCCGGTCGAACTACGTCTACGGGTCCTCGAAGGCTGGGCTCGACGTGTTCGTCCAGGGCCTCGATGACGCGTTGGTCGGCACCGGCGCTCGGTGCCTGATCGTTCGCCCGGGCTTCGTGCGATCGCGCATGACCCGGGGTCTGGACCCGGCGCCGTTCAGCACGGACCCGGAGACCGTCGCCAGAGCGACCGTCGCGGCCCTACGGCGGGGTCGGAGCGGGATCGTCTCCGTCCCTGCCGTCCTCGGTCCGCTGTTCGCCGTCCTCCGGAACGCTCCCCGACCGCTGTGGCGCCGGATCGCCGGCGAACGCTGAAGGGGAACTCGACGGAGCTCAGGCCGGAGAGTCGCGTTCCAGGTCGAGTGACGCGCTGTTCATGCAGTAGCGCATCCCGGTCGGTCTGGGTCCGTCGTCGAACACGTGACCCAGGTGGGATCCGCAGTTGGCGCAACGGGCTTCGATCCTGACCATGCCGTGCGAGCGGTCCTCGACCTCTTCGATGGCGTCGGTCGCCATCGGCTGCCAGAAGCTCGGCCACCCGGACCCGGACTCGTACTTGGTGTCGCTTCTGAACAACGGCGTCGCACAGACCACGCACCGGTAGGTGCCCTCGTCGTGGCAGTCCCAGTAGACACCGCTGAACGCCCGCTCCGTCCCGCCCTCCTGGGTGACGTTCCACTGCAACGCGTCGAGTCGACCCTCAAGTCCGGCCCGGTAGTCGCCCTCGACGGGTCCGGGGGTCTCTGGAGCGGACGTGTCGGGCTGGTCCGTCATCGGGGTTCCTCCCAGTGCTGCACGGGGACGTGCGGAGGGGTCGGCGGCGGGACGGGCGACGTCGGCACTTCCGGCGGAGCGGTCGATCGTCGTGCGCTGCCTGAGGTGATTGCACGCGAGATCCCGTCAGGTGTCAGCAGCCCGACGAATCGACCGTGATCCAGGACCAGGGCGAGGCCTCCCGACTGGATCCGCATCTTGTCGATGACGGCGGTCACCCGATCGGTGGGCATCACCGTCGGAAGGTGCGCTGCCGGCAACATGACCTCGGCAGCGGTCACGGTGGCTGAACGTTCGGCGGGGACGCGACGAACCTGCGCCGAGGTGATCACACCCGCGACCCGACCGTCGAGATCGACGACCGGCACGACGGAGTCACCCATGTCGTTCAACGGGCCGGCCACGATTTCGGCGAGCGTGGTCCACGGCCGGACCGAATGCGGTTGGCTGATCATCGCTTCGGACACGGGCATGGTCCCGAGCGCCCGTTCGCCGCGGTAGCGGAGCTCCTCCATCCTCGAGGCGGTCATGAGGAACCACCCGACGACGACCGTGAACAGGCCGGTGCCGCTGCCCAGGACGAAGACCTCGGCGAATCCGGCGGCGATCACCAACAGGGCGACGATCCGGCCGGCGACCGCTGCGCCGATCCGGGCGGCGAGTCTGTCACCACGGATCTTCCAGAGCACCGCGGCGAGCACCCGACCTCCGTCGAGCGGGGCGCCGGGAACGAGGTTGAACAGCGCGAGCACGATGTTGACGAGTCCGAGCCACCAGAGGAGACCCACGTACAGTCCGGGCAGACCGGCCTGATCGAGCCCGACGGCTGCCCCGATCGAGGTCGCCGCGACGAGGAGGCTCATGGCGGGGCCGGCCAGAGCGATGCGCAGCTCCGCACCCGGCGACGTCGCTTCGGACCGCAACTCGGCCACTCCGCCGAGCATCCACAGCGTGATGCCGGTGACCTCGACGTCGTTGCGACGTGCCACCACGGCGTGGCCCAGCTCATGTGCGAGCAGTGAGCCGAGGAACAGGATCGTTCCGATCGCGGCGACGGACCAGTAGGCCGTTCCCCCGAGTGCGGGCTCACGTGCCGGAAGAACCGACGTCGCGAGCAGGTACGTCAGCAACCCACCGAAGAGCAGGACGCCGAGGTCAGCGGCGATCTCGATACCGAGGATCCGTCCGAGTCGAAGGCCAGTGGTGCGCATCGTCGTTCGCTGTGCGCTCGACGGCGACCTGCGGCCGACCGCACGATGCCAACCTACCCCGGGTCCGCCCCGGCGCTCCGGCGCCCCGGGCGCAGCCTCTCCGAGCCAGGCCGCCACGACCACGAGGGCTACAGGTCCGGCCGACCGGTGCCCGGACAGCAACGGACCCCCGGCCGGAGAGTAGGAGGGAAGGGAAGAACTCCACGGCCGGGGGTCGTTGTTTCTGATGTTCTAGCAGAGTTCGACCCTCTGCGCGCGCTCCGTGGCGGGTGAACGTCTTCACACCTGGGAGATTCTCAGGCGCAGCGGACGTCTCCGACGACGGCTCACTCCTTCACGAACGCCAGGCGGGTCACCTCGCCGAACCGCTCGGTCCGTGCACGGTCGAGTCCGAAGCCCGAAGGATGCCGCCACTCCAGGAGGTCGTCCGGCCCCGCCGACGGACACCGGAGGACGTGTCGGACCAACTCCCCCTTCAGGAGCTTGTTCCAGTGCGAGACGGCGACGAGGTTCCCGGCACGACCGGGTTCCAGGAACGTCACGCTGTACTGCGGGACCCCGACGAGTCTGACCGAGGCGGCGTGCTCGTTCGGGAGCAGGTTCCACACCGTCCGACCGTGCGACTGCTCCGCGACGGCGGCGCTCACCGAGTCGCGCCACCACGTCGAGAGCCGTCCGAGCGATCCGAGCACCACGCTCATCTTCAACCTGTGGTCGGGGACCGGGTCCGATGGGGCCAGCAGACCGAAGACTCCCGACGGGATGAGGACGCTGCGGTCGGCCCGACGGCGGACCGCAGCGGGGAGCGAGGCGAGGTCGAGCGCGTCGTAGAGCACACCGGTGAACCGCTCGGCCGCTGGGAGCGTCGGCGACTCGTCGATCGAGCGGTTCGCTGCTGTAGCCCGGGCCAGGGCGTCACCCTTGACCCCGAGGAGCTTCCCCCGGACGGTGGCGTTCGAACGCATTGCCGAGCGCAACGCGGCTATCACCCTGAGCCTCTGTTCGTCGAGGTCGATCGCCATCGACCCCGGATGCCACGCGGCGCCTGCACCACCGACCGCCTTGCCCTCGGAAGGCGGGATGAGGATCAACGGATCGGGCACGGTCAGGAGTGCTCGCCCTTGAGATCGAAGTACCGCGCCTCGTCGGCCCGCAGGCCGGCAAGTGCGTCGACGATGTAGGACACATGGGCCTCCAGAGCTCGGCCGAGCGGATCGGGTTGGTGCGGGACGTAGGTCCCCTGGCACCCCCGGCAGGATTCGAACCTGCGACCGTCGGATTAGAAGTCCGCTGCTCTGTCCAGCTGAGCTACGGGGGCCGGCGTCGGACCCACACAACCGATCGATCGGGCTGGCAGGCTCGCGGCGGGCACCGTATATGATCGGCGCCCTTGCCTTGGTGGCCGTAGCTCAGCCCGGTTAGAGCGCCAGGTTGTGGCCCTGGAGGTCGGGGGTTCAAGTCCCCTCGGTCACCCCACGCGGCAGGCGGGAGCGGTTCGGGCCGCTGTCGTCGGGTCGCTACAATCCAACTCCGCCGGGTCCGCCCGGCGGAGAGACGTGCGCCTCTAGCTCAATTGGCAGAGCATCGGACTCTTAATCCGCTGGTTCCGGGTTCAAGTCCCGGGGGGCGTACTGCAAGGGCCCGGGTCCGACAGGGACCCGGGCCCTGTCGCGTCAACGGGGGGCCACGTCGGCGGGGAGACCGCTACAGAGAGGCGTAGACGGCGTCGATGAGCGCCCGGTTGCGGGTGCTCTGCCACCTGGGGATGACGTGGTTCATCACGTACCCGAACACCACGCCGCCGACCGGGTCCGCGAACCCGAGGGAACCGCCGGTGCCGAAGTGGCCGAACGATCCGGGGTTCGGTCCGAGCGGACGACGGGCGGTCGTCGGCTGGAAGCCGAGCCCGAACTCGACGTCGTCACCGAGGATCGGACAACGACCAGCGACCTGCGTCCGGGTCGCCTCGTCCAGCAGCCCCCGCGACAACAGCCGGTCGTCGTCGAGAAGGGCCGAGTAGACACGGGCCACGCCGGCTGCGGTGCCGTGGCCCGCCGTCGAGCCGATCTGCGACGATCGCCATCGCGGGGTGTTCATGACCCCCACCGACGAGTAGCCCGGCGGGTTGAAGTGCGCCAGGGCGTGGAGCAGGTTCAGCCCGTCGAGGCGGTCGAGATCGAACGGCGGAACCGAGAAGGACCCGTCCCAGACCGTCTCGGCGCAGCGGTGCTGCTCCGACTCGGGCACTCCGAAGTGGACGTCGGCGTCGAGCCCGTCGGCGATAGCCGCCAGGGCAGGGCCGGGCATCAGGCCCCCGATGCGGTGCACCAGCTCGCCGATCAGATGGCCGAAGGTGTTGACGTGGTAGGCGACCTGCTCCCCGGCGGGCCACCACGGTTCGGTCCTCGCCAGCGCCGTCGTCATCACGTCCCAGTCGAAGAGGTCCTCGTCGGTGAGGTGACGTCGTATGGCCGGAACGCCTGCGCGATGCGTGAGGCAGTGACGAACCGTCACCGCTCCCTTTCCGGCTGCGGCGAACTCGGGCCACGCCGTGGCGACCGGGTCGTCGAGCCCTATCGCTCCTCGGCCCACCAGCCGGAGAAGGAGCAACGACAGCAGGCCCTTGCCGACCGAGTAGATCTCGGCAAGCGACTCCGGTGCCCACGGACGGCTGCGCTCTGCGTCGACCCAGCCACCCACGAGATCGACCACGACCTCGCCACGGACGACGACGCACACGCCGGCACCGAGCTCACCCCGCTCGACGAAGTTGGCGACGAACTCGTCCCTGACCCGACCGAAGCGGCGATCGCAATGGCCCGAGATCGGAGCCATGTCGCGCCGTCGCTCGGTCACAGGCCGTCCGCATCCATGAGCGAGCGGGTCACGGTGGGCTGCTCGCCGAGCCCCTCACGCCGCCGGACGGAGCACCCGGTTGCTCCACGGGTTGGAGGCGAGCACTCCGTGGAGTCGGGGCAGCGTCGTCCTCGACACCATGCGTGCCGTTCGCACCGCTTGGAGCTCGGCAGGGTTGAGCTTGGGCACGTCGAGCAACCGCCGCAACCTCGACGGCAACAGCTCCGCCGTGATCCAGTTCAGCGGTATGAACGACTGGTCAGGGACGAACCGGAGGCCAGGCCGCATGAGAACGCTCGTGATCTCACGGGACTCCTCGGTAGGCACGAGGGTCGCGAACTTGTCGTCCATGTACGCGCGGAACGCTTCGAGGTCATCGGGTATCAGCTCATCCGGTACACCGAACGCGCTGGCCATCGACTTCGACTCCCGGAAGAACCGCTCCCTGTCGGGACGGCGCATCTCGCCGACGTAGCGGCGCTCCACCTCGAACGTGGTGTCGATCAACGTGGCCAGCACCCAGTACTGGAGGTCGGGATCGTTGCCTGTGTAGCGACTGCCGTCCGCAGTCGTCCCACGGATGCCGGCGTGGATGCGCCTCAACTGCTTGAGCATGGCGTCACGACGCTCGGGCGACGCGAACGAGATCGTGAGCATGGCATCGAGCGTGTGGTCCAGACGACCGATGGGGTTGGTGCGGAACGCGCTGTAGTTCGCCACACCGGCAGCGACCGCAGGGTCACAGACCTGGAGGATCGCAGCCCGTGGACCTCCGATCAGCGGGAACCACCGCCGGTTCACGTCCCACGACACCGTCTCCGCCCCGTAGAGAGCGCCGTCTGCCGGCCTGATCGCACCGTTGGCCACCGAGAACCCCCCGTCCTCACATGCTGTCGGCCGCTGCTGGGCCGTTCGCGCAATGTACCGGTTCTGGTTCCCTCGGCAAGCGTTCATCCTCGCTCGGCAGGCACGAACCGCACCTCGTACACCACGGGCCAGAGCTTGCCCGTGACCAGGAACCTGTCGCTCCCCGGCACATGCGCGATGCCGTTGAGCACGTCGATCGGCGCGGACGCCGCCTGCGCTGCACGCTCGGTGAGCCGAGAGGCATCCACCACACCATCGACAGCACGGCAGCGCGGGTCGATCCGCACGATCTCATCCGTCTGCCAGCGGTTCGCCCAGATCCGATCGCCGTCCCACTCGAGCTCGTTCAGCCGGTCGGCATCGCCGTCGACGCGAGCGACCTGCCACCTCTCCTGCAACGAGAAGTCGTCGGGGTCCCGAACGCTGAGCGAAGCAGATCCATCGCTCATGACCAGCGTGCCGTCGGCGAGCGTCGTGATCCCCCACCCCTCCCCGTCGTAACGGTGCTCATCGACGACGCGCAGATCGGATCGGTCACGAACCTCGGCGCGACCCTCCTTCCAAGTGAGCTGAACCAGACGGTCCTTCCCGACGCCCGTGAGTCCCTCCCCGAACGACGACGGGTCGAGATCGGAACGACGGAGCACCTCACCGGTCGACGGGTCGACCGCCCTGACCGACGACTCACCCTCGAGTCCCGTGCTCTCGTAGAGGACGCCGTCGAGGAGCAGGAGCCCCTGTGTGAACGCTGAGGGATCGTGGGGTCGTTCGCCGAGCACCTCCGGGACGAGCCGCTCCGGGACGGCATCAGCGGAGCAGTCCGCCGGCAGGGCTGCGTCGGGCCGACCGTCCCCCGACTCCGACGTCTCGACCGAGCCCGCACCTCCATCTCGCCGCGGCGGATCAGTCGCGTCCGTGCACCCGGGGACCGCACACGCGACCGCCACCACTCCCACGATCAGCGCGTGCCTGACGCGGCGAGCGGGGAGGACCTGCCTCATGCGGGCTCGAGGGTCGTGACCGCCTCGACGTGATGCGTTCCGGGGAACAGGTCGACGAGCTCGACGCATGTGGCGCGGTACCCGGCGCCGGCGAAGAGGACGAGGTCACGAGCCAGCGCAGCGACGTCGCAGCTCACGAGGGCGATCCTTCGGGCCCCGGGCGCCGAGGCGACCCGCACGCCCTCGCGCCCGAGTCCGGCCCGGGACGGATCGGCGACCAGCAGATCGGCCGCCGACGGGTGCCACCGCTCTGCCGCGACCTTGACGACGGTCGCTCCCCTCCCCTCGAGGTTGACCCGGGCGTCTGCCGTCGAGGAGGCCGATCGTTCGACCACTACCGGCGCCCGGGTCCCCATGGCGACAGCGAAGAGCCCGACTCCGCCGTAGAGGTCGACGAGCCGGTCATCGGGCTCGCGTCGGCCGAGGGCCCGTCCGACCGCCTCGACCAGCGCGTCGGCTCCGGACGCACCCGACTGGAAGAACGATCGGGCGGAGATGCGGAAGCGATGGCCCGCCACTTCTTCGTGGTACCAGGCCCGCCGCCCGCGCCGGAGCTCGTCGGTGCCGATCACCCGGACGTCGTCCGGAACGACCGTCTCGGGCGACACGGTCGGAGAGACGACGACCAGACGCTCCCCGGTTCGGGCCCCGACACGCACGCTCACCTCGGAGGCATCGGGGAAACGGCCGTGGGCCAGCAGCTCGCCCACCAACGGGTGGGCGACGGCGCAGCTCCTGATCGCCAGGAGGTCGTCGGAGCATCGTCGGTGGAACGCTGGACGGCCGTCGACGACGCCGAACCGCACGCTCGTGCGGTATGCCCACGCGGGCAGTTCCTCACCGGAGCACACGGGGATCTCATCGAGATCCCCGCGGCGCACGGCACGACCAAGGGCGTCTCGGACGATGTTGGCCTTGAGGGCTGGCTGCGCCGCTGCTGCCGCGTGCTGGAGATCGCAACCGCCGCATCCTCGGACGTGTTCCGGGCAGGGCGGCCGCACCCGGTCATCGGAAGGAACGAGCACGTCCAGCACCCGGGCCTCGATCAACGTCGGTCGCTCCTTCAGGACCTCCACGCGGACCCTGTCACCGGGCAGGCCGCCCTCGACGAGGACGACCCTGCCGCTGGGCTCGTGGGCGAAGCCGTTGCCACCCGCCACGATTCGCTCCACGACGACGTCGAGGACTTGGGGATCCGTTCCGGGCCCACCGACACCCCTCGTCCGCTCCGAGGATCCGTCGCCGTCCATCCCCCCACGCTAGGGGTGCCCGGCGGTGGGGGCGCCCCGGGCCGGTACGATCGCCGGGACCGTGCTCTCCCCACATCGAGGCCAGCCGATGACCGCTCCACTGATCCAGATCGTCCCGTCGGTGCTCCCAGCGGACTTCGCCCGACTCGGCGAGGAGTGCCAGGCACTCGAGAAGGCCGGGGTGGACCGCATCCAGTGGGATGTGATGGACGGGGTCTTCGTCCCCAACCTGACTGTGGGACCCGACGTGATCGCCGCCTGTCGACCGCTGGTGGACGTGCCGTTCGAAGCCCACCTCATGGTCGTCGAGCCGGACGAGCTCGCCCACCGCTACGTCGAGGCGGGATGCGAGTTCGTCATCGTGCACGCCGAAGCCTGTCGGCACCTGCACCGGACGCTGGGGCGCATCCGGGACCTCGGCGCCTCCCCCGCGGTCGCGCTGAACCCAGCGACTCCAGCGGTGGCCATCAGCCACGTCCTGGACCTCGTGGACGAGATCCTGGTGATGACGGTGAACCCCGGCTTCGGCGGCCAGGCCTACATCGCGACGATGGAACCGAAGATCGCCGAGGTTCGGGCGATGATCGAGGCGTCGGGCAGGGACATCGACCTCGAGGTCGATGGGGGTATCGGGCGGACGACCGTCACGGGGGCCGCTGCCGCGGGTGCGAACGTGCTCGTCGCCGGGAGTGCGCTGTTCCGCGACCCCGAGGGCCAGGCCCACGCCGTGTCCCAGATCCGCTCCCTGGCCGAGGCCGCTCGATCCTGACCGGCCGACCCCCAGTGCCCCGAACCCCCAGAACGCACCGATGGTCGTTCGCACTCGGTCGCGCGCGCCAGGAGTCGACGCGTTCCAGATCGCTCCTGTTGGCTGCCGCAGCGTCCGTGGCCGTGCTCGCAACGACAGCGACATCTTGTGGTGACGGACGCCCCGCCTTTTGTGACGATCTCGCGCGCGCGTCCGACATGAAGGCGCTCACCGAGGCTCTGGAGACGCAGGATCTCGGACGTGCCAGACGAGCCGCCGATCAGTTCCGGGATCTGGCCGGACATGCCCCCGACGACATCAGGCCCGACTTCGAGGATCTTGCTGTCGCCGTCGCCGACATCGTCGAGCTCCTCGGCGACGAACGGTCTGCCGTACCCGGAGCAGCCAACCCGGACAAGGGCGATGCGACCACGCTGCAACAGGACCGGGAGGAGCTGAACCGTCGCCTGGACGATCTGGCATCGACCAGCTCCCGGGTGGAGCGGTGGGCGTTTCGCACCTGTGGACTGGACCTGTCATGATGCGCCCGCACGGCGGGACGGTGGAAAGAAGTCGGTGGAACCTCTCACAATCGAGGGGGATCGACCGATTGGGTCTCGTCATGTGGTAGCCATGTGTTCGTCATGCAACTGACATATGATGTCGATTGCATCGAATCCACGGCTGGGGCCGTCGACCAGCAGTCCCTCCCACGCTCCCGACGAGAAGGATCCTTCCCCTGATGGAACTCACCTCCCTGAGCTCACAGTCCACCCCGTCCACGACGGAGTCACCGATCGGCAGGACCCGCCGGCGCAGCGCCGTCGTGCTCCTCGCAGCACTGGTGGCATCCCTGTCCCTCGTGGCGGTGTCGTGCACCAAGAACGCCGCGGCGTACGACTCCGTCAACCGGATCAACAACACCCGTGTCGAGGCAGGCCTGCGGCGACTGGCCATCGACGACACGTTGGTGAACAAGGCGCAGGCCTGGGCCGAGCGGATGGCGAAGGCGGGAGCGATCTCGCACTCGCAGCTGGCCGACGGGGCCGGCGACAACTGGCGCACCCTCGGCGAGAACGTCGGCGTGGCCGGCTCCATCGCCCAGATGCACCAGCTGTTCATGGACAGCCCGCCGCACAGGGCCAACATCGTGGCCGGCAAGTACGACCGCGTCGGCCTCGGCGTCGCCCAAGCCGGCGGTCGGTACTACGTCGCCCAGGTGTTCGCAGGCTGACGTCACGGCGGAACCGCTCGCCAACGACTGGCGTTCAGTTCCAGAGCACGACGCGACGAGGGCCACCCCCGGACAGGGGTGGCCCTTGTCGCGTCCTGTCGCCGATCAGGTGGGAGCGGAGGATCAGCGCATCTCCCCGCGCCGCACGATCACGTGGTCGATCATCCCGTAGTCCTTGGCGCCTTCGGCGGTGAACCAGCGGTCACGATCGGAATCGGCGTTGATCTGGTCCTTGGTCTGGCCCGTGTGATGAGCGGTCCGCTCGGCCAGCAGGTCCTTGATGTACTTGAGCTGCTCGGCCTGGATCGCGATGTCCGATGCCTGGCCCTGCATGCCGGCCGACGGCTGGTGCATCATGATCCGGGCGTGCGGCAGCGAGTAGCGCTTGCCCTCGGCACCGGCGCAGAGCAGGAACTGCCCCATCGAGGCGCACAACCCCATGCAGATCGTGCCCACGTCGGGCGTGACGAACTGCATCGTGTCGTAGATCGCCATGCCGGCGGTGACCGACCCGCCCGGGGAGTTGATGTAGAGCCAGATGTCCTTGTCGGGGTCCTCCCCCTCCAGGAACAGCATCTGCGCCGTGATGAAGTTGGCCACGGTGTCGTTGACCTCTGAGCCGAGGAACACGACGCGGTTCTTGAGCAAGCGGTTGTAGATGTCGGCGGACGGCTCCATGCCGTTGCCGGCCTGCATCAGGACGGGGTCCGCTGCGAGCTGGGGCGGGAGGTCGGAAGGTGCGAGTGGCTGCATGGCGCTGGAGGCTAACGCGACCTCCGGGAATGCCGGTCACAGCCCCACATGCCGAACTCGGGTCACCTGACTCCGATATTCGGAGTCATCCGACCCGAGTTCGGGGTATTCGTGGGTTCAGGTGGTGATCACGACACTACGGTCACGACCACGCGGACGTGGCGGAACTGGCAGACGCGCTGGGTTTAGGTCCCAGTGCCCGCAAGGGCGTGGGGGTTCGAGTCCCCCCGTCCGCACCACGCACAGGATCAGAACCGGTCCTTCGACACCCGGTGCTCTCGGATCGTCGATCCTGAGCGTTGGGAGTTGGTTGACCCTCACCTCGTTCGGGCGGATGATCGTGGAGTCCAAACCATTGGCGGGAAGGGCCAAGGAGGGCACCATGAGAGGAATCAGACACACCGTTGCCGTCGCAGTCGTGCTCGTCATCGGACTGTCCGGACTGGCGATGACATCATGCGCAGCACCGCCACCGGCGGGCTGCTACGACTCAACGACCGAAGGGATGTTGGACATCAAGTTCAACGGTCCGATGATGGACGTCAGGGACAACGCCACGTTGCACCTGTCCACCGACGGTACGTGCAGCGGGGACCTCGGCCCGATCACGCTCGTGGTCGACGTCGACGCCACGGCCGCCCTGGCGAAGTGCGAGACGTTGGACTCCAACACCACCGGAGTCATGAACCTGACCGGGAATGGCTATTCGGCGCCGATGCCGGCCGACGCCTACTGGTGCGAGATGCCTTTGGCCTGAGCAGGGTCGAGCCCGGGGCATCGAACCTGACCAGCATCCTGTTCCCATGGGCCAGACTCAGGTGTGCCCGAGGGTCACATCATCCACCGACTAGCTCGTGAGCTGCGCTCGACGCTCGACGGCGCTGCGGTGGGGGCAACCTCACCGCAGGGCCGCTTCTCCGAGGGCGCCGCAGCGATCGACGGACGACTCCTTGTCCGGGCCGACGCGTGGGGCAAGTACCTGTTCTGCGACTTCGGCACCGGCGAGGTCCTCCACATCCACCTGGGCCTGATCGGAAAGCTCCGGCGGCGACCGTCACCGCCGCCCGACCCTGTCGGCGTCGTCCGACTCCGCCTGGTCGGTCCCGGCGCCACCTGGGACCTGTCGGGACCGACTCGTTGCGAGCTGATCAGCCCCGAGGATCAGGACCGGATCGTCGCCGGACTCGGTGCCGACCCGCTGCGTCGGTCACCGGATGTCGATGCTGCACGCGCCCGCTTCGCCCGCTCCACCAAGCCGGTGGGGGCGCTGGTGCTCGACCAGTCGGTGATCGCCGGCATCGGCAACGTGTACAGAGCCGAGCTGCTGTTCCTGTGCGGGATCCGGCCAGACCGGCCATCCGACTCGATCACCGACGACGAGTTCGACGAGCTCTGGCGGAGGACCGTCGAGCTCATGCGGATCGGGACCCGTCTCGGGCGGATCGTCACCACCGACCCCGAGGAGATCGGTCGGCCGCGGGGCCGCATGGACGCTGACGAACGGCTGTACGTGTATCACCGGGAGCACTGCCGCCGGTGCGGATCCGACATCGCCACGATGAACCTCGCTGGTCGTCCGATCTGGTACTGCCCCACCTGCCAGCCCTGAGCACCTGGTGGGCGAGCGCTCGGTTGCTCAGGTCTGATCGATGTTGTCGTAGTACGGGATGACGATCTCCTCGGTCGAGGCGAGCCCTCCGAGCATCATCATCGTGAGCGGGTGCACCACCGCGGCGGAGGTCGTCACGTCGATGACTGCCGGTCGAGCGG
>CAZNQK010000078.1:0-13846 GCA_964575165.1 uncultured Aquihabitans sp. | reverse complement strand
GCGGCGGCGACGGCGTCCGCTGCCCGGTCGATGCGCGCGGTGAGCGAGGGATCGGCGGACGCCACAGCCTGGCTCGCCTGGATGTCCTGGGCGGCCGCCAGCTCCGAGACCTGTCCGTACACGGCAGGGTCGAGCTGACCGCGGATCGCCAGGGCCCTGATCAGGTCCCGTTCCTTGGCTGCGGCCTCCTGGGCCGAGGCGAGGAGGTCCACCGTGGTGGCGGTGCTGCTGTCCATGGCCTCGCCGGGATCGAAGCCGGACCTGCTGACAGACAGGAGCGAGGCGATCGCGGGCGAGTAGCCGTCGACGGCGACGAGTCCGCCGGTGTTGGTGGCGGCCAGGGATCCGGCTGCGTCGACGCGGTCGAGCGCGCGCTGCGTCGCGAGCCGGAGCCGGCTGTCCTGCTGGCCGTCCTGCTGGTCAGACAGGTGACGCAGCTCGCCGGCCGCCGAGACGATGTCGTCGCGCAGACGGGCGTTCGTCGCCTCACCAGCGGCGAGGACCTTGCGCTCGGCCTGCAACGCGTCGACGAGCCTGTAGCTCGCGAGCGACACCTCGGCCGTGGAGCGGAGTCGCGCGGCGTCCCGGGACTGCCGGACGGCGCTGTTCATGGCGAAGCCGGTGACGAGGAGCAGGCCGGTCAACGGAACCGCCAACAGGAGCAGGAGCCGGCTGCGGATGCCCAGCTGCGCAGGGCCCGCGCCGACGGAGGTGGATCGTCGTGCCATCGAGAACCGATCGGCCCACCCGTGAAGACGGTTGAGAATTTCGGATTTTGTGTGTGTTTCACGTCGCCCCACGACGTGAGATGCACACAGAACGACGGGGAGGGGTCCCCGGCCGGAGCGGGTCGGGAGCCGCGACGTACTCTGTCCGGCGATGGCAAAGCGCAAGAAGCGTCGGACAGAGCTCGCCCCCCCACCCTCACCACCGGTGACCGCCGGTCTGGTGTCACCGATGCGGACCGTTCCCGTCGGCATCGACCGACCCGACTACGCCGCTACCGGCACCCCGTCGGATCGGGCCACGAGGGCGATCCGCACAGAGGCCGAGATCGAGGCGATGCGGGTCGCCGGACGCGTCGCCGCCGACGCTCTCATCGAGGTCGGTCGACACGTCGCACCCGGCGTCACGACCGACGAGCTCGACCGGATCGGCCACGACGCGATGGTTGCGGCGGGGTCCTACCCGTCGACGCTCAACTACCGCGGGTACCCCAAGTCGCTGTGCACCTCCGTGAACGAGATCGTCTGCCACGGCATCCCCGACTCGCGTCGGTTGCAGGAGGGCGACATCGTCAACGTCGACGTCACCGCGTACATCGGCGGCGTCCACGGCGACACGTCCGCGACCTTCCTCGTCGGCGAGGTCGACCCCCGGTCACGGGCGCTTGTCGACGCCACCCGCCACGCCATGCACGCGGGGATCTCGGTGGTGCGACCAGGCGCCCGCATCCGCGACATAGGTCAGGCGATCGAAGGCGTCGTCCTGCCGCTCGGGTACTCGATCGTCCGGGAGTTCATCGGCCACGGGATCGGCGACCAGTTCCACACCTCGTTGCAGATCCCCCACTACTTCGACCCCCGCAACGACATGGAGCTGCTGCCAGGCATGACCTTCACCGTCGAGCCGATGATCAACATCGGTCGGGCAGCCGTGACGATGTGGGACGACGGCTGGACGGTCTCGACCGCCGACATGCAACGGACCGCCCAGTTCGAGCACACCGTGCTGGTGACCGACGACGGCCATGAGCTGCTCACCGTCCCCAGCGTGGGCCGAGCGGCCGAGGCGCTCTTCACCACCGACGCCGTGACCTCGCCGAGTCCGAGCCAACCGTCCCCGACCGGTTGAGCACAGCCGGCACAGCCGGCACTGCCAGCACAGCCACCAGCGCCGACCGCACACCGCTTCCCCCGAACACGAGCGATCCCGTCCCGCAGGGCGGGCATCGCCCGACATCATCGGAGGAACAACGGTGTCATCACGAACAACTGCACGCCTCTCGAGGATCGCTCGCCGCCCTTCCGCCGGTCCGGCCCGGTCCTGGTCCGCCGGTCCGCTTCGGACCTGGTCCCCCGGTCGGCGCCGGAGCCGGCGGCGCCGGGCTGCGGCGTTCGCCCTGGCGGTGGTCGTCGCTCTGGGCGTCCACCGCTCGGTCACCTCCGCCGACGCCGCCCGACGGGAATGGAGCGACGTCCGGACTGTGCTCACGCTGCGACGTGCACTGGATGCGGGCGGGCGTGTGACGTCCGGGGCGGTCGTCGTGCGCCGGGTGCCGAGCGCGGCGGTTCCCGACGACGCCCTGGATGCGCTCCCCGAGGGAGCGACCGCTGCGGTGTCCCTGGATCGCGGATCGGTCCTGGCCCGGTCCCTGCTCGCGGATCGCTCCTCCAGCCGCACGGCTCGTGCCCTGCCACCCGGTCACGTCGGGCTCGTCGTCCGGACCGGCGAGCTGCCGCGCTTGGCGGTCCGGGGCGACCGCGTCGACGTGATCGCGCCGGGCTGGGAGGATCCGGTCGCTCTCGACGCCACGGTGCTGGCCGTGTCGGACGACGCCACCACCGTCGCAGTGAGGGAGCGCGACGCGACCGCCGTGGCGGCGGCGTCGCTGTCAGGCCCCGTCGCCCTGGTCGTTCGCCCCTGAGGAGGCCGTCCCGTCCCTCGCCGATCGTGACCGGAACCCGTCCACGCCACGCCTGACCCTGGAACCCACCTGCCGGGCGGTGGGGAGGCTCGGCGGAACCTCCCCTCGCCGGACGGCCGACATCCCGACGGCGAACAGCACCGCAGCAGCGGAGGTCAGCACGACGACGGCCGCACCCCCGACGCGCGAGGGCACGGGGACCACGACGGGGAGGAACGCGCCGAGCACCCACGCGACCTGGAACCGGGACTCGAAGCGAGCGAAGGACCGTCCACGGTTGGCGTCGGGTGCGTCGCGCTGGACCACGGCGTCGAACGCCTGCTTGCCCGACGACGCTGCGACGGCGATCAGCGCGGCCATCAGCGCCTGACCCGTCAGGCCCCTGAACAGGGCACCGCTGAGCCCAGCCCCGATGCCGACCACCAGCGCGCCGAACAGCAGGACCTCCTCACGGATCGCCCGACGCACGAACGGGGCGACGGCCGCGCCGAGGAGTCCACCGGCGACGCTCATCGCCACGACCACGGCGAAGTGCCAGGCCGGCGGCCCGAGGGGCGCCACCAGATCCGATGGCGACAGGTCGGCGTCGGCCGCTGCGCCGGCGAGGCGTCCGAGGGCCACGCCCGCCGGAGCGACCGTGTCGTGACCGCGCAGCGCGAAGGCCAGGACGAACGTGACGAACCCGACCGAGGCCCGCAACGTCCCCATCGCGGACGCGGCGCTGCGGACCCCTGCGCTGCGCAGCTCGGCCCGCTCCGCGTCACCGGGAGGTTCGGCGGCGATCGTGGTCGCCGGCACCCGCAGCGACGCCACCACCGCACCACCGAAGGCCACGGCCGCCAGGAGCACCACGGCGCCCGGGCCGATGAGCAGGATCAGCAGCCCGCCGGGGATGCCGGCGGCGAACCCGGAGAGACCCGAGAGGAGCTGGAGCTTGGAGTTCGCCTCGACGAGCCCGGCGTCGCCGTCGACGACGGTCGGGACGATCGCCGCCTTCGCCACCTGGTAGGTCTTCGCCATCACCAGCATGAGGAAGGCCTCGGGGAACACGAGGATGCTGTCGTGGCTGACCGGCGACACCATCAGGAACGCGACGAGGGCCCTCCCGACCGACGAGCCGATCAGCACCATCCTGTGTCCGCCGCGAGCCCGGTCCATGGCAGGGCCGATGAGCGGTCCGACCACCGCGAACGGCGCCATCGTGAACAGCAGGTACAGCGCGATGTTGATCCGGGCTCCGGCCGGGTCGACGTCGAAGAACAGCGACCCGGCGAGCGACATCGCGACGAGCGCGTCCCCGGCGAGGGACAGCACATGGGTCAGGGCGAGCCGCCCGAACGGCGAGTTGACGTCGACCCGCGGCTCGAGGAGCCGCACCGGTTCACGGCGGTCACTCACACCCGCCATGCTAGGAACCCCTTCCGGTCTCAGGGGCGAGCGTTGAACTTGTAGCCGAGGCCGCGGATCGTCGTGATGTGCACCGGGTGCGACGGGTCGGGTTCGATCCTCGAGCGCAGGCGCTTCACGTGCACGTCGAGGGTCTTGGTGTCACCGACGTAGTCGCTGCCCCAGACCCGGTCGATGAGGGAGTGACGCGGCACGACGCGCCCGGCCTCCTCCATGAGCACCGCCAGCAGCTCGAACTCCTTCAGCGGCAGTTCGACCGGCAGGCCGCGCACACGGAGCTCGTGACGGTCGAGGTCGAGCTCGATGCCGTCGACGCTGAGCACGTCGGTCGAGGACAGGACCGTGTCGCTCGCCACCTGCGTCCGACGTCGCAGCACCGCCCGCATCCTGGCGACGAGCTCGCGCAGTCGGTAGGGCTTGGTGACATAGTCGTCCGCGCCGACCTCGAGCCCCACGACTGTGTCGATCTCCGACGCCCTGGCGGTCACCATGATGATCGGCACGTCGCTGCGCTGGCGGATCTGCCGGCACACGTCGATGCCCGACAGGGTCGGCAGCATCACGTCGAGCAGGATGAGGTCGGGCCGCACCTCGTCGAAGCGCTCGATCGCCTCGACCCCGTCACGGGCCACCGCGACCTCGAAGCCCTCCCGCCCGAGACCGATGGTCAACGCCTCGACGAAGGCCTCCTCGTCCTCGACGACCAGGACCGTGGGGCCGGCCGCCGCCTGCGCGCTCAACGGGGGCCCCGGTCCCCGGGATCGGATCGTTCGGTGTCGCGATCGGGTTCAGGGCGACGACCGGGCGGGAACGACAGGGTGAACGTGGATCCGACTCCCTCTGTCGACTCGACGAGGACGTCACCCCCGTGGTTCGCCATGACGTGGCGGACGATCGCGAGCCCGAGGCCGGTGCCTCCGGTGCGACGTGAGCGGGCCCGGTCGACCCGGTAGAAGCGCTCGAAGATCCGGTCGAGGTCCCGACGGGGGACCCCGATCCCGCTGTCGGCCACGGTGATGCGGATCGACCCGTCCCCGTCGTCGCGGGTGGCGGTGACCAGGACCTCCGAGCCCTCGGGCGAGTACTTCACTGCGTTGTCGAGCAGGTTGTACAGGGCCGAGACGAGCTGGCGGCGGTCGCCGTGCAGCACCAGGTCGCGGGCCACGTCGTGTCGCACCTCCACCTCGGCCTGGTCCGCTGCGGCGCCGAGTCGGCTCTCCGCCTCGCCGACCAGGGAGCGGACGTCGAGGTCGTCGAACTCCGTCTCGTCGCCGAGCTCGATGCTGCTCAACTCCAGCAGGTCGTCCACGGTGCGGCCGAGTCGTCCGGACTCGGCGATCATGCGATCGGACAGGCGGCCGACGACGGTGAGGTCGGGTTCCTCGCGGATCGTCTCGGCCAGGAGACCGACGGCGCCGATCGGGGTCTTGAGCTCGTGGGAGATGTTGGCGATGAAGTCCCGTCGCACCACCTCGGTCCGTCGCTGCTCCGAGCGGTCCTCGACGAGCGCGATGGCACCCGTGACGGGGCCCTGTTCCGGCTCCCTGAACGGCTCGGCGGTCACGATGAACGACGCTGCGGGCGGGCCGAAGAGGTCCACCTGCCGGCCGGCGACACGGCCCGCCAGCGCCTCGGCCATCAGCTCCTCGATCGCGGCGGCGACGAGCACCTGTCCGTCGCGCGCCTCGAACATCGCGTCGGCCGCCCGGTTGCGGTAGATCTCCTGGCCGGTCGCGTCGCACATCACGACCGCCCGTTGGAGGTGGTCGATGGCGTAGCGGAACCTCTCGAGGAGGAGGAGCTGGTCGGCGGCCTCGTCCTCGGAGAGGCCACCGACTGCGGGTTCGGCCTGGTCGTCGCCGGCTCCGTGCGCGCCCGGCGTCGATGGCACCGACGTCGCCGGGGATCGGAGCAGGCGGGAGAAGTGCACGGCGAAGCCGAGCGAGACGACGAATGCGACGCCGAGCAGGACGGCGACGATCGCGACGGCGGTCACGCTCAGGTCCTGCCGGTCACGTCACGCCTCGTCCCGGCCCTCGACGGGGCCGACGACTGGGCCGCCCGGAGGCGCATCCGGCGTCTCGTCGGTCTGGGCCCGCATCTGGTGCCGAGCGGAGCTGCTGTGCTCGGGGAGCCAACCGGTGACCATGTACTGCACGCGTTCTCCGATGTTGACCGCGTGGTCGCCGATCCGCTCGAAGTACCGGCCGATCATCGCGAGCTGCACCGCGCCCTGGAGGTTCAGGTTGTCGACGGAGTGGGACTCGAAGATCGCCTGCACGTAGGCGGTCTGGAGCTCGTCGAGGCGGTCGTCGATGTCGTCGAGCGCGGCGGCGAGCGACGTGTCGGCGTCGACGTAGGAGTCGATCGCGGTGCGCACCAGGAACGCTGCCTCTTCGCCCATGTGCTCGATGAGGCCGCGCAGCTGCGGGCCGAAGTCGAGGTCGTAGATGCGTCGGGACGCCTTGCAGACGTTGACCATGAGGTCGGCGGAGCGCTCGAGCTCCGACACCAACCGCAGCGTGGTCAGAACGAACCGGAGGTCACCGGCGATCGGCGCCTGGAGGGCGAGCAGCTGGCAGCACCGCTCCTCCAACCCGAGGCAGAAGTCGTCGATGACGTCGTCGCCGTCGATCAGGAGCTGCGCGGCGTGCAGGTCGCGGTCCAGGAGCGCTGCGGTGCCGCGTCCGATCGTCTCGCTGACCATCACGCCGAGGCGGATGATGTCGGAGCGGAGCGACTCCATCTCCTCGTGGAACTCGATGCGCATCTCGTTCATGCGATCCCCCTCGACCCCGCCGGTCAGCCGAACCGGCCGGTGATGTAGTTCTCGGTCCGTCGATCGCTCGGATTCGAGAAGATCGTGGCGGTGCGGTCGAACTCGACCAGAACGCCGGTGCGCTCCTCGGTGTCGCTGACCTCGGTCGAGAAGAACGCGGTGGCGTCGCTGACCCGGGCGGCCTGCTGCATGTTGTGGGTCACGATCACGATCGTGTAGTCGGTCTTGATCTCCTGCATCAGGTCCTCGATGCGCGAGGTGGCGATGGGGTCGAGCGCCGAGCACGGTTCGTCCATGAGTATGACCTCGGGGTCGACGGCGATCGCCCGGGCGATGCACAACCGCTGCTGCTGCCCGCCCGACATGCCGAGCGCAGAGGACTTCAGGCGGTCCTTGACCTCGTCCCAGAGAGCGGCGCGCTGCAACGACCCTTCGACGATGTCGTCGAGCTCGGAGCGCTTCCTGGTCCCGCCGATCCTCGGTCCGTAGGCGACGTTGTCGTAGATGGACTTGGGGAAGGGGTTCGGCTTCTGGAACACCATCCCGATCCGCCGTCGGACCTCGACCGCGTTGACGTCCACCCCGTAGAGGTCGACGCCGTGGTAGTCGAGGCGACCCTCGACGCGTGCGCCGTCGATGAGGTCGTTCATGCGGTTGAAGCAGCGCAGCACCGATGTCTTGCCGCAGCCGGAGGGGCCGATGAACCCGGTGATCTCGTTGCGGCGGATGCGCATGGTGACGTCACGCACGGCCCGGTAGTCGCCGTAGAAGACCGACAGGCCCTCGACGTCGAACACGACCGGAGCCGGTGCCGGTTCGTCGAGCAGTCCGATGCCCGAGGTGACGACCGGCGTGACGACCGGGCCGGCACCCGGGTCGAGGACCGGCATGCCGGCGCCGGTGCCGAGATCGTCGACAGGGACGACTGCTTCGGGTGCCATGTGTGACTGCTCCTCGTCGTGCACGTTCGGGTCCGGGTCGTGGTGGGTGTCGGGTACGGGGATCAACGGAGTGCGTAGCGGCGGGCCACGAGCCGGGCGATGAGGGTCAGCACCAACACGATACCGATCAGGGTCACCGCGGCCCCCCATGCGAGCTCGGTGGCGAGGCTCCCGCCGTTCTGGAGTTGCGAGTAGATCTGGGCGGACAAGGTCGTGCTCTGTCCGGTGAACCGCCAGTTGGTCGTGGTCACGAATCCGATCGTGAACACGATGGGGGCGGTCTCTCCAGCGGCGCGGGCGACGGCCAGGAGCGATCCGGAAACGATGCCGGGCAGCGCCGCGGGCAGCACGACGCTCGTGGTGGTCCGCCATGTCCGGGTGCCCAGCGCGGCGGACGCCTCGCGGAGCGGGTCGGGCACGAGTCGCAGCATCTCCTCGGTGGAGCGGACGACCATCGGCAGCATCAGGCACGCGAGCGCCAGCGATGCAGCGAACGCCGACTTGCCGTCGACGCCGAAGCGCAGGACCCAGATCGAGTAGATGAACACGCCCATGATCACCGACGGGACGCCGGTCATGACGTCGGTCATGAACCGGATGAAGCCGGCGAGTCGACCGCGCCGGCCGTACTCGTTCAGGTAGACGGCGCCCATGATCCCGAGCGGGATCGCGAGCAGCGACGCACCGATCACGGTGAGGATCGTGCCGACGATCGCGGGCTGCATGCCCATCACGACCTCGGACGATCCGTCGGTGCCGGGTGCGACGAACCCCAGTTCCTTCAGCTTCTCGCTGCCGGCGAGGTCGGCGCGACCGACGTCGGCCGGGATGGGCGCGGTCCACCAGTCGGCGGTGGCGACGACCGGCAGCCCCTTGGCGAACACGTTCGCCGCCATCACCACCAGCGGTGTCGCAGCGACGAGGAACGCGAGGGCCATGGCCACGGTGGCGGCCCGGTTGCGGACGCGCCGTCCCATCGAGAGGTTCGCTCCCGACAGCCGGCGCCTGACGGCGTCCCGCTCGGGCGACGGCTGGTCGCCGGAGGGTCGCATCGGTGCGCTCCCGACTCCTCCTCCTGTGGTCGCCGCGACGGTCATGCGGTTCCCTTCACGCGGCGGTCGACCGCAACGACCAGGCGGCGGGCCGACATGTTGACGACGATCGTCAGCACGAACAGGCAGACCCCGAGGCCGATCAGCGCTGCCCGGAACAGCTCGTCGGCCTCGGAGAGGTTCCGGAAGATCTGCGCCGGCATCGTCTCGCCGGGGGCGAAGAGGTTGGCGGTGACCTCGGGGCGTGCACCGATCAGCAGGGCGACGGCGACGGTCTCGCCGAGCGCCCGGCCGAGGCCCAGCATCACCGCACCGGTCACGCCACCGGTCGAGTGCGGCAGGACGACGCCGCGGATCATCTCCCACCGGGTCGCTCCGAGCGCCAACGCCCCGGCCTTGTCGTTGACGGGCACGGTGGTGAAGACCTCACGGGTGACGGCCGTGATGATCGGGATGATCATCAGGGCGAGGATCAGCGCCGCCGACGCGAAGCTCGATCCCGTGGAGTGGCCGAACACCGAGTTGAGCACCGGGATCGACGCGACGGCGTCAGCGATCCGGTTGAACACCGATTGGAAGATCGGGAGCAGGTTGTAGAAGCCCCAGAGCCCGAACACGACCGACGGAACCGCTGCCAGGAGGTCGATCGTCGTCGTGACGGCGCTCCTGGCCCGCCGGTGCACGACCTCGGTCACGAAGAGGGCGATCCCCACGCTGATCGGGACGGCGACGATGATCGCGAGGATCGACACGAGGATCGTGCCGAACACGAGCGGCACGATCCCGTACAGACCCTCGGAGGGGATCCACTCGGTGCCGAGGAAGTAGTCGGGCCCGAGCTCGCTGAACGCCGGCCACGCCTTGTTGATCGTGACGACGGCGATCAGGACGAGGACGAGCAGGACCGAGGCCCCGGCCAGGAGGGCGGCCCGACGGAACACCCGGTCGGTCCGGGCTCCGGCGCCCTCGACGGTGAGGTCGGGCGGTGTCACCTCCGGGAACATCCGGGGTCCGGGTCGTGGTTCGGTGTCGAGCGTCATCCCTGGTCCACCATCGCCTCAGTCGTCGATCCGATCGACCTGGTCGTAGGCCCGTCGGCGGAGCTCGTCGGACAACGGCACGTAGCCGAGCGGCAGCGCCTCGTCCTGACCGGTCGTGAGCACGTATCGCAGGTAGGTCCGCACCGTGTCGGCGGTGTCCGGGCCGGGCTGGTCCTCGAGCACCATGAGATAGGTAGGAGCGGTGATCGGGTAGGTGCCGGCGCCCGGGGCGTCGAG
The DNA here is from genome assembly GCA_964575165.1 of uncultured Aquihabitans sp. Taxonomy (GTDB): domain Bacteria; phylum Actinomycetota; class Acidimicrobiia; order Acidimicrobiales; family Microtrichaceae; genus Dermatobacter. Next base: position 3,743 of record CAZNQK010000078.1, on the reverse strand, counting down.
CGGGTCGTAGCTGAGGTCGTCGGCGATCTCGGCGTGGGCCACCGCAGATGCCGTGCCGTCGGCGGTCGGGCCCACGAAGCGTCCGTCGCGGTTGCGGATCGAGGCCAGGTCGAGGTCGGCCTTCACGGCGTCGGCCAGGTCGACGTAGCCGATCGCACCCTCGGTCTGGCCGATCACCGAGGCCACTCCCGAGTTCTTCTCCGCCCCCTGGGTCGTCATCGACCAGTTGACGGTGTCACCGGCACCGAGCGTCCAGACCTCGGGAGCGGCCTTCGTCAGGTAGGAGGTGAAGTTGTTGGTGGTGCCGGACCCGTCGGAGCGGTGCACGACGGTGATGCGCTCGTCGGGCAGATCGGCGTCGGGGTTGTCGGAGCGGATCTCCGGATCGTCCCATCGTGTGATCTTCGTCTGGAAGATCCCAGCCAGGGTGTCCTGGCTCAGGCGGAGGTCCTCGACTCCGTCGATGTTGTAGCTGACGGTGATCGGCGCGGCGACGGTCGGGAACAGGAGGAGCTGCGAGGGCCAGGTCTCGGTGGGCTTCGGGAGCGAGTCGCTGCCGCCGAGGTCGAGGGTGCCTGCGGCCAGTTGCTGGCGACCGTCGGACGATCCGCTCTTGGCGTAGGTCACGAGCTCGTGTCCGGCGATCGCGTTGAAGTCCGTGGCGACGGCTTGGTAGAAGGCGTCGGGGAAGCTGGCGCCACCACCCGAGACCTTTGCGGTGAGAGCCGAGATGTCGGCGTCGCTCGGAGCGGCTGGTCCACGGGCTTCAGAAGTCGTGGGGGTCGCCCCGTCGATGTCGGGCCCGGAGCTGCACCCGGTTGTGACGAGCCCGACGCACGCGACGGCAACGAGCACGGGCACTCGCGTCCACCGACGCTTGGGGCGACACGTCGCCGGGTGTGCTCGGAGACCGGGCATGTCCCGAACGGTACGGATCGCCGGTGTCGTCCAGGCGGGCCGCAGGTGAACGCAGGGTGAACCGAACCTGAAACCTCGGTGCCGCTCCCCGACCCTGTTCCCTCCCCAACCCTGTTCCGTTGTGCCCGACAGGGTTGGGACGGCCTTCAGTCCTCGACCACCAGACGTTCGGTGAAGGCTCGCAGCACCAGCCGGTCCGTGTCCCAGGTGACCAGCTCGTCCGCGTCGGCCAGGGTCACCCACCTGCGTTCGTCGATCTCGGGGTTGGGCTCGAAGCCGTCATCGCCCAGGGCGGTCATCTCCCACCACCGGACCCGCTTCTCCCCCGCCGGGGTCGGGTATCGGATGTCGGCGAGCTTCGCGCCCAGGTCACATCGCAGGCCCGTCTCCTCGTGGACCTCGCGCAGGGCGGCGTCGCGGTGGTGCTCTCCGGGTTCGAGCTTCCCCTTGGGCAGCGACCAGTCGGATCTGGGAGCAGGCCTGTGCACCACCACCACCTCGACATCGCCGCCGTCGGTGAGTCGCCAGACCACGCCTCCGGCGGCTCGCACGACAGGATCTGTCACCTGCGGCCGACCTCGGCACGCTTCAACGCGTGCTCCTGCTGCTCGAGATGCGTCTCGACGGTGTTGCGCCGTGCGACGTGGGTCCAGCGGTCGTCGATCTGCTCCCAGGCGAGCGTGTCGTCGGCCAGCGACACCGCCAGGATCTCATCCATCCGCACGCGGAGCTCGGGCGAGCGGACCGGCACGACGGCCTCGACCCGGCGGTCGAGGTTGCGGGGCATGAGGTCCGCCGAGCCGATGAAGTGCAACTCCCGACCGGGACCACGTCCGTTGGCGAAGCGGTAGATGCGGGAGTGCTCCAGGTAGCGGCCCACGATCGACCGCACGGTGATGTTGTCGGACAGACCGGGCACCCCGGGACGGATGCAGGAGATCCCGCGGATGATCAGCTCGACGCGCACCCCGTCCTGGGAGGCCGCGTACAGCTCGTCGATCATGTCGGCGTCGACGAGGCTGTTCATCTTCATGATGATGTGGCCGGTGCCGGCTGCGGCGTGGCGCTCGTTTCGGATGAACCGCACCAGGCCGTCGCGCAGCGTGTGGGGCGCGACGAGCAGCTTGGCGTAGTGGACGTCGCGCGCGTAGCCGGTCAGGTAGTTGAACAGCTGGGTGAGGTCTGCTCCCAGGTCGGGATCCGCGGTGAGCAGCCCGACGTCCTCGTAGAGGCGGGCGGTCTTGGAGTTGTAGTTGCCGGTCCCGATGTGGCAGTACCGGTGGACGCTCTCGCCCTCGTCTCGCACCACGAGGCAGGTCTTGGTGTGGGTCTTCAGGCCGACGAGGCCGTAGACGACGTGGACGCCGGCCTGCTCGAGCCGTCGGGCCCATTCGATGTTGCGCTCCTCGTCGAAGCGGGCCTTGAGCTCGACGAGCGCCACCACCTGCTTGCCCATCTCGGCGGCCTTGATGAGCGCCGCGACGATCGGGCTGTCACCGGAGGTGCGGTAGAGGGTGAGCTTGATCGTCAGGACCTTGGGGTCCCGCGCCGCCTGGCGGATGAACTCCTCGACCGAGGTCGAGAAGCTGTCGTAGGGGTGGTGGACCATGACGTCGCCGTCGCGCATGACGGCGAACAGGTCGGGCGGTTCCTCGTCCTCGTTGGTGGCCAGACGGTGCTGGGTGACGGGCACGAACTCGGGGTACTTGAGCTCGGGCCGGTCGACATCCGCGACGCCGAAGAGCCCGCCGAGGTCGAGCGGCGCGGCGTGGGCGACGACGTCGTCGTCGGTGAGCTCGAGCTCGTCGCGGATCAGCTCGAGCGCCTCGGCGGAGATGTCGTCCTCGACCTGGAGTCGCACGGCCTTGCCGAAGCGGCGGCGGCGCAGCTCCATCTCGATCGCCGCCAGAAGATCGTCGGCCTCCTCGTCCTCGACGGTGAGATCGGCGTTGCGGGTCACGCGGAACGCGACGTGGTCGATCACCTCCATGCCGGGGAACAGCTGGTCGAGGTGGTGCGCGATCACCTGTTCGAGCGGGAGGAACCGCTCGCCGTCGGGCATCACCACGAAGCGGGGCAGCAGCGACGGGACCTTGACCCGGGCGAAGCGCCGCAGGTCGGTGGTCGGGTCTCGGACGATGACGCCGAGGTTCAACGACAGGCTGGAGATGTAGGGGAACGGGTGCCCGGGGTCGACGGCGAGGGGGGTGAGCACCGGGAAGATCCGGTTGCGGAACTCGATCGTCGCCCACTCGCGGTCGTCCTCGTCGAGCTCGTGCCAGGTCGAGAAGCGGATGCCCTCGTCGGCGAGTGACGAGCAGATCGGGCCGAGGAACGTCTCGTCCGCCCGCTCGACCAGCTCGGCGGTCCGGGCGCTTATGGCCTCGAGCTGCTCCGACGCGCTCATGCCGTCGGGGCTCCGGCCGGTGACGCCTGCGGCGATGCGGTCCTGGAGGCCTGCGACGCGGACCTGGAAGAACTCGTCGAGGTTCTGGCTGAAGATCGCCAGGAACTTGACGCGTTCGAGAAGTGGGGTCTCGGGGTCCTCGGCGAGGGCGAGCACCCGGGCGTTGAACTCGAGCCACGACAGCTCGCGGTTGAGGTAGTTGGACCTCGCTTCGTCGGACTCCGTCATGGGCACAGGCTATCGGGCGGCCCAGCGCCGGGGACCGTGTTCAGCGACGGTCTCGGCGCCGTCCGGCGCCGCCGGTCGGGGCCTCGATCGATGCGTCGGGGTCAGCGCTCGTCGTCGTCGCCCATGTCCCAGAACAGCTCGATCAGCTCGCGTTCGGCGTCGCGGGTCACACGTTCGCGGTTCCGCTTGA
>CAZNQK010000077.1:0-14316 GCA_964575165.1 uncultured Aquihabitans sp. | reverse complement strand
GTCCGCTCGCCGGGCTCGACACCGCGCCCCCCACGTCCGTCGAGGGGCTCGATCCGGCCGTCTCGCTGGTCGGGGCGGTCGCTGGGCCGCCCGCCACGACCGATCACGTGTTCCTGGGTGACGAGGTGACGATCCTGTCGCAGGTCGACGAACTGCTCTCCGAGTTGGAGCCGGGATTCCTCGTGACCTGGAACGGATCCGGGTTCGACCTCCCGTTCCTCCACGAACGTGCCCGGATCACCGACGTCACGATGGGTCTGCACCTGTGGCGGGATCGACTGCGCTCGGTCGAGGACCACGCCTTCCGCGGTCGATGGCACGACCACGACCACCTCGATGGCTACCGGATCTACCGAGCCGACGTCGGTCGGTCGCTCGGCCTGCCGTGTGGGCTCAAGCCGATGGCACGCCTCGTCGGACTCACACCGCTCGAGGTCGACCGCAACCGCATGCACCTCCTCGACGCCGACACCCTCCGGAGCTACGTCGCATCGGACGCACGCCTGGCCCGGGAGCTCGTCCGCCGACGAGGCCCAGCCGCCACCCGCTCGGCCGACGGCTGCCATCACCTCACCACTGGGTGACCCGGCCCCGTCACGTCACACGTCGCAGAACACCCACGATCACGATCACGGTCGGACCCGCCGCCTCCGGGTTCCTCATACGCACCGCTTCCGGTGTCGACCGCCGGCCACGCCGGCCAGGAGGAACCCATGCGATCACGTCCCAACGAGCGCGCCGGCCGACCCGGCACCCGGAACAGCCGCCGTTCCCGCCGCTCCCCTTCACCTGCCGAGTTCGTGTCGGTCGAACACGCGGCGACCGCCCTCGCCGTCCTGGCCGACCTCGAACCGGGTCTCGTCCTCGCGATGCGCAGGGACCACCTCGGCCGGGAGGTCATCGACGGGCGGGATCTCCCTGCCGATGCACGATGCGGAGCTGCCGGCCTGTTCACCCTCTCCGCACCGTCCGACAGCCTCGTGGTCGGGGTGTCCTTCGTCGGCAGGCCGTCATCGGGCGAGCCGACCCGCATCGATGTCGCACTCACCGCCGCCGGCTCGGTGCGGTCACAGATCCACCGCGACGGTGACGTCACCGCTGTCGAGGGATCAGCCGGAGGGGTCGTGGTCGACGCTCTGCACCGCATGCTCGGACTGCCAGCACCGGGGCCGAGGCCGCCGTTGACCGCCCTGGTGGCCGGCGTGTGGCTCCACCAGATCCTCGCTCCGACGGTCCAGAACCGCGCACCCACCTGGGCCGAGGTGGCATGGGCCGCCGTCGACCCGCTCGCCCACCTCGGACGGAGCGCCTCGGTACCCGTCCCGGGGGACCTCACATCCCGGATCCCCCCGTCCGAAGAGGCGATCGCCGCCGAGATGCAGGAGCTGGCCGACGGGGCGTCGTGGGAGGACCTTCGGCGAGCAGCGTCCATCGGCCGCATGCGTGCACCGCAGCTCGACCCGGGCGAGGCCGCGTGGATGGACACGACCATGTTCGCGCGTTGGATGGTCGACTCGTTCCCCGCGCTGTCCACCACGACCGACGTCCTCGACATGCTCGGCGCAGCGGACATCGCCGAGCGGATCCGTGCCGTGCTCCGGCGGCTCGATCCCCTTCCGGCACCGGGCACGTGACGCATCTTCGATGGAGATCCGAACGACGTCGCACATGAACCGCGTCGGAGGGCGGTTGACCTAGTGTGCCCGGATCGGGACGCCCGGGCGGCCCCACCCTCGACGATCGGACTGCGACATGAGCGGAGTCACCTTCGACCAGGTGACCAAGACCTTCGGCGACATCACGGCGGTCGACGCCATCTCGCTCGAGATCCTCGACGGCGAGTTCATGGTGCTTCTCGGCCCGTCGGGTTGCGGCAAGTCCACAGCGCTGCGGATGATCGCGGGGCTCGAGGAGATCACCTCCGGGTTGCTGACCATCGGCGACCGGGTCGTCAACCACGTCCCGCCGAAGGAGCGCGACATCGCCATGGTGTTCCAGAGCTACGCGCTCTATCCGCACATGACGGTGCGGAAGAACATCGAGTCCCCGCTCGTCGCGAACAAGACGGCACGGGTCGACACGGCCGAGCGCGCCAGGCGCGTCGAGGAGGCGGCCCGGACGCTGGACCTGACCGACTACCTCGACCGCAAGCCGGGAGCCCTGTCCGGGGGACAACGTCAGCGCGTCGCTCTGGCCCGCGCCATCGTCCGGCGGCCGGAGGTGTTCCTGATGGACGAGCCTCTGTCCAACCTCGACGCGAAGCTTCGGACCCAAACCCGCCTCGAGCTCGTCGAAATGCACCGCCGGCTCGGCACCACGATCGTGTACGTCACGCACGACCAGGTCGAGGCAATGACCATGGCCGACCGCATCGCGATCATCGAGAAGGGACGCCTCCAGCAGGTGGGCCGGCCACAGGACGTGTATGACCGTCCGGCCAACCTGTTCGTCGCCGGTTTCATCGGCAGTCCGCCGATGAACACACTCGACGGCACGTTCGGTGTCGTTGCGGGCGAGGCTGTCGTGACCACGGGGCACGGCGCCCTGCGATCGACGTCAGACGCGTCGATCCCCGACGGGACCCCGGTGGTGCTCGGCGTGCGCTCCGAGCACCTGAGGATCGGTGACAGCGCCGCCACTCTCGATGGCGTCGTCGAGAACGTCGAGCTGCTGGGCCACGAACGCCACATCGTGGTCCGCGTGGGCGAGTCGCTCCTCGTCGTGCGTCAGCCGACCGACTCCGGAAGCGTCACGGTCGGCGACCGCGTGCCGTTGTCCGCGGATCCCGCGGGCGTGCACCTCTTCGATCCCGTGACGACCGAGCGCATCGGATGACGAACCGCATCGCATGACCGACCTTCCCATAGCCGAGGTCATCGCCGAGCCCGACGACCCGATCGCGGTTCCGCTCGGCTCACGCACCCGGTCGACGGGACGCCGGCTGAAGGATGCACTGCTCGCCTACGCGTTCCTGCTGCCGGCGCTCGCCGTCTTCGGTGCGTTCGCCTACTACCCGCTGTACCAGCTGTTCTTCGACTCGGTGCACCGCCAGCCGCGGTTCCTCAACCGGCCCCCGACCTACGTGGGCTTCTCACAGCTCGCCGACACGTTGCGCAGCGACGAGTTCACCTCGGGCCTTCTCCACTCCGGCCAGTTCATGCTCTACAGCGTCCCGCTGGGGCTCATGCTCGGCGTGTTCCTGGCGGTCGCCGCGCACCGTCGACTCAAGGGCATCAAGATCTACCAAGCGATCTTCTCCTCGACCGTGGCGTCGTCGGTCGCCGTGGCATCGGTCATCTTCTTCACGCTCGTCAACCCGCAGGTCGGATACTTCAAGGACGTCAGCTGGTTGAGCCTCGACCAGCCGGCTTCCGCGATGCTGTCGGTGTCGCTGTCGTCCGTCTGGCAGAACCTGGGCCTCACCTTCATCATCATCCTGGCGGCCCTCCAGGCCGTCCCGGACGAGATCAACGAGGCCGCCACCCTGGACGGGTTCGGCCCCGTTCGCCGGTTCTTCCGCATCACCGTCCCCCTCATCTCCCCTGCGCTGCTGTTCCTCGCCATCGTCCTGGTGATCGCGGCGCTCCAGGCGTACGCGCAGATCGAGGTCCTCACGGGTGGTGGCCCTGCCGGAGCCACAGAGACGCTGCTGTTCAAGATCGCCGACCCGAAGGGGATCCGGGCCCTGCACCTGCGCGCAGGGCTGTCGATCGGGTTGTTCCTGCTCACCGGCGCCGTCGCTCTGGTGCAGTACTCGCTGCTGTCACGCCGGGTGCACTATGGCGACTGACCCGCCGGAAGCGACCTCCCCCGTGACCGCGGATGCCGCGGACACCGTGGACACGACGGTGACCACCACGGACACGGGCGGTGTCTCTGCGATCAGCGCTAAGCCCCCGCGACTCGACGGATCGTGGCGGTGGTCCGCGGTCGGGTGGTACGCCGTGCTCAGCGGGCTGTCCCTGCTGGTGTTGTTCCCCATCTACATGCTGTTGCTCCGGGCCGTGTCGGACCCGCTGGCGTATGTGGCCGAGGGCCAGCCGCTGTATCCCGTCCAGCCCGAGTGGGACGTGTTCGTCAAGGCCTTCACCGAGGCGACCCTCGGTCGTTCGATGCTCCTGTCGTTCGTGGTCACGCTCGTCATCGTGACGGCCCAGCTCCTGACGTCGGTGCTCGCCGCATACGCCTTTGCGTTCCTGGAGTTCCCGTTCAAGCGCTTGATGTTCGCGATCGTCGTGGCAACCCTCCTGCTGCCGATCGAGGTGACGCTCGTCGCCAACCTCCAGTCGATCCGGGACCTCGGTCTGCTCAACTCCGTGCCGGGACTGTCGTTGCCCTTCCTGGCGACGGCCTTCGGGATCTTCCTCGTCAGGCAGGGCTTCATGGGCATCCCAGGAGACCTCCGTGACGCCGCCACGCTCGACGGGTACGGACACCTCCGCTTCCTGTTCCGCGTAGCGGTGCCGCTCACACGGCCGATCATCGGGAGCTTCGTGGTGATCTCCTTCCTCGGAGCGTGGAACCAGTACGTCTGGCCCCGATTCGCCACCACCGAGACGCAATGGCAGACCGTCCAGATCGCGCTACGGAGCATCGCCTCCGACCGCGTCGACCAGCTCAACGTGGGTTTCGCGGCCGCGGTCATCGCGGCGCTTCCGCTCGTCGTGCTCCTGATCCTCTTCCAGCGCCAGATCGTCCGTGGCCTCACCGCGGGCGCCGTCAAGGGATGATGTTCGGGCGCCTGATCGCCGTTGTGGCAGGATGCGCGGCACCCGGGCGATGACCTGGAGATGGCGCCCCGTCGCCGTCCCGTCGAGGACACGGAGAAAGCGAGCCCTCATGGCAGTCGAGCGCAGGACCGCAGTCGACGGGGACGACCTCCCCCACACCACGATGTCCAGGAGGGAGGGGCGTGGGCGCCACGTCGGTCGCTGGTGGTGGGCTTTCGGCATGCTCGCAGCGATGGCGCTGATCGCCGGGGCGTGCGGCGGTGGCGGCGAAAAGGGCTCCGACGAAGGCTCCCCGAGCGGTGACAGCGCCGGAGTCGTCGACGCAGCCGACTGTCCGGTCAAGAAGGTCGCGTCGGCGTCGACGCCGACGAAGGTCACCGTCTGGCACGCCTATGTCGGACTCCAGGCCAGCACGCTCCAGCAGATGGCGGACGCGTTCAACGCTAGTCAGGACAAGGTCCAGGTCGAGGTCCAGGCGCAGGGCACCTACGAGGAGCTGCTCAAGAAGTTCCAGGATGCGCTGGCCAACCCGGGATCCCTCCCTGACCTCGTCCTCACCGAGGACACGACCACTCAGTTCATGATCGACTCCGGGGCGATCATCCCGGCGGACTCCTGTCGCAAGGCCGACCCCTCCTCCGACGAGACCTATGACGACGTGATCCCTGCGGTCACCTCCGCCTACACGGTCGACAGCGTCCTGTGGCCGGGAGCCTTCAGCGTCTCGATGCCGGTGCTGTACGTCAACAAGGCGATCCTCGCCGCTGCGAACGTCGACACCACCACGTATCCGCAGACGATCGAAGAGCTGCGAGCGGTCGCCGAGAAGATCAAGGCCGCCAACGTTCCCGGCGTCAAGGCGCCGCTCGTCATCAAGGTCGACTCGTGGTTCGTGGAGAACTGGCTCACCGGCGCCGGCAAGGCGCTCGTGAACGAGAACAACGGGCGCGACGGCCTGGCCACGGAGTCGAAGTACGACCAGCCCGACACCACGAAGATCGTCGACTGGTTCAAGGGCATGATCGACGACGGACTCGCCACGGCGATCCCGAGCTCGACCACCGGTGTCGACGAGTACCTGGCGATCAACAACAAGTCCTCGGCGATGCTCATCCAGACTTCGACCGCCATCAGCACCGTCGCCGCGCTCCTCGGTGGACAGGTGTCGCAGAGCCAGCTCGACGACGTCGGGATCGATGCCGACATCGACAAGTCCCTCGACATCGACGTGGCTCTCCAGCCAGGGCTGGAGGAGGCGGGCCAGGGTCAGATCGGTGGCTCCGCCTGGTACCTGGTCAGCACCGACGATCCTCTCGGCGTCCCCGCTGCCTGGGAGTTCATCAAGTACTTCCTCCAGACCCCGAACCAGGTCACCTGGACCCTCCAGGGTTCGTACCTGCCGGTGCTGAAGTCGGCTCAGGAGGATCCGACGCTCCAGAAGGAGTTCACCACCACGACCAAGGGCAAGTGGTTGAACACCGCCTACCAGGGTCTCAAGAACCTGAACCCCGACTTCCCTGGTCCGGTCATCGGTCCGTTCAACGAGTTCCGGGCGATCAACCGGGCCGCGCTCGACAGCGTCGCGTTCAACGGCGTGGGCACGAAGGACGCCATCTCGAAGGCGAACTCGGCGTTCCAGGACGCTCTCGACCAGTACAAGAACGACGTCGGAGGCTGAAGCCCCGATTCAGACGAGGCCGAGACGTCGACCCAGGTCGCTCCGGAACCGGCCGTCCGGGTCTAGCCCCCGACGGATCTCGCGCCACTCGCCGAGGCGCGGGTACATGACCGGCAGCAGCTCGGGTCGCATGCGGCTGTCCTTCGCCAGGTAGAGCCGGCCACCGGCGTCGGCGACCTCGCGGTCGAGCCGGTCGAAGAGCCCGTCGAGCCCGGCCGACACGGGGATGTCGATGGCCAGGGTCCATCCGGAGATCGGGAAGCTGAGGTGTCCGGGGCTGCCGGGCCCCATGCGCTTGAGTACCGACAGGAACGACGGGAGACCTGCTGCGGCGATCGTCTCGAGCGACCTCTGGACGAAGTCGCTCGACTCGTCGGGGACGACGTACTGCCACTGCATGAAGCCGCGTTGTCCGTAGACGCGGTTCCAGTCGGCGACCATGTCGAGCGGGTGGAAGAACTGCTCGATGCTGGTGATCGCGTCCCGGCGCCGGACCGGGGCCTTGCGGAACCACAGCTCGTTGAACGCCTTGACCGTCATCCGGTTGACGAGGCCCGATGGGAACACGTCGGGCAGAGACGGCAGCATGTGCGTCGAGTACTCGTGGGGACTGTCGACGCCCGCAGCGAGAACCTCGTCGTGGGTGGCGAAGCGGCCCCGGTCGAGCACTGATCGTCCCAGGTGACGCCCCTTGGCCATCACGTCGATCCACGCGACGGAGTAGTCGTACTCGGCGTCGTTCCCGATCATCATCGCCATCACCGCGTCGAGATCGGCCGCGCGGTCCGAGTCGACGACCAGCTTGCTCGACCCGATGCGCTGGAGCTGCACCGTGGCGTCGAGGATGATCCCGGTGAGGCCCATCCCGCCGGCGGTGGCCCAGAAGGCATCGGGGTCTTCGCTGGGGCCGACGTCCCGGATCCGACCGGCGCCGTCGAGCAGACGCATGCTCAGAACGTGGTCGCACCACGATCCCTTGCGGTGGTGGTTCTTGCCGTGGATGTCGCAGGCGATAGCCCCCCCGACGGTCACGATGCGGGTGCCGGGCGTGACGGGGACGAACCAGCCGAGCGGCACGAGCCATCGCATCAGGTCATCGAGGCTGGTGCCCGCCAGGACCCTGACCACACCGGTCCGCAGGTCCAGATCGAGCAGCCCCGATCTGGACGGTCCGTCGATGACGAGCCCACCCGCGTTCTGGGCAGGGTCGCCATAGGAGCGACCGAGGCCACGGGCGATGACGCCCTGCGGGCCTGCGGCCAGGACAGTCGATCCGACCTCGTCGTCGCTGACGACAGAGACGACCGTGGATCCGGCGGCCATGGTCCTGCCCCAGCCGCGCAGGATCTCCCGACGTCCGCTGGGCAGACCGGTCCCGGTCATCGGCTCGCCGGCCCTCATGACCGAACCCCTGGTGCGAGACCGCTCACAGGTAGAGCCCCAGCAGAAGGCAGAGGACGAGCGTCAGCCCCATCGACTGCATCATCCGATCCTCGGACAGGACCTCCTCGGGGGCGGAGCCATGGCCCTGGTCGACGAGCAGCGCATAGCGGAGGATCGCTATCACGAACGGGATGATCGAGAGCTGGATCCACGGCGTCGCCTCCCCACCGTGCATCTGGCCCCGCTCGACTGCCCAGAGGCAGTACGACATGGTCACAGCGGCGACCGCCGATGTGCGCACGAGGGCGAGGAACTCGTAGCTGTACTCGCCGAGCGTCGGTCGCAGCTCCGCCGCCTGGTCACCGAGCTCGACCTTCTCTGCGTAGCGCTTGGCCGATGCGATGAACATGGAGCCGAACAGCGAGACGAGGAGGAACCACTCCGACACCTCGACCCCTGCGGCATAGGCGCCGCCGAGGAGTCGGAGGATGAACCCGGCCGAGAGGATGACCAGGTCGAGGATCGGCACCCGCTTGAGGAAGAGCGAGTAGCAGGTGGTCAGCACAGCGTAGCCGACGACGACGGCGAGCAGCTGCCACCGGACTGCGAACGCCACACCGCAGCCGATCAGAGCCAGGAGCAGCGCTGCCACGATGGCGACAGGGATCGGGACGATGCCGGAGGCGATCGGTCGACGGCACTTGGTGGGGTGACGACGGTCGGACGCGACATCCAGGGTGTCGTTCAGCAGGTAGGTGGCGGAAGAGATGGCACAGAAGGCCACGAACCCCATCGCCGTCACACGCAGGTAGTACGGCTGGTCGAGCACCCCCGCGGCGGCCGGTGCGACGAACACGAGGACGTTCTTCGCCCACTGCTTGGGTCGGCACGCCTTGACCAGGCCCCTCACCAGGGAGCTCCGCTGTGCTGGCGTCGTGTCCATCCCTGGGGCCGCCGTGCTCTGTTCCGTCACCTGTGCCCCACGTTGTCCGGCTCGTCCACTCGTCGATCGCCGATGCGCTGAGCGTACAAATGTACCCTTCTCGGCCCTCAGGCCAGCCCGGCCAACTGAGCGATCAACACCGTCTGGGAGGCGTCCGGGGGTGGCCCCACCTTCGAGAACCAGCCCACGTCGGTCTGCCAGCGGGCGAAGCTCTCGGCCCAGTCGCCCGCAGGCGTGGCGAAATCGGGTGTCGCCGAGCCCGCGGGGAACCACGAGGCACGGACGTCGATGCCCCTCGCCGACTTCCAAGCGGCACGGTCAGCCGCGTCGAGTCGACTCACGTCGACGGCGTGTCCGAGCTCGTGGGCGATGACGTGAGCGAGCCCCGCGTCGGTGTCACCCGAGCGGACGTAGATCTCGATCACCCTGCGGTCCGGATAGGTTGCACCGCGGACGCCGGCACGAGCGGGGAGGAAGCGCAGCTGCCAACCCGGCAGAGCGGCTCGCCAGTCCAGGCGGATGCGGGCGAGGGCGAGGGAGGCCACATCGACCTTCGACTCGTCACCGAGACGCTGCACCGCCCGCGAGTCGGGCGGGGCGACGGCCTGGGTCTCCGTCGTGGCCGCGGCTGCGACCGGAGTCGGGGTGACCGGAGTCGGGGTGACCGGAGTCGAGGTGACCGGAGGGAGTGCCTCGGCGGGCTCGAACGTCTGTGGAGCCGTCGCTGTGGCACCGTCGACCAGCGGCATCTCCGCCATGACCTGCGGGGAGGGGTAGCCGTCAGGAGCCTGCTCCGGGTAGCCGTCAGGAGCAGCAAAGGGCTCGCTCCGCCCCGAGGGTGAACATGCGCTGAGCACGACGAGGAGGGTGGCCGGAAGGAGAGCCAGGGTTGTGACGCGACGGCGCCGCGCCCACGCGCGGCCATCCCCTGTTCGTTGTCGCATGCTGCCCTCCGGGGTGCGGCGCGGCACCCCCACGCACCGGTTGGTCGGACCGACGGCGCTCATCCTCGCACCATTGCGACCAGTCGGTCCACGGTCTCGACCCTGGCGTCGAGCACCACCCGGCCGTGAGCGGCACGGAACAGGCGGTCGTTCACCCCGCGGCCGAGTCCGGTCGGACTCCGCGCCACGGCCAGGAGGAGCTGGGCGTCGCCGGCATCCGCTGTCCGCAGCCGTCGGTAGAGCTCGGCGGCCGCCCTGTCGGACGAGGCGGGCAGGTCCACCACGACTACCCGGATCCCACGATCGGCCAGCGCGTCACTGAGATCGCCCGCCAGGGTCTCATCGCCTTCGAGCAGAGCGAGGGGACGTAGCGGCGAGTAGTGACGCAGGAGCGAACCGGGTGCGCTGGCCGCAGCTCCCTCGTCGACCACCTGTCGTTCGGGCGCGTCGATCGGTCCCAGAAGAGCCTCCAGATCCTCGACCGGAACGCCTCCGTGACGCAGCACGACGGGCCTGTCGGCTGTCAGGTCGAGCACGGTCGACTCGATCCCGAGCGGGGTCGGGCCGGCATCGAGGACGACGTCTCCCGGGTCCAGGCGGTCGCCGAGGTCGTCGATCACGTGCGAAGCATCGGTCGGGCTGATCCGACCGAACCGGTTGGCAGACGGGGCGGCGACACCGGTCCCCACGGCGCGTAGCAGCGCCTCGGCGACGGGGTGCGCCGGGACCCGGACAGCGACCGATGGTCCACCGGCGGTCACCTCTTCGCCCACCTCGGGGATCTTCGGGAGGACGAGCGTGATCGGGCCGGGCCAGAACGCCTCGGCGACCGCCCTGGCGTGTTCCGGCACCACGGACACGACGCCCCGAACCCCTTCCAGGTCGGCCACGTGGACGATCAGCGGGTCGGTCACCGGCCGGCCCTTGACGGTGAAGATCCGTCGCACCGCATCCGGCCTCGCGATGGAGGCACCGAGCCCGTAGACGGTCTCGGTGGGGAAGGCGACGAGTCGTCCGGCCTCCAGAGCGGCAGCGGCGGCCGCCACCGTCGAAGGTTCGGGCCTGATGGCATCGACCACCAGGACGGTCGGATCCGGATGACCCTTGACGCCTCGATCCACCATGGGTCCGGCACGCTATCGGCACGATCCGGCGACTGCCCCGTGCGGCAGACCTCCTCGCACACCGCCCCTTGCGCAGGAGGCGACGACCAGGACCTGGCGCCGATCGGAGCCCGTCATCGGAAGTAGCGTCCGGTCATGGCTCTTCCCTCGCCCGGACCGGATCTGACCGCCCTCGTCACCGGAGCCTCCTCCGGCATCGGCGTCGAACTGGCCCGGGATCTGGCCCGGCGCGGCCAGAACGTCACCCTGGTGGCCAGGTCCGCTGGCCCGCTGGAGGAGTTGGCCGAGGAGCTCGCCGCGACCGGCGTGCGGGCCGACGTCCTCCCCACCGACCTCTCGGACCGGTCGGCCCGGGCCGAGCTCCCGGCGAGGATCGCCGAGCAGGGCAACGTAGTCAGCGTCCTCGTCAACAACGCCGGCCTGTCGACCATGGGTCCGGTGCATCGCAGCGACGTCGACGCTGAGCTCAACATGATCGAGGTCGACGTGGTGGCGCTCGCTGACCTGTGCAGCCGGTTCCTCCCGGGCATGGTCGAGCGACGCAGCGGCGCCGTGCTGAACGTCGCATCGACAGCTGCCTTCCAACCGATTCCCGGTCAAGCGGGCTACGCGGCGTGCAAGGCGTTCGTCCTGTCCTACACGCGGGCGCTCGGCGGAGAGCTGCGGGGCACCGGCGTGACGGCGACGGCCCTCTGCCCCGGCCCCGTCGAGACCGGTTTCGGCGCTGTTGCGGGGATCACCCAGGCCGACGCCGAGGCGAGCCTCCCGTCGTTCATGTGGGAGTCGGCCGACGCGGTGGCACGAGCTGGGGTCGACGCCATGGCGGCCGGTCGGCCCGTGGTGATCCCCGGCACGGCCAACCGTGCCGCTGCCGCGCTGACCGGCCTGGTGCCCAAGCAGCTTCTCGTGCCTGTCCTGGCGAGTCGCCACCCGGGCCTCAAGCACTGAAGCCCCACCACCACCGTTCCCGGGAGACCGACGTCCGACGTCAGGCGGGGTGCCGGGCGATGCGCCGAAGAGGCGGTTCGATCTTCGGTGGGACCTTGCGGGGAGGCAGCAGGTCGATCAGCTCCGCTGTCGCGGCAGCGACCTTCTCGACGGCCAGCTCGAACGCCGCTTCGGTCGTGGCTGACGTGGACTGCACACCACTGACCTTGCGGACGTACTGACGGGCCGCGGCCTCGATCTCCTCAGCGGTGGCCACCGGCTCGAGACCCCTGAGCGTGGTGATGTTCCTGCACATGGACCCAGCCTCGCGCCTGGCCGGACGCGAGCGCCTGCCATCGCACCCTTCACGTCCTCGCCTCCGGTGAGAAACACGGGCGAAACACGACCCGATCAGAGTGCACCACGTCGTCGTCCGACGACTGCGTGCTCCGTTCCGCACGCATCCCCCACCACGAACGGAAGGGCCAATGGCAGAGAAACTCACCGCTGACGGCTGGTTGCTCGTCTCGGCGGCGCTGGTGCTGTTCATGACCCCGGGTCTCGCCTTCTTCTACGGAGGCATGGACCGGAGTCGGAACGTGCTGAACATGCTGATGATGAACTTCTGGTGCATGCTCAGCATCCCGATCGCATGGGTCGTGCTGGGCTATTCGATCGCCGGCGGCAACTTCGACGCTGGATGGTTCGGCGGATTCGACGCCGCCTTCCTCGGCAACCTGAACCTGAACAGCCAGGCCGGAGCGAATGAGCTGCTCCTCGTTGCGTTCCTGGGGATGTTCGCGGTGATCACGCCCGCTCTGATCTCCGGGGCGATCGCCGATCGGATGAAGTTCGCCGCCTGGGCGATCTTCGCTCCCGCATGGATGCTCCTGGTGTTCGCACCGGTGTTCAAGTGGGTCTACGGCGGCTGGCTCGGCGTGCGGGGCTCTCTCGACTTCGCCGGCGGCACTGCGATCCACGTCAACGCCGGCATCGCCGCGCTCGTCGCCGTTCTCATCCTCGGCAAGCGCAAGGGCTGGCCGAGCGAAGGCCACCCGCCGCACTCGATGCCGCTCGTGATGATCGGCACCGGGATCCTGTGGTTCGGCTGGTTCGGCTTCAACGCCGGCTCGTCGGTCAACGCCGATGGCACCGCGGTGCAGGCGTTCATGAACACCTTCATCGCCGCCGCTGCGGCAGGGCTCGCCTGGTGCATCGTCGAGCGGATCCGGGATGGCCACTTCACCAACCTGGGTGCCGCCTCGGGCATCGTCGCCGGTCTGGTGGCCATCACGCCGGCGTGCGGCTACGTGTCGACGATGTCGTCGATCTGGATCGGCCTCGCTGCCGGGGTCATCTGCTGCTTCGCCGTGCGCGTCAAGTTCAAGGCCGGTTTCGACGACGCCCTCGACGTCGTCGGCGTGCACTTCGTCGGCGGCCTCGTCGGCTCGTTGCTGATCGGACTGTTCGCCGATGCGAAGTACTTCGGCGCCGAGCACATGAGCGGTCTCTTCTACGGCGGCGGATTCACCCTGCTAGGAGAACAGGCGCTCGCCAACGGCGTCACGATCATCTGGTCGGGCGTTATCACGGCACTGATCCTGTTGGCGCTCAAGTACACGATCGGCATCCGGGTCTCCGAGGAGGCCGAGGTGACCGGGCTCGACGTGTCCGAGCACGCCGAGACGGCGTACAACGGCGACTCCCTCATGGAACGAGCCGGCCTATAGCCCACTGCCCCACCCAGGCCTGCTCTGTTCCCGTTCTGTGGCCGATTCCGGCCACAGAACGGGAACAGAGCTGCCATGGAGGGGAGGGGCCCGCGATCACTCCTGATGGATGCGACGGCCGCTCAAGTCCTCGATCACGACCCGGATCCACTCGTGACGCAGGTCTGGACGCGACCAGGGCCGCACCGGGAGCCGGTCGAGCTCCTCCAGCTCGGCTCCGTCCACGACGTGCTCGGCGATCCCCTTGGCGAGCACGCTCCATCCCGTGTGCTCGACCACGTTCCACGAGTCGATCTCGACGCACACCGGCTCGTGCATGACGGCCGACTCGAGCTTCGCTCCTCGCCCGCTGCGGAACACGATCGAACCGCCGTGCAGCGTGAAGTTGATCGGCAGGACCACCGGCGAGCCGTTGGCGACGTATGCGATGCGTCCCACCGCCTCGGTTGACAGCAGCCGCCGACACTCGTCGTAGGAGAGAATCTCGAGACCGGACCAGTCCAGGTCGACTTGGTCGTCCGACACCACCGGGTCGCTCATCGGGGCACCTCCTGAGGTCCGCTCCAGCCAACGTAGTCCGGCCCATGGTCCGGTGATCCGGCGAAGACCATCCACAACGTGTGACGTCGGTCAGCGGCGCACTCCAACCGGATTCGCGGCGACGCAACAGCTCGGCTAAGTTGTCCCGGCGCTCTCTGGAGCGTGCCACCTTTCGGGGGTGGTGTAATCGGCAACACAACTGGTTCTGGTCCAGTTATTGGGGGTTCGAGTCCTCCCCCCCGAGCTCGAGGATCACCGAAGGCCCAGGTCAGCGACCTGGGCCTTCGTCGTCCGCCTAGCGTCCCGCCCCGTGACCG
>CAZNQK010000076.1:4904-14525 GCA_964575165.1 uncultured Aquihabitans sp. | reverse complement strand
CCGTGGGACCACCTCTCGGCCGGGCTACACAAGGACTTCCTCTGGCAGGACTGGCAGGACGCCCTGGCCCAGGTCGGCCTGCCCGACTGCCGCTGGACCCCCTGCTACGACTGCGGGGCGTGCACCGGTTACGGCATCGAGCACGTGGTGGCCTCGGCCACGCCGCCGGCGGGAGGGAGTCAGGGGACCGGCCAGGACCTGTCGGCCGGGGCGGTGCCAGTGACGTTGGGTGCCCGTGCGCAGGGCTCTCATCCAGAGGGTGCTGTTCCGGCGGGCGTCGCCGTCGGTGGGGACCCGTCGGAGCGGGGGAGCGCCTGATGGAGGTGCGCATCCGCTACGCGAAGGTCGGCAAGGTCCGCTTCCTGTCGCACCGCGACATGGCGCGGGTCGTCGAGCGTGCGGTCCGTCGCGCCGGCCTGCCGGTCGCGTACAGCCAGGGGTTCTCGCCGCGGGCCAAGCTGCACTTCGGCCTGGCACTGTCGACCGGATACGAGTCCTACGCCGAGTACCTCGACGTCGACTTCGACGGAGCCGCTGAAGACCTGCCCGAGGCAGAGGCCGTCGCAGGGCTGCTCCAACCCCATGTGCCTCCAGGCATCGAGGTGACGGCATCACGGACGCTGGAACCGGGAACCCCGTCGCTGCAGGACGCGGTCACCTCCAGCACGTGGGAGTTCAGCCTGCTCGACTCGTCGATCGACGAGTTGACGGCGTGCGCGAACCGGTTGCTCGAAGCAGATGAGCTCCCGGTCGAACTGGTCCGCAAGGGCAAGCAGGTGCGCGAGGACCTGCGGCCACTGCTCCTGTCGATGGACGTGGAGCGCGACCACCAGGGATCCCGGCTCATCGTCGAGCTGGGAACCAAACCTCGTAGCGTCCGACCCTCCGAGCTGCTCGACGTCATGTCACTCGATGAGCAGCCTGCCGGGGTGATCCGGACGCATCAATGGATCCAGAGCGACGGCGAACGTCGCGAGCCGATCGAGCTCGCCGCGCCGTCCCCGCACGCATCGGTGCGTGCGTCATGAAGGGAACGTCCCATGTCGGACACCGAACACAACTCCGGGCCCACCGGCGGCGACTCCGCCGCCGCGTCGGCCGGCTCACCTGCTCCCGCAGAGGCGCCCGCAGCGCCTTCCGCCACGAAGCCTTCCACTGCTGAGCCTTCGGCTGGGGCGCCCCCGGCGCCGCCCGCCAAACCCAAGATCGGCGACACCCGCCCGGCCCCTGTCCTTCCTGGCTCGACCCAGCCTGGCTCGACCCAGCCTGGATCTACCAAGCCTGGATCTACGCAGAAGTCCGGCAAGGGAAGTGGCGGAAGTGGCGCGCAGGGTGAACAGCGCAGGACCGGAGAGCCCGGTGAACCCGGTGCCGGTCAGTCCCGCAGCAGTCGTCGTCGCCGCCGTCGTCGCGGTGGAGGCGGAGGCGGTCAGGTCCAGCAGGGCCAGGGTCAGCAGGAGGGCCAGGGTCAGCAGCAGGGTGAGGGTCAGCAGCGGAGCCAGGGTCAGAAGGGCCAGGGTCAGAAGGGTCAGGGTCAGAAGGGTCAGGGTCAGAAGGGTCAGGGTCAGAAGGGCCAGGGCGGTCGCGGTGGTGACCGCAGCAACCAGCCGACTCCCGTTCAGGCGGTCATAGCGGACGCCGCCCCGATCGAGCTGGATGACGAGACGCTCGAGCGCCGGCGTGGACGCCAGCGCAAGGGCCGCGCGATCGGCCGCTACCAGATGAACGTCCACGTGACGCCGGAGGCGACCCACATCGCCATCCTCGAGGGACGTTCGCTGGTCGAGCACTATGTCAGCCGCCCGGCCGACGACGTGGCGCAGATCCACGGCAACATCTACGTGGGCCGGGTCGAGAACGTGCTGCCCGGGATGGAGGCGGCGTTCATCGACATCGCAACCCCGAAGAACGCCGTCCTGTACCGAAGTGACGTCCAGTACGACCCGGACGACATCGAGTCCGCGAGTGGCGACAGGCCGCGGATCGAGGACGTCCTGAAGGCCCGTCAGCTCATCCTCTGCCAGGTCACCAAGAACCCGATCGCCCACAAGGGGGCGCGACTCACCCAGGAGGTGTCGCTGCCGGGGCGGTTCGTGGTCCTGGTCCCCAACTCCAAGACCTACGGGATCTCGAAGCGCCTCCCCGACGACGAGCGCAAGAGGCTCCGCAAGATCCTCGACCGGGTGAAGCCCGCCGAGCACGGACTCATCGTCCGCACCGCTGCCGAGAAGATCACCGCGGACGAGATCGAACGGGACATCGCCCGACTGGTCAAGCAGTGGGACCAGATCTCGGCGCTCGCTGCCGAGCAGCAACGGCCGGGCCTGATCTACCGGGAGCCCGAGATGGCCGTACGGGTCATCCGTGAGGAGTTCAACGCCGAGTACCGGAGCGTCCTGATCGACGACAAGGCGCTCTACGAGGACATGCGGGACTACGCGGCCGCTGTCGCTCCGGCACTTGCCGAGCGGATCGAGTACTTCGACCCGTCGACGGAGCCGCTGCCGATGTTCGAGCGGTACCACGTCAGCGAGCAGTTGGTGAAGGCGCTCGACCGCAAGGTCTGGCTGCCGTCGGGTGGATCCCTGATCATCGAGCACACCGAGGCGCTCACGGTCATCGACGTGAACACGGGACGCAACGTCGGGTCGTCCAGCCTCGAGGAGACGGTCTTCCGCAACAACCTCGAGGCCGCCGACGAGATCGCCCGGCAGCTGCGCCTCCGCGACATCGGGGGGATCATCGTCATCGACTTCGTCGACATGGAGATCAAGGAGAACCGCGACAAGGTCGTCAAGGCCTTCCGCGATGCGCTCTCGCGGGACAAGACCCGGACCCAGGTGTTCAACATCTCCGAGCTCGGTCTGGTCGAGATGACCCGCAAGCGCATCGGCGAGGGGCTCCTCGAATCCGTCGCCCACCGCTGCGACCACTGCGACGGCCGTGGCCTGACGGTGCCCGACGAGCTCCTGGCCTGAGGCCGGCTACACCCCCCACCGCTTGTTGCCCTAAGCTGGCGAGCCGTATGTATGCAGTCGTGAAGACCGGTGGCAAGCAGTATCGCGTAGAGGAGGGCCAGCGGCTCTCGGTCGAGCGCTTGGCCGACTCGGGTGACGAGGTCCAGCTCCAGCCCGTGATGGTGGTCGACGGCGACACCGTGCTCGCCACCCCCGACCAGCTGTCCGGCGCGTCGGTGTCGGCCCGGGTGGTCGGCGATGCCAAGGGCCCCAAGATCAACGCCTTCACCTACAAGAACAAGGCGAACGAGCGGAAGCGCTGGGGTCACCGCCAGAGCTACCACACGATCGAGATCACCGGCATCACCGCCGGCTGACGGCGCCGTCTGAACTGCCGGCCGACCGGCCGATCAGGCCAGCAACGCACGCAACAAGAGGACGTAACTCAGATGTCGAAGACCAAGGGCGGCGGCTCCACACGGAACGGCCGTGATTCCAACGCACAGCGCCTGGGCGTGAAGGTGTACGACGGCGGCGTGGTCACCGCCGGCTCGATCATCGTCCGCCAGCGCGGAACACGCATCCACCCCGGTGAGAACGTCGGCATCGGTGGTGACGACACGCTGTTCGCCCTCGCCGACGGTACTGTCAAGTTCGGCTCCCGCCGGAACCGCAAGCTCGTCAACGTGGTGCCGATCGCCGACTGAACGGCAGCTTCCGTTTCTGCTCACGGCCCGCTCCTTCCGGGGCGGGCCGTGACGCGTTCGGACCCGGTCGTGGTGCTCGAAGAGGGGCGAGTCGGACATCTTCCCGGCGGTGTGCCAGTGCACCTCGCATCCGGACGAGGCGAGGCGATCGACGTCGGACGAGAGTGCGACGAGCACGGCGACGACCTCGACCGACAGCGGGCAGCGCAGGAAGCCCGCGTTGTAGGTCCCGGAGTCGAGGTCGACCGTTCCGTCGAACGGGTCTCCCTCAGCGATCGATGCGAGCTGCGGGCGAGAGCGGACCGTCGGTCGCCCCGGTTGACAGCGCTGCGGCGATGAGCTGTTCCTTGCGGGCGGTGCGACCTCCGACGTTGACCGCCCGGAGGAAGGCGACGTGGGTCGGCGTCGGCATGGGTCGCCGACTCAACCGACGCCGACTGGGAGGTCGGCGCTGTGCCAACCGAGAAGCGTCCGGGCCTGATCGAAGGCGAACCGGTCGGTCATCCCCCCGACGTAGGTGACGGCCTGACGGAAGGCCCGGGGGCTCCCGGGCTCGAGGCCCTGTAGCACTTCGGGGCGGGGGATCGAGTTGGGACGGTCCGCGTGGTGCTCGACGAGCGCACGAAGCACCCTGATCACCGCGTGCGACTGATCGACCGATGCCGGGCGCATGTAGATGTGCTCGTAGTTGAAGCGACGGAACTCCCCCAGCGCTTCGGCGAACGGTTCGGTCATGCAGACCTCCCCTGTGAGGGCGACTCCCTGGATCACGGCCCCTATGAAGGTGCCGAGCTGCTGGCTGTGGCGTGCTCCGCATCGCTCGAGGACGACGGTGGGGAGCATGTCCGAGGTGACGATGCCGGCGTGCACGGCATCCTCGAAGTCGTGGCAGACGTAGGCGATGCGATCCGCCCACGAGACCACCTCGCCCTCGGGCGTGCGGGGAGCCGGTCTGGACCACGAGTGGTTGCGTATGCCGTCGAGGGTCTCGGCGCACAGGTTCAACGGTTCGAGCACGACGTCCGCACCCCACACGGCGTGGTCGTAGCCGCCGTCGACGTAGGGTGCGAAGGCGTCTTCGGACGCGTGACCGCCAGGTCCATGGCCGCAGTCGTGGCCAAGGGCGATCGCCTCGGTGAGGGCGATGTTGAGGCCGACCGCTCTGCTGATCGCAGCGGCGACCTGGGACACCTCCAACGCGTGGGTCATGCGGGTCCGTTGGTGGTCGTCGGGGAACACGAAGACCTGCGTCTTGCCGGCGAGACGACGGAACGCCGTGCCGTGCAGGATGCGGTCGCGGTCGCGCTCGAAGCAGGTCCGCCATGCGTCCGGCTCCTCGGCGGTCGCTCGATCGCCCGCACCCGAGGCTCGGGTCGCTCCTCGGGTCAGGTCCGAGTCCTCGTGGGCCTCGCGTCGTTCTCGTCCGAGCAGATCGACGTTCGGGCCGAACTGGGCAGGCCGGGAGTCGTGGGCGTGGCGCACCGCATCGATGTCGACGATCCCACGTGTCCGCCGGCGATGGCCTGCCATCGTCGACGCCCAGGCCTCGGCCCGATCCGGATCGACTGCGAGACCCGCGTCGGCGGTGGTCGAGTCGGCGGGGGTGGAGGGGCTGGGCACGGGACCGAGACTACGACCAGGGTGTGACATCGACTCGTCTGACGGGCGACGCTCCGCTGCATCCGGTGTGGGTGAGGTCCACGCTGATGGTCGGTTGCCACGGGTAGCGTCGCCGCGGTGGAAGGGTCTGCATCGACCGGAGTGTCCCGGCGCCGAGACGGGTCCGGTCGGCCCCGTCGCACTGGCCCGTCGACGGTCGTCTTGGCCGGCGTCGCCTTCCTGGTCGGGGCGCTGGTGCTCATCTCCTGTGCCGACGGCGACGACAGCGACTCGAGGCACTCCGAGTCACCGCCCTCCAGCACCTCGAGAACCGAGGGCACCGCGTCGAGCAGCACATCGGTCCCGTCCGAGGGAACGTCGACGACCGCAACCGTTGCGCCGGTTCCCGCACCGGCGGATCCGGCTGCCTCCTCCACGCCTCCGTCTCGAGCTCGTGGATCCGTCATCGTCGTCGACCCCGGGCACAACGGAGCCAACTTCCGTCACACCAGCGAGATCAACCGGATGGTGGACGCCGGAGGGTTCCAGAAGGCCTGCAACACCACCGGCACAGCGGGTGACGGGTTGAGCGAGCCCGAGTTCACCTGGCTGCTCGCCGCCCCGCTCCGGAAGGACCTCTCGGCGTGGGGGGCCACCGTCGTGCTCACGCGTCAGGACAACGACGGCTGGGGTCCCTGCGTCGACGTCCGGGGCCAGACCGCAGCGAGGAACGGGGCCCGTGCGCTGGTCTCACTGCACGCCGACGGTGCCGCCCCGGCAAGCAACGGGTTCCACATCATCTCGCCGTCAACCGGTTCGGCGGTCACGGCGCAGACGGCAGCGGCCTCTGCTCAACTCGCCACCGCAGTCCGCGACGAGCTCGTGGCCGCTGGATTCCCACCATCGAACTACGTAGGCCGCAACGGACTCATCGCCCGGCCTGACCTCGGGACCCTGAACAGGGCAGAGGTCCCGGCGATCATCATCGAGTTCGGCAACATGAAGAACTCGTCGGACCTGGCCGCCATGGCGTCGCCCGAATCGAGGGCGAAGATGGCCGCAGCGGTGTCCCGCGGCGTCGAGCAGTGGTCGAGCGGCACCGACTGAGCGGCACCGACCGAACACACCGAGGCGCCCGGCCGGGTCGGGATCAGGGCCATGGGACCTGGGCGTACTCCTCGCGCAGCTTGTACTTGAGGACCTTGCGCAGCGTCTCGTTGCGGGGCAGGGCGTCGACGACGACCATCTGCTCGGGGAACTTCTGCTTCATCAGCTTGGCCTCGGTGAGCGTTGCCACCATCTCGTCGAACGTCAGGTCGTCGGAGGGGTCGGCTCCGGGAACGCGCTCGACCACGGCGCACACCCTCTCTCCGCGCTCGCGGTCGGGCAGGCCGATGACAGCGACGTCGCCGACCTTGGGGTGGGTGTAGAGCAGGTCCTCGATCTCCTTGGCCGAGATGTTCTCGCCCTTGCGGATGATCACGTCCTTGAGTCGCCCGGTGAGCACGACGTGGCCGTCGGGGCGGACATGTCCGAGGTCGCCGGTGCGGAACCAGCCGTCGTCGTCGAACGCCTCGGCAGTGGCGGAGGCGTCGGTGTAGCCCTTGAACACCATCGGTCCCTTGAGGCGAACCTCACCGTCGGTGCCCGGCCCGGCGACGGTGCCGTCCTCGGTGACGATGCGCAGATCGAGGCCCTCGACCGGCTTGCCGACGGTGTTGGCGAGCTGCTCGTCGTCGTCGTGCGGCGAGCCCTCGCAGATCATCGGGCACTCGGTCATCCCGTAGCCGTGGCAGATCTTGACGCCGAACTCCCGCTTGACCTCTTCGAAGATCTCGGGGGGCATGGGGGCTCCGCCGCCGGACATCTTGCGCAGCGACGGGATGATCGGCGTCGCCGGGTCCTTGCGCTGCTCGGTCAGGTACATCTGATAGAAGGCCGTGCCGCCGCCGACCATCGTCGCTCCGTGCTCCGCCAGCACCGGGATGGCTGTCGCGGGGTTGAACGCCTCGAAGAGGATCGCCGGGAACCCGGCGAGCAGCATGGTGCCGAAGTAGTCGGGGCCCGCGATGTGGCTGAACGGGAAGGCGATCGAGCCGACGTCGTCGGGGCTCATGTCGAGCGCCACGGCCAGGCCGTTGGCTCCGGTGATGAGCGTGCGGTCGCTGTGGCGGACGCCCTTCGGGTCAGAAGTGGTGCCGGACGTGAAGTACACCCAGCGGACCTCGTCGCCGTCGGCCGGGGCGGTCACTCCGTCGAGGGTCGCCGGTTCGCCGTCGGGCAGGTCGGCGAACACGTCTATGACGGTCGGCTTCGTGGTCATGTCGGCCGTCAGCTCGTCCACCATGGCGGTGAAGTCGAAGCCGGCCCAGGTGCCGGGCACCAGCACGAGCTCGGCCTCGGTCGCCCTGATCGCGTAGCCGACCTCCTTGTGCCGGTAGAAGTGCAGTACGGGGTTCTGCACCGCTCCGAGCCGGGCCAGGGCGAAGCTGGCGACGATCGTCTCGAAGCGGTTCGGCAGCTCCCAGGTCACCCGGGTGCCGTGACCGACGCCGAGGGCGTGGAAGCCGGCGGCGGCCCTGAGCGCCCGGTCGCGGAACTCGCCGCAGGAGAGCTTGCGGCCCGCATCGTCGATGAGCAGCGTGGCGTCGGGCGTGGCGTCGGCGCGGCGCTCCACGAGCTCCCAGAGCGTGGTGGAGTCGGCGAACGGCGTGGGCATGGTCCCCCCTCTGAACGGCGGTTCGGGCGCTGTGACACTACCGACCGGATCGCACCTCGGGTGCCGTCGCGCTAGACGATGGGGATGGCGATCCCAGTCGTGTCGCAGCTGCGGTCCGTGACCGACCGGGTCTCCTACGCCGTCCTCCACGGAGCGGCGACGATCGCCGTGGATCTCGGGCGGGAGGTGCTGCGCTGGGCCAACCTGGGGCCGGGCGACGCGAACCGCCTCGGTTTCGCAGCGTTCGGGTCCGGGACGTTTGTCCGCCAGCCCGTGTCCGACATAGTCGGTGCTCCCGGGATCTCGATCGGCAACGACACCCTGATCGGTTCCGGCGTCAGCCTCGCCGCAGTCCCCGAGGGTCCGTGGACCCCCGAGGACGGGCCGCTCCTGCGCATCGGCTCACGGGTGTGGGCGGCTCCCGGCCTGTACGTCGTGGCCCATCGCAGCGTCGAGATCGGCGACGACGTCTGGATCGGTCCCGGCGTGTTCTTAACCGATGCCGGCCACGACCCGTCGGACCCGTCGGTGCCGATCGGGCTGCGCATGGAGCCCGCTCGTCCGGTTCGGATCGGCTCCGGCTCGTGGCTCGGCACCGGTGTGGTGGTGCTTCCGGGGGTGACGATCGGTGAGCACGTGACCGTCGGGGCCAACTCCGTGGTGTGCGACGACCTGCCGGACGGCTGCGTCGCCGTCGGCTCACCGGCCCGAGTGGTGCGTGAGGCCTGACGGTCGGTGCGGCAGGCTTGGCGGCCGGCCCCGGTCAGATCGGGTGCTTCTCCAGCAGTTCGATCACCAGCGTCGAGACCTCGTCCGATGAGGTCTCGGGCAGCCAGTGGTCGGCGCCCCGGAGCCGCTCGTAGCGGTACTCACCGCTGACGTGGTCGGCGGTGAGCTCGGCTGCACGGACCCCGAGGGCCAGGTCGTCGTCGCCGTAGACGTAGAGGGTCGGCACGCTCACGTCGCCGACCGCCGAGGGCTTGTTGAACGGGAGCGCCCGGTACCAGTTGAACGCTCCCCGCGCCGCGCCGTTGCGCAGCATCTCGACGTTCGCGGCGGCTTCCGTCGCGGGGAGGCCTGACTCGACGAGGGTCTCGACGAACCGCCCCGAGGCGAGTCCGTTCGTCACCATCCACTCGGGGACACCGGGCACCTGGAACGCCACCATGTACCAGGACATGAGCGCCTGGTTGCTCGAGGTCATGGCCGAGAGCATCGCCTTGGGGTGCGGTGTTGCCAGCGACGTCATGGTCGCCACCCGGTTGGAGTGGTTCGCACCCAGGGACCAGGCCACCGCCCCTCCCCAGTCGTGGCCGACGACGTGGAACCGATCGACCCCGACCGCATCGGCCAGGGCAAGCACATCGCCGGTCAGCAGTTCGATCGTGTAGTCCCTCCGACGCCGCGGCCGGGCGCCGGGGCTGTAGCCGCGCTGATCCAGGGCGAGGACCCGGTATCCGGCGTCGACGAGCAGGGGAGTGACGCGGTTCCAACTCCGACGGGACTGCGGGAAGCCGTGCAGGAGGACGACCGTCTCGCTCTCGGCGCCACCGAACCCGCTGTCGGTGCTGTGGCTGTCGGTGCTGTGGCTGTCGTCGTAGTCGAACGTGAAACCGGCGTGTTCGTAGGTGGGCACGGA
>CAZNQK010000076.1:0-4804 GCA_964575165.1 uncultured Aquihabitans sp. | reverse complement strand
TGTGGCTGTCGTCGTAGTCGAACGTGAAACCGGCGTGTTCGTAGGTGGGCACGGACCCGATCGTATTTCGACTGGTGGAGTCGAGTTCCCGGGTGTTCGAACGACCGGTCTGAACAGACCGAGTCCGAAGTGCGACTGAGCGCCGAGGCGCAGCGGGCCGTCGAGCCGGATCGGTTCATCGAAGGCGATCTCGGCGGAGTAGCGGGCGTCCTCACGATCGAGATCATCGTTGCTGCTCGACGGCAACGCTCGCACCAGGCGACGTTCGCTCAGTTCCGCCATGCTCTCTGACGAGAGGTCTCCGCCCGGCCCGAGGGCCGGGGCTCCATTGCGGCCGGCTCACGCACAGCGAATACGTTCCCGCGGGAACGTTTTCGAGGCGAGCGTTCCCGCGGGAACGTCATGGCCGCGCTTCTCGGGGGCCGTGACCGTTGAGGCTCGGAACATGGCTCCATCTCGGGTCGACCTTGACAGGGCCGTGCAGGTGGCGGGTGATCTGTGGATCGGCGTCGGCGTTCGTTCGTACGACACCGACCAATCGCGTTCCCATCCCGTTTGATGTCGTCCAGCAACACGAACAATCGTCAGAATGCAGGGTTGGTGGGGGGCCGTAGGCTGGGGGGCCGTGTCGAACTTCGTGGACGAGTGCTCCCTCAACGTGAAGGGCGGTGACGGCGGTGCGGGCTGCGTGTCGTTCCGGCGCGAGGCGCACACCCCCAAGGGAGGACCCGACGGCGGCGATGGCGGCAGCGGGGGAGACGTGTGGCTCATGGCGGACCACAACACGGCGTCGCTACTGGCCTTCCGCGACCACCCCCACCGCAAGGCCCGCAGCGGCACACACGGCAAGGGCGCCAAGCGCCACGGAGCCAAGGGCGAGGACCTGATCGTCCCCGTCCCGATCGGAACCCAGATCATCGACTGGGAAGGCGTGCCCGTCGCAGACCTCGTCGGCGACGGTGACCGCTGGCTCGCAGCCGCCGGCGGCCAGGGCGGCAAGGGCAACGCCCGGTTCCTGTCCAACAAGCGCCGGGCACCCGGCTTCGCCGAGCAGGGCGAGGTCGGAGACGAGCGGTGGATCCGCCTCGAGCTCAAGCTGATGGCCGACGTCGCGCTCGTCGGGTTCCCCAACGTCGGGAAGTCGACGCTCATCAGCCGCATCTCCGCGGCGCGGCCCAAGATCGCCGACTATCCGTTCACCACCCTCGAACCGAACCTCGGGGTGGTCCGCACCGACGACGCCTTCGAGATGGTCGTCGCCGACATCCCCGGCCTCATCGAGGGAGCAGCCGAGGGCAAGGGGCTCGGGCACCGGTTCCTGCGCCACATTGAAAGGGCGTCGGTCCTGGCGGTCCTCATCGACCTCTCGCCGTTCGCGCCCGCATCACCGGCAGACCAGGAGGCGATCCTCCTCGGCGAGCTCGGCGACTACCGACCCGACCTCCTCGAGCGCCGACGGGTGCGCATCGGCACCCGCGCCGACCTGGCCGAACCCGAGGCGGTTGCAGCGTTCGACGGACTCGTCGTCTCGGCGGTGACCGGAGAGGGCATCGCGCAGGTCGTAGGTGCGATGCGTGCCCAGGTCGAGGCGTCCCGGGAGGAAGCCGTGGCTCCCGAGGGGTTCGTGACGCTCAGACCCGCGGTCGAGGGCATCAGCATCACCCGCCGCGACGACGGGAGCTTCCAGGTCAACGGCCGCGAGGCGATCCGTGCCGTGAACCTGAACGACCTCACCAACCCCGAGGCGCTCGACGTCGCCCGTGAGCGGCTCGACCGCCTCGGCGTCGACCGGGCTCTCGGTCGGGCGGGGGCCCGCAACGGCGACGTCGTCCACATCGGCGGGCTCAGCTTCGACTTCGAGTCCGACACAGACATGGACGTCCAGCCCTTCGACGAGGCACCGGCACCCACCTTCGAAGAGGAGGAGGGAGCGTGAGGGTGGTCGTCAAGCTCGGCACCTCCAGCCTCACCGACCGCAGCGGGTCGATCGACGTCGACGCCGTCGCCAAGGTGGCCGGCGAGGTCTTCGCTGCCCGTTCGGCCGGCCACGACGTGGTCCTCGTGTCGTCCGGAGCCGTAGCTGCGGGCCTCCCGGCGCTCGGGATCGACGCAGAGGACCGGCCCCGCGACGCTCGGACGTTGCAGGCGGTGTCGGCCGTCGGGCAGGCGCACCTGATGCAGACCTGGGGCCTGCGCCTCGGGGAGCATGGGATCGTCGCCGGTCAGGTTCTGCTGGCCCCGCTCGACTTCATGGTCCGGGCTCAGTACCTGCACGCCCGTTCCACGCTGGAGCGGCTGCTGGAGCTCGGCGTCGTGCCGGTGATCAACGAGAACGACGCCATAGCGGACGACGAGATCCGCTTCGGCGACAACGACAGGATCGCGGCGCTCGTCGCCCAGCTCCTCGGAGCCGACCTGCTCCTGCTGCTCACCGATGCCCCGGGCCTCATGGACGCCGATCCTCGTTTCGAGGCAGCGGCCTCGCTCATCGAGGAGATCGCCGAGGTCGACCACGAGCTGGAGCAGCTCGCCGGTGGGGCCGGCTCCGAGAGGGGATCGGGTGGCATGGCGTCGAAGCTGGCCGCAGCCAAGATGGCGTCGTGGTCGGGGGTCCGGGCCGTCATCGCATCGGCGGGTCGCGCCGGGGTGATCGCGGACGCCATCGCCGGGACGTCCGGGGTCGGAACCGTCGTCCAGCCCCGGTCGAAGCGCCTCACGGCTCGCAAGCTGTGGATCGCGTTCGCGGTGCCCGCCGGAGGCCGGATCGAGATCGACGCCGGTGCGGTCAGGGCAATCGGCGGGGGAGGACGGTCGCTCCTGGCCGCAGGCGTGACGGGCGTGGTCGGTTCGTTCGACACGGATGAGGCGGTAGAGGTCATCGGGCCCGACGGGACCGTGATCGCGAAAGGCCTGGCCCGTGTCGACTCGTCGATGCTGGGAGCGATCCTCGGGCGGAGGTCAGCGGACCTGGCCGACGGGTCCGGCGAGGTCATCCACGTGGATGACCGCGGGGTGCTCCCCGGCTGCGGACCCAGCGGTGTCAGGCGCCCGGACCGGGCGCTGCCCACATCGCGTTCTGTTGTGCAGAACGAGATGGATCCATCTCGTTCTGCACAACAGAACGAGGTGAGTGGCTTCGGGTGAGGGCGTCAGGTGCCCGGGGCGGGTTCCTCGGTGGCCGGTGCAGCGGGCTCGGGTGTGGCGGGCTCGGGTGTGGCAGCCGGCTCGGACGCCGCCGGAGTGGTCGCCGCCGCCGGGTCGGAGATGCCGAGCTTCGAGCGGATCTCCGACAGCCGGGCCTGCGCCTCGACGTTGATCGACGCCTGTTCGACCTCGAGCATCTTCGACTCGACAGACATGTCCTGGAGCTCGGCCATGCCCTTGGCCTTGGCGTAGCGGGTCTCGATCTTCTCCCGCACCTCGTCGAGCGTCGGCACGTCCTCGCCGACCTGCTCCGACAACGAGGCCATCGCCTTGTTCATCTGCTCCTGCATCTTGGCCTGGTCGAGCTGGCCCAGCAGCTTCTGCTTCTCGGCCAGCTTCTGCTGGAGCACCCGGGAGTTCTGCGCCACGGCGTTCTTAGCCTGCTCGGCCGCCTGTGTGGCGTTGAGCGACATCGTCTTGAGGTCCTCGACCTCCTTCTCCTTGGCGATCAGCTGGTTGGCGAACGCCTCGGCCGCGGAGGTGAACTCTGTGGCCTTCGCCGTGTCACCGCTGCGCGTGGCCTCGTCGGCCATCAGCACCGCCTGCTGCGCGTTGCGGTTGAGCTTCTCGAGCTCGGTGAGCGCCGCATCGAGACGCATTTCGTTCTGCTTCTGGTTGGCGATCACGTTCGCCGCCTGCTCCTTGAGCCGACGGTGCTGCTCGTGCGCCTCGGTGATGGCCTGCTCCAGCTGGACCTTGGGGTCGGCCTTCTCGTTGAAGACGCTGTTGACCTTCGCGCCGAGGTAGGCCCACCAACGCTTCATCGCTTTCCACATGCGATGCAGCCTAGGGCGGAGCGCGGCAGAGCCGGTGTGCCCCGGGAGAACGCGACCTCAGCCGGACATCGAGCGGCCGCGGCGCCGGGCGCCCTGGCGCAGCCGGTCGATCGCGGGTTCGAACCCGCTCGGCTTCAACATGAACGTCACGGGCACGAACACCGCAACGGCGACGGTCACCTCGACGACCAGCCGGACCACGGGCCCGACCTGATCGCCGAGCACCACAGCCGTGACCGCCAGGGCGAAGAACACGGCGACCCCGACGCCGACCGAGCGCAACAGCGGCCACGCGGCCCGGACCGTGAGCAGGTGCGGCACCCGGCGGTTCAGCACGGCGAGGGTGACGATGGCTATGAACCAGTACGACACCGAGTAGGCGACGGCGAGCCCGACGGCACCCCACATCCGGGTGAACGGGATGACGAGCGCCACGTTGAGCGCGTTCTGGACGACGTTGAGGAAGAACGGGGTGCGGGTGTCGCGCCGGGCGAAGAACGCCCTGACGCAGTAGAGGTACATCGAGAACGCCGGCAGCCCGATCGCGAACCCGAGGAGCATCTGGTAGGTGCGGGTGGTGTCCTCGGCGGTGAAGCTTCCCCGTTGCAGGAAGATCCGGATCAGCGGCTCGCCTATGAACAGCAGGCCGATCGCCGCTGGCAGCAGGAACGTGAGCATCAGGCTCGTGCCTTCGCGGAAGCGGGCGATGTAGGCGCGCTCGTCCCGGTCGACAGCGGCCTCGGCGAGCTCGGGGAGGATGGCCGTCATCAGCGATACGGCGATGAGCCCGTGCGGGAGCTGGAAGAAGATGAACGCGTACTGGT
>CAZNQK010000075.1:10707-14714 GCA_964575165.1 uncultured Aquihabitans sp. | reverse complement strand
GCCTGCTTTGTTCCCGTTTCGTGGCCGATTTCGGCCACGAAACGGGAACAAAGCGGTCTGATGTGGGCTCAACGAGGGCGGTCGCTCAGGTCCCCCGCCCGCTCGAACACGACGTCGAGCATCTCCTCTGTGAGCCGTCCGGTGAACGTGTTCTGCTGGCTGACGTGGTAGCAGCCCAGCAGGGTCCGGCCACGGGGCAGCTCGACCTCGACACCGTGGCCGAACTTGGGACGGGACCGCCTCTCCCCGTCACCGAAGATCCGGAGCGCCTCCGCGAATCCGAACCCACCCAGCGAGACCACCACCCGGACCTTCGACAGGAGCTCGACCTCGGCGTCGATCCACGACCGGCAGTTGTCGCGCTCGGAGATGGTCGGCTTGTTCGCCGGCGGAGCGCACTTGACCGGCGCCGTGATGAACACGTCGGTGAGCTCGAGTCCGTCGTCGAGCGAGGTCGCCGTCGGCTGGTTCGCATAACCGAGTCGGTGCAGCGACGCGAAGAGGAAGTCGCCCGAGCGGTCACCGGTGAACATCCGACCGGTGCGATTCGCCCCGTGTGCCGCAGGGGCGAGACCGATGATCAGCAGTCGTGCCGACGGGTCGCCGAAGCCGGGAACCGGTCGCCCCCAGTAGTCCTGGTCACGGAAGGCAGCGCGCTTCTCGCGCGCCACCCGCTCACGCCACTCCACGAGCCTCGGGCACCGTCGGCACTCGATGATCTGCGCATCGAGTGCCTGCAGCGGATCCACGCTCCGAGCATAGGATCCGGTCAGATGGCCACCCGCTCGTCCCCTCCGAGTCCAGCAGCATCACAAGCCGGGACGCCGACGACCGTGCTGCTCGTCCGCCACGGTCGGACCTCGACGACCGGCAGCGTCCTTCCCGGGCGTGCACCGGGCCTGCACCTCTCCGACGCCGGCCACGCCCAGGCCGAGCATGCCGCCCGACGCATCGGAGCGTTGACGATCGGCGCGGTCTATGCCTCCCCGCTGGAGCGGACCCGGGAGACCGCTGCGCCCATCGCCCGGGCGACCGGGTGTCGGACCCGCACGGCCAGAGGACTCGTGGAGTGCGACTTCGGCGACTGGACCGGACGGAAGCTCTCGGCATTGCGGAGACGGCAGGAGTGGCGACACGTCCAGATGAATCCGTCCACGTTCCGCTTCCCCGGGGGCGAGTCGTTCCCCGACATGCAGCACCGCATCTGGAACGAGCTCGAACGGCTCGTCTCCGCTCATCCGGGCGAGACGGTCGTGGCTGTCTCACATGCCGATCCGATCAAGGCTGCTGTGGCGATGGCGGCCGGCGTGCACCTCGACCTGTTCCAGAGGATCGTCGTGTCGCCGTGCTCGATCACGCCCCTGCTCTTCACCCGGGACGGGCCGATCGTGCTCGCCGTCAACTCCACAGGTGACGACCTGCGAGAGCTGGCACCGTCATGACCGGGCGGTCGTTCCTGTTCCACCGGCTCGACGCCTTCGTCGCCGGGACGGTCGGCGAGCCCGGCTCACGGATCTTCTACATCCAGGCCCGATCGGGCGATGAGATCGTGTCGCTTCGACTCGAGAAGGAGCAGGTCGGGATGCTCGGCCAGTACCTCGGTCAGCTCGCGCAGTCGATGGGGGCGACCGAGCCGGCGCAGGCAGCTCCGGGCCTGGTCGAACCTGTGACTGCCGAGTGGGTGGTCGGGGCGCTGTCGGTCGGCATCGACGAGGAGAACGGACTGATCTTCGTGACCGCCGAGGAGCTGGAGATCGACGACGGGTCCGATGAGTACGTCGACGACGACCTCGACGACGGGACGGACGAGCTCGACACCGTGGACCCTGATCCGCTGGACGATCCCGATGTCGCCTCGGCCCAGTTCGCCCTGCAACCCGGACAGGCGATCGCCTTCGCCGACGCAGCGATGGATCTCGTCCGTGCGGGACGACGCCCCTGTCCGCTCTGCGGACGTCCGATGGGACCGAGCACGCACAGCTGTCCTCGCTGGAACTGAACGGCTCGTGCACCTTCGCGACTCCGACCCGGATCACCCCACCGACCCGGATCACTCCTGCGGCCGGGGCGACTCCGGACCGACGGGGTCGACATGACGTCCGAGGGGGCGACACCATTCGTGTACGAAGCCACCGTCGCTCCCGGCGACGACGGCGTCCACGACCTGCTCCGGTCCGGTTCGATCGAGGTGCTCGGGGCGATGCCCTGGTCGAGCAACGGCACGTTCCTCGTCCGGGTCCTCGACGGCGACGACCACCTGCCCGCCGTGTACAAGCCCGAGCGTGGCGAACGTCCGCTCTGGGACTTCCCGTGCGGCCTCTGGCGACGTGAGGTGGCGGCATCCCTGCTGTCGGACAGGCTCGGGTTCGACCTGGTTCCGCCGACCGTCCGACGCGAGGACGCTCCCCTCGGGGTCGGATCGCTCCAGGCGTTCGTCCCGGCGCTCTTCGCCGAGCACTACTTCACGATCCACACCGACGAGGCTCTGCGACCGTCGCTCCGCCGTCTGTGCGCTTTCGATCTGGTGATCAACTCCGCGGACCGCAAGAGCGGCCACTGCCTTCTCGACGAGGACGGACGGCTGTGGGCCATCGACAACGGGTTGTCGTTCCACTCCGAGTTCAAGGTGCGAACGGTCATCTGGGACTTCGCCGGTGAGGATGTGCCCGACGACGTGCTCCGCGCTCTCGACGATCTGCTCGGAGACGGACTCCCCGCCGAGATCGATGAGCTCCTGGACCGCGATGAACGTGAGGCCCTCCGTGACCGAGCGGGCGCAGTCCTCGCCTCGGGGCGCTTCCCGCACGACCCGACCGGGCGACGCGTCCCGTGGCCGTTGGTCTGATCGAGCTCTGACCCATGACGACGCACGACCTCGAGCCTCGTGACGACCCGGACCTCGACCGATGGGTGACCACAGGCGATCTGGACGAGCTGCTCCGGGAGGTCGACCGGCTGTGCGACCGATGCGACTGGGACGGCATGTTGATCCTCCGGAACCGGTCGCGTGTGGCGACGGAGCGGGGGCACCAGCTGTGGCCGGCAGCCACCTTCGCCGAGTACCGACTGGCGCTCGAAGCTCCGGCACCCTGGGCGGCGTCGGTCGTCGAGGACGGCTACCTGGCGCCAGGTCCGCTCACCGAGGTCGTCGCTCAGTCACACACGTTCCGGGAGCTCGCCGACCACCTCCCGCCCGGGCCGGCCAGGACACAGGTCGCCTTGGAGCGGGTGCTCCGCGGAGAGTCGGTCGACGACGACGTCACCGGCGACCTTCCAGGGCACCTGTTGAGCTGGGAACCGGGCTACGCGCTGGCCGAGTACCGCCCCGACGGAGAGGCGAGGTTCCCCGGACCCGACCTGCCTCGGCCGAAGGTAGTTGGTCCACCCTCGTCCTCCGAACTGGGTGATGCGGGTCCGGACGCATCCGACGAGACAGTCGACGGGACCCGCGCCCTCGCCGATGCGGTCCGCCACTGGCGCAGCGCATCCGAGGGATCGATCCACTCCGTCGGTGTCGCGGGCACAGCGGCCGACGCTGTCACGCGTGTGCTCACACAGCAGGGGACGGAGCCGTCGGCCCGGTGGGTGCAGGTCTCGCTGGCCGACGCTGTCGCGCTGCTCGCATGGGCTGCAGCGTCCGGCGGAGCCATGGGGCGTCGTCGGGGTGCCGCGACCGGCCGTTTCGAGGCGTGGTGGGTGCTGGCGACGCTCACGGCCCAGGAGGACGACTGGCCGGTCGATCCCGGACCGGCAGCCGAGGAGCTGCGGTGGTGGGTGTGGGAGCCCGGCGGACGCGTCGGCGACGCGACGCCCGGATGGGTGTGCCGCCTGGCTGTCGAGGACCCACTCGACGGCCTGGCCTGGGCGCTCGACGCCACCGACCGGGTCCCACCCCAACCCACACCCCAACCCTCACCCCCACCCTCCAACCCGCGCGCTGGCGGGGGGTTTAGGGGGGGTGCGGCGGAAACCACCGCCCAAACGCGGGGGGGGGGGGGGGGGGGTAC
>CAZNQK010000075.1:0-10697 GCA_964575165.1 uncultured Aquihabitans sp. | reverse complement strand
CCTCACCCCACCCCTCCACCCCGAGCTTTGGCGGTGGTTTTCGTCGCTGAGCGACGAAAACCACCGCCAAAGCGCGGGTACTGGTCCGTTCTGAACCGCGATCGGCTCAGCCGCCCAGCGGGCCGAGCACGCGGTCGAGCGCTGCGTTCTGGAACACGCCGAGAGGGTCCATCCTGACCCGTTGCTCCTGGAAGTCGTCCCAGCCCGGATACGCCGGCGCCAGGTCCGCCGCTCTCCGCCAGTGGAGCTTGCCCCAGTGGGGTCGCCCGCCGAGGTCGCGCATGATCGCCTCGACGCCGTGGAAGTACTCCTCGTAGGGCACACCCCGGTACATGTGGACCGCGATCCAGCCGGTGTCACGACCCGCCGCGGTGGACAGCGTGATGTCGTCCGCAGCGCTGGTCCGCACCTCGACCGGGAACGACACGGGGTACTCCAGCGAGCCGACCAGCACCCTGACGCGCTGCACCGCCTCGACCGTCGCCTCGAGCGGGACCGCGTACTCCATCTCGACGAAGCGCACCCGCCTGGGCGAGACGAACACCCGGTATGAGCGGTCGTTGAACTCGACCCGACCCGGCGACGGGATCCGCTTGGCGATCTCCCGCCCGACGAGCGGACGCCACCGACCGACCCGGTTGGCCAGACCGAACGCCACGTTGTCGAGAAGCTCGTCCTGCATCCAGCGGTCGCGAGCGGATCGCGGCGATGGCGCGTCGTGGTTGCGTCGGTACCGCTTGGTGATCGCCCAACCCGTTCCCGGCACCCAGAAGAACTCGAAGTGGTCGTTGGCGCGCACCATCTCGCCGAAGCGCTCCAGCACCTCGTCGACCCGACGAGGTTCGTGCACAGCGTGGAGGTGGTACGAGGGCGACAGTCGCAGGGTCACGGTCGAGACGAGTCCGAGCGCCCCCAAGCCGGCACGGGCCGCGGCGAAGACCTCTGACCCGTGCGACGCGTCGAGCTCGTGGAGCGCACCGGTGCCGTCGATGACACGCATGGCCACGATCGCACTGGAGATGTTGCCGAAGCGCAGCCCCGTCCCGTGGGTCGCGGTCTGGGTCGCCCCGGCGACGGTCTGTGCGTCGATGTCACCCAGGTTCGTGAAGGCGAGTCCCCGGGTCCAGAGCAGTTCGGACAGGTCGTGCAGTCGGGCTCCCGCCTGCACCGTCACGGTGGCCGCCTCCCGATCGACGGCCAGGATCCGGTCGTAGCCCGACAGGTCGACGAGCACTGCGTCGCTGAGTGCCAGGTCCGAGAAGCTGTGGCCGGCCCCCACGACCCGAACGGTGCGGCGCTGGGCCGCTGCGGCCTCGACGATCCGGCACATCTCGGGTTCGGACGTCGGACGGAGCACCTCTGCCCGACAGGACTGGTTCCCAGCCCAGTTGCTCCATGTGGTGGCGGTGCGGGCCGGAGCGGCGGAGGGTTGGTCGGCGAGACCGTGAGCGGACGTGCCGAGGGCCCCCTCGCGGGGGCCCTCGGGCAACGGTTCTGGCGTCTCCGCCGAGCCTGTCACCGGCTCTGGAGCGCCTCGATCAGCTTGGGCAGGACCTTGTGCACGTCACCGACGATGCCGAGGTCGGCCACCGAGAAGATCGGGGCCTCGGCGTCCTTGTTGATGGCGATGATGTTCTTGGAGCCCTTCATGCCGACCAGGTGCTGCGTCGCACCGGAGATGCCGGCGGCGATGTACACGTTGGGCTTCACGACCTTGCCGGTCTGACCCACCTGGTAGGAGTACGGCACCCAACCGGCGTCGACGATAGCGCGGGAGGCGCCCGGAGCACCGCCGAGCAGCTTGGCGAGCGACTCGATCATCTCGAACTTGTCCTGCTCGCCCAGGCCACGGCCACCGGAGACGACGATGTCGGCGTCGTCGAGCGACGGACCGGTCTGCTCCTCGACGAAGCGGTTGGTCACGACCGCGGCGCCGGCGGCGCCGGTGTCGGGGACCGACAGCTCCTCGACAGCAGCGGCACCGCCGCCGGTCTCCTCGGCGGCGAAGGACTTGGGCCGCACCAGGAAGATCTTGACCTTGTCGCCGGTGAAGGCGGTCGAGACGTCGGTCGTGCCACCGAAGATCGGCTCGACGCCGACGAGCTTGCCGTCGCGCTCCGCTATGTCGGTCACGTTGGTGATGACCGGGGCGTCGAGCTTGGCCGACAGCCGACCGGCGACGTCGCGGCCGTCGTAGCTGGTGGCGATGAGGATGGCGTCGGGGCCGTTGCCGGCCTCGACAGCGGCGGCGATGGCGGCGGCCACCGGAACACCGGCCAGCTTGCCGTCGGTGCCTCCGACGTTGAGCACCTTGGTGGCGCCGTTGGCGCCGGCGGGGCCGGCGAGGTCGGCGCCGGAGGTCGTCACGACCTCGACGGTGTCGGCGAGCTCGCGGGCCTTGGCCAGCAGCTCGAGGGTGGTGCCAGACACGTTGCCGTCAGCGGCCTCGCCGAACACCCAGATCTTGGACAGAGCCATGGTTTCTCGTCTCTCTCGTTCGCTCGTTCGTTCTCGTACCCGGGAGCCGGTCGGCTCAGATGACCTTGAGCTCGGCGAGCAGGTCGACGATCTTCTGGAAGCCCTCGCCGTCGTCCTCGACGACGGTGCCGGCCGCACGGGCCTCGGCCTGGGCGACGTCGACGATCTCCTGACCCCCGCCGGCCCAGCCGACCTGGGAGGCGTCGAGGCCGAGGTCGGACACGCTGACCTCGTCGACCGGCTTGGACTTCGCGGCCATGATCCCCTTGAACGAGGGGTACCGGGGCTCGACCACACCGGCGGTCACGGAGACCACGGCGGGCAGCGGGCACTCGACGTCGTCGTAGCCGGCCTCGGTCTGGCGCTGCACCTTGGCGGTTCCGCCGTCGATGGCGATCGACTTGGCGAACGTGACCGACGGCAGTCCGAGGAGCTCGGCGATCTGCTCGGGCACGACGCCGGTGTAGCCGTCGGAGGACTCGGTGGCCGTCAGGATCAGATCGG
Source organism: uncultured Aquihabitans sp. (assembly GCA_964575165.1). Lineage (GTDB taxonomy): Bacteria > Actinomycetota > Acidimicrobiia > Acidimicrobiales > Microtrichaceae > Dermatobacter. Next base: position 7,715 of record CAZNQK010000075.1, on the reverse strand, counting down.
CGTCGCCGGCCCGACCGATGGCCTTGGCCAGGACCTTCGCGGTGCCGAGGGCGTCGGTGCCCTTGAGTGCGTCGTCGGAGACGAGGACGGCCTTGGCCGCCCCCATGGCGAGCGCGGTGCGGAGCCCACCGACCTCGCTGTTGGGCGCCATGGAGACGAGGGTGACCTCGCCGCCTCCGGCCGTGTCCACCAGCTGGAGCGCCATCTCGACGCCGTAGCTGTCGGACTCGTCCAGGATCAGCTTCCCGTCCCGCTTCAGGGTCTTGGTCTCGGGATCCAGCGCACCCGGTTCGGCCGGGTCGGGGATCTGCTTCACGCAAACGACGACGTTCATGCGTCGAAGTCTGCCCCGGCTCCGACGACCGTCACAAAATCCTGCGCCTCACCGGGAACGATCGCCCGGCCGTGCCGCTCCCCGACGGCCGGAGCAGGACGACCGGAGCAGGTGCGATCACAGGCCGTGGGCGAGACTGCGGGGGATGCGGGTGATGCTGATCGTCAACCCCACCGCGACGGCGGTGACGCCCCGTAGGGTCGGCGAGGTGCTCCACGTCCTCGGTCGGCGCCACGAGGTCACGGTCGCGGAGACGTCCGAACGCGGCGATGCGGCGCGGATCGCTCGGGCCTCGGCCGACTCGGGTTCCAGCGGGATCATCGTGCTCGGAGGTGACGGGACTCTCAACGAAGCAGCGAACGGCATCGTCGGCAGCGAGGTGGTTCTCGCTCCCCTCCCTGGCGGATCCACCAACGTCTTCGCTCGCAGCATCGGGCTCCCCCGTCGGATTCTCGATGCTGCCGGGTCGGTGAGCGACGCCCTGAGCGCAGGCCGGTCCCAGCGCATCGGGGTGGGACGGGTCCAGGCCGACGACCGGGACCCCCGAGTGTTCGTCTGCCACCTCGGCATCGGGTGGGACGCGTCTCTTGTCGCCGAGGTCGAGCGGCATCGCAGACTCGAACGTCGGGCGACGGTCGCGCTCTACACCTGGGCCGGTCTGCGCACCTTCGTCGGCTACGGGGACCGACGGCGTCCGAGGCTGGTGGCATCCTCGGGCGACGAGCACGTTTCCGGGTGCTTCACGCTGGTGCAGAACAGCGACCCCTACACCTACGTGGGTCCGCTCCCGCTGCGTGTGGCGCCGTCGGCCGACCGACACGGAGGGTTGGCGGCGACGACGCTCGCGACGTTGACCGCTCCGGTGCTCCTCCGGGCACTGGCGGCAGCGGCGACCGGGCGGGGTGTGCGCGCTGGTCCGTCCATCCGGGTGTCCAGCGACCTCGACTCGATCACCGTCCGCTCGCGCGGGGCCGGCGATGACGAGGATCCGCTGCCCTACCAGATCGACGGCGACCACATGGGCGACGCGAGGATCATCGCCATCGACCGCGTGAGCGACGCGCTCCGGGTCATCGATCCGACATCGAGGTGATATCGGGGCTCAGGTCGACCCGGTCCCCGCCATGGCCTGCACCAGGCGGCCCGGAAGGTTGGTGACGATGCCGTCGACTCCCCAGTCGGCGAGCTCGGCCCAGCGGGGCGCCTCGTCGATGGTCCAGGTGTTGAGGATCAGCTCACGCTCCCGACACCGGGCGATCATCTGCTCGGTCACGAACGGACCCCATGGGTGGAACGCGTCGTGACCTCGTTCCGCGGTGTGCTCGAGCGCATCGGGTTGGGCGTTGAGGTCGAACACCAGGTAGCCGGTGAGGATCTCGGCGTCGAGCTCCTTCACGCGGTCGATCGTCGCCATGTCGAAGCTCGACACCAGCACGCTGGTGGGATCGTCGGAGACGTATGGCTCGATCACCTCCAGGACCGAGTCGACCACGTCCAAGCCGTACGGAGCGTCGGCCAGGTCCCCGGGGCTGTTCTTGATCTCGACGTTGACCCCCATGACCGTGCTGGCCTCCCCTCGACAGACCCGCATCGCCTCGGAGAGGTCGATCGTTGCCTCGGGTGCCTCTGCGCGCGGCGTCGACCAGACCGTTCGCCCATCCCGATACCACGCATCGTGGTTGACGATCAGTGAGCGGTCGGCCGCCAGACGAACGTCGAGCTCGACCCAGTCGGCTCCCTGCTCGGCCGCCTGCACGAACGCAGACCGTGTGTTCTCCGGCGCATCGACCGATGCTCCCCTGTGTGCGATGACGAGTGGGCGCTGCGTGGAGGACATCTTCCCGAAACTTTTCCTTTACACCGAGAGTGGTCAACGGTAGGTTCGAGCTTGTTCACGGATTCACAAGGACCCGACCGCTGGCTCGAACGGCGCGGACGGGCGCCGCAACGGACCATCGTCGACCGGAGTTCCCCCGGGCGACATCGGGTCAGGAACGGCGTCCATCATGCACCCGACAGCCGGAACGGCGGGAAACCGGTCTCCGTGTGACCCATACGCCGGATGACCTCCGGCACGCGTCGACGGCACAGCGCCGTCCGACGACCGCAACGGAACACACCCAGCACAACACCACACCGACTGGTACGGAGGACACCCGTGGCACTCACCTCGAGCCGCAGCCTGAACCTGGCGACCGACGACTGGCGCTCCGCGTCGGCATGCAGCGACACCGACCCTGCGCTGTTCTTCCCGGTCGGCACGACGGGCCCGGCGCTCGAGCAGATCGCAGCCGCCAAGGCCGTGTGCGACACCTGTGACGCCAAGTCCCCGTGCCTCGAGTTCGCTCTGAGCACCAACCAGGACTCAGGCGTCTGGGGCGGCACCTCCGAGGAGGAGCGTCGCAAGCTCCGCCGTGCCTGGGTTGCCCGCCAGCGCCAACAGGCAGCGGCCGCAGCGTCCTGACCGTGGCGAAGCGCTGAACTCGCCGTCCTGGCAGAGGTCCGCGGCGCCACCCCGGACGACGACCGCATCCGGATCAGAGCCCGACCGAACGGCCTCCCCCCGGGGGAGGCCGTTGCGCGTCCGCCTCGACCCGGCTCACCACCGGGAGGACCAACTGCACACGGCTCCCCGGACGGCGGGTCCCCGGATGGACCGGGCCGAACTCCATCGACCCCCCTAGCTCGTCGACCAGACCCCGCACGATCGTCATGCCGAGGCTGTCCGACGTCTGCGGATCGAAGTCCGGAGGGATCCCGGCGCCGTCGTCGATGACGGCGAGGCGCATCAGGACCGAGTCGTTGGACATGATGATCCGGATGCGGCCACGCTCCCCCGGTGCCAGCGTCCCGGGTGGGAACGCGTGGTCGACCACGTTCTGGAGCAGCTCGGTGGTGACGACGGCGAGGGAGGTGGCCTCGGGTGACGGGAGGCTGCCGGCTCCGCCTTCGATCACGAACTCCACCGGCACCTCCGGAGAGGTCAGACCCTCCTCGACCATCCGCACCAGCGGTCGCACCACCTCGTTGAAGTCGACGTCGTCGCTGTCCAACCTCGACAGGGTCTCGTGGACGAGAGCGATGGAACGGATGCGGCGAACCGACTCCTCGATCGCCGCCTTGGCCGACGGCTCGGTGAGTCGGCGGCCCTGGAGTCGTAGGAGCGACGAGATCGTCTGGAGGTTGTTCTTGACCCGGTGGTGGATCTCCTTGATCGTCGCGTCCTTGGAGACCAGCGCCCGGTCCCGGACACGCATCTCCGACACGTCCCGCAGCAGCACCACCGCTCCGTCGACCCGACCGTCGGCGATCAGCGGGATGCACCGCAGCACCACGCTCACGTCGTCGCGCTGGACCTCCTCGACGGTCGGACGACCGTTGAAGAACGCCCTGTACGTCGCTGCGGTCTCCGCCCCCAGCTCGCTGAGGTGCTCACCCGTAAGACGACGCTGAACACCCAGACGCCGCAGCGCCGACACGGCGTTCGGTGAAGCGAAGGCGATCCTTCCCAGCTCGTCGAGCACGACGACGCCGTCACCGACACGGGGACCGCCGGTGGCGATCACCTCCTCGTCGGCGAAGGGGAACACACCGTCGGCCACCATCCGGCCGAGCCGACGGAAGACCGCCAGGTACACGCTGGCCAGATCGCTCACGTCTCGGGCGCCTTCCAGCGAGGCCTCCCGGGCCAGGACCGCGACCACCCGCCCCTCGAAGCGGACAGGGATGGCGGTGACCCGGATGCGCTCTCCGAGCCACGTGCTGTCGACGATGTCCTCGACGATCTCGCCCGAGGTCATCGCCTGTGCGATCAGGGGACGCTGCGTGGAGCTCATCGCCCGCCCGACGACGTCGTCCACGAACAGCGTCTGGCCGGTGTTGGGGCGGATCTGGTTCACGACCAGGAAACGGTTGAGCTCCGCGTCGTGACCCGGAAGAGCGACGTAGAGCAACAGGTCCGCGAAGGCGAAGTCGGCGAGCATCCCCCAGCCCGCCACCAGTCGCTTGAGATGGCGGGAGGCATCGGCCTCGACGGGCGGGACGACCAGGACCACCTGTTCGGCGGTGAAGGTCGTATCGTCGTCGACGTCGATCTCCTTGGCGGCCGCGAGATCGCCGCGCAGCGGTGGACCGGGGAACTGGTAGAGACCCTGACCGGGCCGATCCTCCCCGTCGCTCATCGGTCCCAGATCTCCGCTCCGAGGCGCAGCAGGCCGCCGAGTGAGTGGATGTCGTCGTCGAAGTACGGAACCGAGGTGACGAGACGGGGAACGGCTGCCATCTCAGCCCGCTGCTCCGCCTCGCGGCGGGCCACGACCTGGTAGTCGAGGAAGCTCTGACCGACCTCGCCCAGCACGGTGGCCAATCGGTCGACATCCACCGCCGTCAGACCCACATCGGGGCCCACGTCGGCCGCGACCGCGGCCGGATCACGGGCGAGCGTCCGCGCCACGACGGTGGCCGGCCGGTCGAGGAAGAGCTCGGGCAGCACCTTGTTCAGGACCAGCGCACCGACGTGGTAGCCGCGCTCGTGCAGCAGCTCGAGGAAGAACTCGGCCTCACGAGCGGGTGCGACCTCGAGGGTCGACACGACGAGGAAGGTGGTCTGAGGCCCGCCGAGCAGGGTCGTCACCGCCCGAGCCCTGTCGACGAAGCCGTCGTACATGGTCTGGAAGAGCATGAAGAACTCGGCGATGTCCTCGAGGAACTGCGTTCCGAGTATGCGGTCCGCGACCGAGTAGAAGGGTTTGGAGGCGAAGCTGACCAGACGGGACCTGTACGGGGTGATCAGCCATCGCAGCAGTCGCGACGAGAAGAAGTCGGCCATCCGCTCGGGTGCGTCGAGGAAGTCGACCGCGTTGCGGGTCGGGGGCGTGTCCACGACGATCAGGTCGTAGCGCCCCGAGCTGTGGATCTCGTACAGGCGCTCCATCGCGACGTAGTCGTGGCTCTGGACGAACTTGCCCGTGATGTTCTGGTAGAGCGGGTTGGCCAGGATCGCGTCGCGGGTCTCGGGGTCGGGCGCGTGCAGGCGCACCAGGTCGTCCCAGCTCTGCTTGGTGTCGAGCATCGCCGCCCACAGCTCACCCTCGGGTCGGACGCCGCTCTCGGCGAACGCATCGTCGGGAACTCGTGTCTCGACGTTGCCGAAGCGCTCGAGGCCGAGCGCGTTGGCCAGCCGCTTGGCCGGGTCCACGGTGAGAACCAGCACCTTGCCGCCCAGGTACGTGGCAGCGGATGCAGCCACCGCTGCCGCCGTGGTCGTCTTGCCGACTCCCCCGGATCCGGTGGAGACGACCACCTCCTTGGCGGCGCACAGCTGCTCGACAGTCGTCAGGTCGTCGCGGGTGATCGTCGGACCGGCCATCAGAACCCCAGCTCCTCGCCGAGGGCCTCGGCGATGCGCGACGTCGCCCGCACACCGTGTGAGCGGTGGAAGAGGAACGGCAGGTACATCACCGGCACTCCGGGCGGCAGACCGCTGCGGAGCCGTTCCAGGTGCGGGATCCTGCTGCGTCGCAGGCTGACCGCTAGCTCGGCACCCTCGAGCACGGGCACGACCCCTGCCGCTGCATCGTCGGAGCCCTTCCCCTCTGCCGCGGCGTCGGCCCCTTCGGCGATCCGTCCCACGCGCTCGGCGAGGACCGCCACCCCGTCGGGTTCGCGGAGGCGTTCGAATATCTCCTCCTCGGAGCGGCCGAAGAGCTCCGGGAGCACACGGTTCACGACGACGGCCGCGACGTCGATGTTGGTCTCGCCGCCGAGACGCTCCATGAGCTCCAGCGTCTCGGACACCGGCATCTCCTCGGGGACGGTCACCACGACGACCCCGGTCGCGTCGGGGTCGGTCAGGATGTCGATCATCCAGTCCGTCTGGGAGCGGACGAGTCCGACCTTGACCAGGTCGTTGATGGCGACGGGGGCGGCGAGCTGACCGACGACGTGACCGGTCGCCGATGCGTCCACGACGACGAGGTCGTAGTTGCGCTCACGGACCTCCCAGGTGAACTTGCCGACAGTCAGAAGCTCGTTGACCCCCGGCGCCGCGTGGGCGACGAAGTCGAAGGTGCGAGCGAGGGGACCCATGCGGGCCAGCAGGGGCAGCTTGAGGTTGAGCCGCATGTACTCCTTGAGCGACTCCTCGGTGTCCATCGACATCGCGAAGAGCCGCTTGCGGGTCTCGGTGGGCTCGAAGCGCAACGGGCCGACACCGAGGAAGTCCGCGAGGTTGCCCTTGGCGTCCACCTCGCAGACGAGCGTGCGCTTGCCACGCGACGCCGCGAGCATCGCGATCGCCGAGGCGACCGAGGTCTTGCCCACGCCACCCTTGCCGGTGACGAAGAGCAGCTTGCGGTCGAGGAGGCCGATCGTGGACTGGGTCATGCGGTTCCCAGGAGAGGAGCCGACGGGCTCAGGTCGAGAAGCCGAAGCTCCGACCGTCCCCGGTGCTGCCGATCTCGATGTAGGCGATCTTCGCCGAGGGCACGCCGACGTCGTTGCCCTTCCGGTCGGTCAGCCACAGGACGTTGGAGGAGTCGGAGAGCGCCTCGTCGACCTGGGCGCGCAGGGCCTCGCGGTCGGCGTCGTCCGCCAGCTCCAGGTCGATCTCCCGGGGGGAGTAGGTCACGCCGATGCGTACGTCCACGGTGTGGGGGTCTCCTGATCGGTGGTCGTCGGGTCTGGTCGAACTGGCCACCCGACTCGGTTCGGACCCGGGCCGGGCTGCGACCTCGGGACACGGCCAGCCTATCGACCCCGTGCGGGGTGGCATGCACCAGAGGTCTACACGGCCGAGGCGGCCGAGGCGGCCGAGGCGCTCATCGCATGGGCCCAACCGCGGTGGGGGCAGGGCGGCCGAAGCAGATCAGATGATCTTGAGAGCCGGGTTGAACCGACGGGTCGGCGCCAGCTCGACGTCGATGCGCTCAGCGATCGACGCGAACGCCTGCGCCGCCTCGGAGTCGGGATCGGTCACGGTGATCGGCGCTCCGGAGTCGCCGCCCTCACGCAGGGCCGGCACCAGCGGCACCTGACCGAGCAGGGGCACATCCACGCGATCCGCTAGAGCCTGACCGCCGCCGCTGCCGAAGATCTCGTAGCGCTTGCCATCGTCGCCGGTGAACCACGACATGTTCTCGATGACGCCCTTGAGGTCGAGACGGACCTTCTCGGCCATGAACGCCGCCCGCTGAGCGACGGTCTGCGCCGCAGGCTGCGGCGTGGTCACCACGTAGAGCTCGGCACGTGGCAGGTACTGGGACAGCGAGATCGACACGTCGCCCGTCCCGGGAGGCAGGTCGATGAGCAGGTAATCGGGATCGTCCCAGAACACCTCGGTCAGGAACTGCTCCAACGCCTTGTGCAGCATCGGACCACGCCA
>CAZNQK010000074.1:0-15424 GCA_964575165.1 uncultured Aquihabitans sp. | reverse complement strand
GAGGAGTGGTTGGCCATCAAGGGCGCCCGTGAGCACAACCTGCGCGACATCGACGTCGATGTCCCCCTCGGTTGCTTCGTCGCTGTTACCGGGGTGTCAGGGTCGGGCAAGTCGACGCTCGTGAACGACATCCTCCTGCGGTCCCTCATGCAGCACGTCTACGGGTCCAAGATCCCGCCAGGCCTGCACCGACGCATCGAGGGGATGGCACAACTCGACAAGGTCATCGACATCGACCAGTCGCCGATCGGGCGGACGCCACGGTCCAACCCGGCGACCTACACCGGCGTTTTCGACCACATCCGCAAGCTGTTCGCCCAGACGCCCGAATCCAAGATCCGCGGCTACATGCCGGGGCGGTTCAGCTTCAACGTCAAGGGCGGACGGTGCGAGGCGTGCTCAGGCGACGGCACGATCAAGATCGAGATGCACTTCCTGCCCGACGTGTACGTCCCGTGCGAGGTGTGCAAGGGCAAGCGCTACAACCGCGACACGCTCGAGGTCACGTTCAAGGGCCTGAACATCTCCGAGGTGCTCGACCTGCCGTGCGAGGACGCGCTCGAGTTCTTCGCCAACCAGCCCACGATCGCCCGGCACATGCAGACCCTCGTCGACGTCGGACTCGGCTACGTGCGGCTCGGCCAACCCGCCACCACGCTCTCGGGCGGCGAGGCCCAGCGGGTCAAGCTCGCCTCCGAGCTTGCCAAGCGATCGACGGGTCACACGATCTACCTCTTGGACGAGCCGACCACGGGTCTGCACTTCGAGGACATCCGGAAGCTCCTCACGGTTCTCTCCCGCCTCGTCGACCAGGGGAACACCGTCCTGGTGATCGAGCACAACCTCGACGTGATCAAGACCGCAGACTGGGTCATCGACCTCGGTCCCGAGGGAGGCGTGGGCGGGGGACAGGTGATCGTCGAGGGTCCACCGGAGCTGATCGCGAAGACACCAGAGAGCTTCACCGGCCAGTTCCTGGCGCCGCTCCTCGGCAGCTGACATCCGACGGCCGCGTTGCGGGAGGCCCGCGGACGCGTCGTCGCTCCGCTGGAGATGGGCCGGTCATCGGCTCGGGCGTTCGCTCAAAGCGCTGCTCCCGGCTGCCGATGGGACGAGGTGAGCGGCACGCTGACAGCTCGACCGCGCAGCGAGTCGGCAGAACCAACTTCGCGAGTGGTGGTTGGGAGTCGTGCGTCGGCGGAACCCTCGGATCGATCTATCCGGTCCACGCATCTCTTGGTCGTCGCCCTGCTGGCTCTGATGATCGGACTGGCCGCCTTCCGGCCCTGGCCCCTCGACGAGCCGGTCATCTACCGGGCGGACGTCGTACAGCACCTCGCCATGGTGCAGGCCACCGACGATCTCGGACGTGTGAGCACCTCTCCGACGCTCGGCGCGCCCGGGCCGGTCGACTGGTCGGCGTTCCCGACCGGCTCGGAACGTCTCCAGCTCCTGATGCTCCGTGGCATCGACGCGGCGACCGGTGACGTCGTCGTGACGATGAACCTCTACCTGCTCCTCGGGCTCGTGATCACGGCCGTCGTCTGGTTCGCGGTCCTGCGTTGGATGCGCGTCGGACCCTTCGTCGCAGGTGCAGCGTCGCTGGTGCTCACCTTCTCGCCGACGTGGGGGCGTGCCGTCTTCGACGGTCACCTGTTCCTCTTCGCGACGTATCCGGTCGCGCTCGGATTCTTCCTGGCGTTCTGGGCGCTCGACCGTTCAGGCCGGTCGCCCCGGGTGAGCCGCTCGTCACTCTGTGCGGCGCTGTCGGCGGCGGTCGTCGTCGGGCTGTCTGACGCGTACTACGCGACGTTCACGGTCCTGATCCTCGCCGGCGTGGCGCTCCTGGCGGCAGCGCGGCGCCGGGATCCGAGGCGTCTGGTCGCGCCCTTCGCGGTGATCGCCGTGATCGTGCTCACGATGGCGGCGTCGTTGGCCCCGGAGCTGCTGGATCGACACGGTCAGCCGACGAACACGGCGGCCGAACGGACGGTCGCCGACGCCCGTCGCTATGGCCTACGGCCGGCGGATCTCCTGGACTTCCGCGCGGACCATCCGGTCGGACCGCTGAGGAGTCTGGCCGATCGGCTCGACGACGGACGGGATCCGAGCCCGATCGTGTCGACGTTCGGCGTGGCCGCTCTGGTCGGCCTCGCGTGGACGATCGGGGTCGCTGCGCGTCGTTGGCGTCGACCGCGCGACGGCGTGGACCTCACCGTGATCCGTCTGGCCGCGGTGGCTGCTGTCGGACTCCTGTTCGCTCTCTCCGGTGGGCTCGGATGGGTGCTGGCCGAGCTCGGGTTCACCCAGATCCGCGCCTGGAGCCGCATGACGGTCTACGTCTACGGAGCGTCCATCGTCGGCCTCGTCGTCCTCGCCCAACGATCCGTCCTGCGTCGCGAGCTGGAGCCTCTGACCCGGGTCGCCCTTGTAGGATCCGTCGCAGCGTTGGCGATGCTCGACCAGGGGCTCGTCGTGCCTCCGAGGGATCTGGCGGCGAGCGCCGCCGACGTCGACGCCTCGGTGGCCGCGACGATCAGATCGCAGGTCGGACCGGACGGCTCCGTCTTCGAGCTTCCGGTCGTGAGCTTCCCGGATGATCCCGGATCCGGTCGTCTGCTCGCTCCGTCCTTGGCGGGAACGCACCTCAGGTTCAGCTCAGGGTTCTTCAGGGGCGGATCCGACGACTGGCAGATCAGCTGGTGTCGCCAGCCCTCGGACGTCCTCGCCCGTGCGGTCGCGGCGATGGGGTTCGACGCTGTCCTGCTCCAGCAGGACCACCACCTGGTTGACCGTCCCCGGGAACAGGTGACCTCGATGTCTGACGTGGCCGGTGCGCCCGAAGGTCGCAGCGCCGACTCTGCCTGGGTCTGGTGGAACCTGAGCGGTCTGCGACGGGAGTTGGTGGAGCGCTACGGGGGTCCGGCGGTGGCGCGCGCCGGGCGGATCGTGGCTCGACCGGTCGGGGTCGCCTACGACGGAGTCGTCGACTACACGTCCGCCGGTCGCACCTTCGACGGCTCGGGTGCAGTGCTCCTGCGACGCCTCGACGACGACACCGGTGCGCTAGACGTCCAGGTCGGCGTCACGGCTGAGCCGGGCAGCGTGGTACGGGTTGGCGGCGAGCAGGTCGTGCTGGACGCGGACGGCAGAGGAGTCGCCAGGATCAGGATCGACCCGCTGGGTGAGGTCACCCGGATAGAGGTGACCTCACCCGCGGGCGGACGGGTGATCGTGTCGGGGGTGTCCGTCCTCGACGAGCGCGCTTTCGTCGACGAGGTCCTGCGGGCCGACCCGACGTTCCGCACTGGGCGTCTCGGGTGCACCTGATCCAACCCGAACTCCTGAGACCCGCGCATTGACGCGCGTTCGGGGAGGCTCTCGATCAGGTGATCGAGAGCATGCGCTCCAGCGCCACGCGCGCCCAGTGGGCGGTGTCGGGGTCGACCGTGATCCGGTTCACGACGTTGCCCTCGACGAGGTTCTCGAGCGTCCAGGCAAGGTGCTGGTCATCGATGCGGAACATCGTGGAGCACGGGCAGATGAGCGGATCGAGCGAGCGGACGTCCTTGTCGGTCTCTGCGTCGAGGCGCTGCACGAGGTGGATCTCGGTGCCGACAGCGACCACCGTGCCGGCAGGAAGCGAGTCGACGGTCCGGATGATGAAGTCGGTCGACCCGACGTGGTCCGCGAGCGAGCAGACCTCGTAGCTGCACTCCGGGTGGGTGATGACCACGCCATCGGGGTGCTCGGCGCGGAAGGCCTCGATGTTCGCCGGCGTGAACCGCTGGTGGACCGAGCAGTGGCCCTTCCAGAGCAGGAAGGTCGCCTCCTTGGCCTCGGCCTCGGTCAACCCGCCGAGGTCCTTCCGTGGGTTCCACACACGCATGTCGGCCTCGGTGAAGCCCATCTGGTGGCCGGTGTTGCGGCCCAGGTGCTGGTCGGGGAAGAACAAGACCTGGCGCGCCTTCGGGCCGTCCGCGTCGTTCAGGGCCCATTCGAGCACCGCCCTGGCGTTGGTGGAGGTGCACACAGATCCGCCGTGCTGGCCGACGAAGGCCTTCAGGTTCGCCGCCGAGTTCATGTAGGTGATCGGCAGGACCCGCTCGATGTCGGTGACCTCGGCGAGGGATTCCCACGCCTCTTCGACGGCATCGATGTCGGCCATGTCCGCCATCGAACACCCGGCGTTCAGGTCGGGGAGAACGACCTGCTGGTGGTCGCCGGTGAGGATGTCGGCCGATTCGGCCATGAAGTGCACGCCGCAGAAGACGATGTAGTCGGCCTGTGGACGCTCCTTGGCCAGGACCGAGAGACGGAACGAATCGCCCCGGGCGTCGGCCCAGCGCATGACCTCGTCGCGTTGGTAGTGGTGGCCGAGGATGAACAGCCGGTTGCCCAACGCGTCCTTGGCCGCAGCGATGCGGTCGGCCAACTCGTCGGGGGTCGCCGAGGTGTACCGCTCGGGAAGCGGCGCCTGGAGTCGCAGCATGGTGTTGAACCTCCTTGTGGCCTGCGCAGGAGCGCGCGGCGCCGAGGACCTCCGATTGACGGCCGGTGGGGGCAGCCTGGTCGCCACGCCACGGGGTTGTCGGCCTCGGAGGTTGATGTCGCCGGAGGCCAGGCCGGCACGATGAGCGTACTTGTCATCCGCCCGTGGAGAACACCATCGGGAGTCGGGGTGTTCCCGGGCGTCGCAACGTGGGATGATCCTGACGGTCCCGGGGGTGGACCTGCGAGGGGGAACCGATGGTGGTGGGATCTCGAACCGACCGACGCGTGCGATGCACGACGACGGTGCTCATGGTGGCGGTGGCGGCGTTGGTCGCTGCCTCCTGCACGGTGCCCCCGTCCAAGGGCACGCTGCCGGTCGGAACGCCGGGCGCCGACGGACCGTGCGGGGTTTCCCGTCAGGACCTGTGGAACCCGGTGGATCTGCGGCACGCGGACGTTCTGTTCGAACCGACCGGTTCGGCCAGCCCCTGGACGGGCGGCACATGCGGGGACGACTCGCGACCGGTGATCCTGATCGCCCACGGGTATCTGGGCACCTTCCCGGAGGGATACCAGGGTCTAATCGACCACCTGGTGGGCAACGGCTTCGTGGTCGTGTTCCCGGGATGGCCGGTCGAGTACGACCAGCCTCACCAGTACGAGGTCGTCGACACGGGCTTCGACCTGGCAGTGGCGGCGAGCGGACGGGTCGACACGACCCGCGTCGGCGTCGTCGGTCACTCGTTCGGCGGCGGGATGACCCCGTGGTTGGTGAACCGCGTCGACGAACGGGGCTGGGGCTCGAAGGCGCTGTGGGCCGTGACGTTCGCCCCATGGTTCATGTTCAACGTGGGGACGGGGGCGATCGACTTGCCCGAACGGACCCGTCTCGCCGTCGTCAACTACGACGAGGACGTCTTCGTCGACGCCCGGATCGGCATCGACATGTATCGCTCCGCAGACCTTCCCGACGAGCAGAAGACGCACGTGATGGTCCGCACCGACTGGTCGGTCGACCCGCCGATGGTCGCCGATCACATCGGTCCGGTGTCGTTGGAGATCCTGCCGTTCCTGGGCGCGCTGTCCACCGACCACCTGGACCGGTGGTCGGCGTGGCGCACGATCGACTCGACTGCCCGTTGCACGTTCGACGGTCAGTGGTGCGACACGGACCTCGCCGACTTGGGCACCTGGCCCGACGGGCGACCCGTGGAGCGGGCTGTCGTGTCGACCGATCCCTTCGACGTCGGTCCACCGGCGCTCCAGGAGTGCGAGTTCTTCCTCAACCCTCGCCCCTGCAACTGAGTTTCGGGGTTCTGACGACAAGTCACGGGCGCTGTGACGCCCAGACGTCATCGGAACGCGTGATGAGGGGCGAGGGGTAGGTTCGGCGTCGATGCTCGAGCGACCGCCGGCCGGCACCATCCCCGACACGCCCGGCAGCTACCAGTTCAAGGACGCCGACGGTCGGGTCATCTACGTCGGCAAGGCCAAGTCGCTGCGTCAGCGGCTCTCGAACTACTTCCAGAACCCGGCCAACCTGCCGCCGAGGACCTTCCAGATGGTGTCGTCAGCGGCCTCGGTGGAGTGGATCCAGGTCCGCAACGAGGTCGAGGCCCTGATGCTCGAGTACTCGCTCATCAAGCAGCACCGACCACGATTCAACGTCCGCCTGGTCGACGACAAGAGCTACCCGTTCCTGGCGGTGACGGTGTCGGACGACTGGCCACGTCCGGTGGTCATGAGGGGCCGACGTCGCAAAGGGGTGCGGTACTTCGGGCCGTACGCCCACGCCTACGCGATCCGGGACACGCTCGACGAGCTCCTGCGCACGTTCCCGCTGCGCACATGCTCGGATGCGAAGTTCTCCCGCCACGAGAAGCTCGGGAAGCCGTGCCTGCTGTTCCACATCGAGAAGTGCTCCGCTCCCTGCGTCGGAGAGATCGGAGCCGAGGACTACCAGAGCTTGGTGGAGGAGCTGCTCGAGTTCCTCGACGGCGACACAGAGCCGGTCCTGACGCGACTCGAGGTCGACATGGCCGAGGCCGCCGAGGCGCTCGAGTTCGAGCAGGCCGCCCGACTGCGTGACCGGCTGGCCACTGTCAGGCGGGCGATCGAACGCCAGCAGATGGTGGGAGACCGCAGCGAGGATGTAGACGTCGTCGGCGTCCACGAGGACGAGCTCGAGGCGTCGGCCCAGGTCTTCTACGTTCGCAAGGGCCGGGTCGTCGGACGGTTCGGCTTCCTGTTGGACAAGGTCATGGACCTCTCGCCCGGCGAGACGGTCGCGGCGGTGCTCGAACAGCTCTACGGCGACGAGCCCGCGCTCGGCTACCCGAAGTCGGTCCTGGTTCCTGTGCTGCCCGACGATCTCGGCCTGTACAGCGAGTGGTTGACGATGCAGCGGGGGAGCCGCGTCGACATCCGGGTGCCGCAGCGGGGTCCGAAGCGCGAGCTGGCGCAGACAGTCACCCAGAACGCGACCGAGGCCTTCACCCGCCACAGACTCAAGCGCTCCTCGGACCACAACAGCCGTGCCAGGGCGCTCAACGAGCTGCAAGAGGCGCTCCACCTGCCCGAGGCCCCGCTGCGGATCGAGTGCTACGACATGAGCCACCTCCAGGGCACCGACTACGTGGGCTCGATGGTGGTCATGGAGGACGGCCTGCCGCGCAAGAGCGAGTACCGCCGGTTCAAGATCCGTGACGTCCCCGGGAACGACGACTTCGCCGCCATGGAGGAGGTCCTGACCCGCCGCCTGACCAACTACCTGACCGACCGGGACAAGCCGCCGGCGGAGCGCGGCAGGTTCGCGTACCCGCCTCAGCTCCTTCTAGTCGACGGTGGCAAGGGCCAGCTGGGCGTGGCGACCAAGGTGCTCGACGAGCTGGGCCTGTCGGAAGAGATCCCTGTCGCGTCCCTGGCCAAGCGTTTCGAAGAGGTGTACCTGCCGGGAAGATCCGATCCCGTCGAGGTGCTGAGAGGGTCCGAGGCGCTGTTCCTGTTGCAGCGCATACGCGACGAGTCACACCGCTTCGCCATCACGTTCCACCGTGAGCTGCGCGGCAAGCGCATGACCCGCTCGGTTCTCGACGACATCCCCGGCCTGGGGGAGAAGCGCAAGCAGCGGCTGGTCAAGGAGCTCGGTGGGGTGCGGGCCGTCCAGCGAGCAGAGCTCGTGGAGCTGTGCGCCCTGACCTGGTTGCCCGACTCGGTGGCCGAGGCCGTGTACGACTCGCTTCACGCCGAATCGCTGCACGCTCGAGAGCGTTCGAAGCCGTCGGGCTCCACTGTCGAGCGCGACCCGACATAGGGTCGCCGGCGATGGCAGGGCCCGATCCGTGGGAGGACCACGCACGTTGGTGGCAGGACCAGTTCACCGACGGCGTCGACCCCGAGTACACCGAGCAGATCCTGCCCCTGGTGGCCGAACACCTGCCCCGTCCGATCGATGGATGTGCCGTCGTCGTCGACGTCGGCTGCGGCGAGGGACAGGTCTCCCGTGTCGCAGCGGCGCAGGGTTGCACCGTCTTGGGTGTGGACCCGGCCTTGCGTCAGGTGGCCACCGCTCGTCAGCGATCAGGAGGCCCGGCCTACGCCCAGGGATCGGCGCTCTCCCTCCCGGTCGGTGACGCGACTGCCGATGCCGCGATCGCCTGTCTGGTGTTCGAGCACATCCCCGACGTGGACGCCGCTCTCGGCGAGGTAGCCCGCGTGCTGCGCCAGGGCGGGCGGTTCCTGTTCCTGCTCAACCACCCGCTCCTCCAGACGCCCGGCAGCGGATGGATCGATGACCAGGTGCTCGACCCGCCCGAGCAGTACTGGCGGATCGGGCCCTACCTCGTCGAAGGCGACACCGTCGAAGAGGTCGAGAAAGGCGTGTTCATCCGGTTCTTCCACAGGCCCTTGTCGCGCTACCTGAACGCGGCGCGTTCGGTCGGGCTGGTGCTCGAGCACATGACGGAGCCGGCGCCACCGGCCGGGTTCCTGGCCCGGGCCGAGGAGTACGCCGAGGCCGCGACGATCCCGCGTCTTGCGTTCCTGCGGTTCGTCAGGAGCTGACGGCCTACCGCCCGCAGGGCGAGAGTCGAACGGTATCGGTCGGAAAGGCTCAGCAGTCGGAGGACGGCGTGGTGAGCACGGTGTCGACGGTCAGGATCGAACCGTTGGCGGCAGGCAGGGGAGCGGCGCTCGAGACCGTGGCCCCGCCGAAGCTGACGGTCTCGCCGTCGACGGTGACCTTGACCTGGCCGCCGAGAGTCTTGACGCACTTGCCGTTCTGGTCGGCCAGGGCTTCGAGGGTGGTGTTGCCCTCGACGATGTGGAGCTTGAGAACGCTCGCAAGCGCACCCTGCGGGTCCTGCTGGAGGCTCGTCATGGTGGCGGCAGGGACTGCGGCCAGCGCGGCGTTGGTCGGGGCCATGACCGTGAACGGTCCGCCGTCGGTGAGGGTGGTGTCGAGACCGGCCATCGTGACGAGCCCGGAGAACTGCGACAGGTCATCGGTGGCGGCCAGCACGTCGGTGATGGTCTCGGTGGGCGGCGTGGTCGTGGAGGTCGTCTCCTGCGCGGGTGCCGCCATCGTTGTGGTCGCCTCGGCGTCCTTGTCCTTCGAGGCGTCGGTGCTGGTGCACCCCGCGCCGGCGAGCACGACCGCGAACAGCGCGGCGACGAGGGGGACGAACGACTTCTTGCGCATCGGGGATCTCCTTGACGGCCCGGTGGCCCGACGGACCACCGTGACGGCACCTGTGGGGTGGAACCGTAGCCACGGCGTCGCCGGAGGGTGAAGATGGTCGGCAGGGTGAGCCCCGGCGATAGCGTTCATCACGTGAGCGAGTTCGTCGTCATCACCGGGGTGTCCGGCGCCGGAAGGACCCAGTTCGGCAACACGCTCGAGGACCTCGGCTGGTTCGTCATCGACAACATCCCTGTCGAGCTGATCCCCAAGGTGGCGGAGCTGGCCCGCTTCCAGGACCCGGGATCGCCGGTGGCCCTGGTGGTCGGCACCGGGAGCGATCTCGACGGGATCGGGCCGGCGATCGAGGAGTTGCGTCGTTCCGGGGCGGGCGTGCGGATCGTGTTCCTCGACGCGTCGACGTCGACGCTTGTGCGCCGCTACGGCGAGTCGAAGCGCCGCCATCCGCTCGCCGCTCAGGCCGGGACGGTGGCGGGAGCGATCGACCAGGAACGCGAGCTGCTCGGGAAGGTGCGGGAGACCGCCGACATCGTCGTCGACACCTCCGAGCTGAACGTGCACGATCTGCGTGCCAGGGTGAACGACCTGTTCGGAGACAGCGACGGGTCGCGGCTGACCCAGGTGGCGTTGCAGTCGTTCGGCTTCAAGTACGGCGTCCCGCCCGACGTCGACATGGTGTTCGACTGCCGATTCCTGCCGAACCCGTTCTGGGTGGACGAGCTGCGTCCGCTCACCGGACTCGACCCCGCGGTCCAGGACTACGTCGGTTCCTTCGATCTCACCGGGGAGTTCCTCCGACGGGCAGAGGACCTGCTCGACTTCCTCCTGCCCGCCTACGTCGCCGAGGGCAAGGCCCTGCTGACGATCGCGTTCGGCTGCACCGGCGGTCGGCACCGTTCCGTCAGCATCACAGAGGCTGTCGCCGCCTGGCTGCGCGGCCGCGGGATCGAACCGCGCGTGCGTCACAGGGACGTGGAGCGATGAACGGGACACGAACCGGCGGTCGTGGAGCGGCGGTCGTCGCGATCGGCGGTGGCCACGGTCTCGCCACGACGCTGACGGCGGCGCGGCGCTACGCGTCGGACCTGACCGCAGTCGTGTCGGTGGCGGACGACGGAGGGTCGACCGGCCGGTTGCGGGCGGCGTCACCGCGCCCGGCGCCGGGTGATCTGCGCAAGTGCCTGGTGGCGCTAGCCGAGTCGCGGATGCCGATCGTCGCGGCGATGGAGCACCGATTCGCGTCCGGCGAGCTCGAGGGCCACGCCTTCGGGAACCTCCTGATCGCCGCTCTCGAGGAGTCCGAGGGCGACCTGGTGGCTGCACTCGACGAGGCCGGTCGGGTGCTGGGATGCGTGGGCCGGGTGCTCCCGACCACGACCGAGGCGGTCGATCTACGTGCACGGGTCGAGACCGGTGGAACGGTCCACGGTCAGGTCGCGGTGAGCGAGCGGGCCGACCTGCGGGTCGTCGCCGTCGATCCTGCCGACGCACCGGCGTGCCCGGAGGCGGTCGACGCGATCCTCGCCGCTGACCAGGTGGTCCTGGGTCCGGGCTCCCTCTACACGAGCGTCCTGGCGGCCACGGCGGTTGCCGGAATAGCCGACGCGGTGCGATCGACGTCCGCGCAGGTCGTCTACGTCTGCAACCTCCACCCGCAGGTGTCCGAGACGGCGGGCTACGACGTCGCCGCCCATGTCGAGGCGCTGGCTCGTCACGCATTGGTTCCGGAGGTCGTGCTGTACGACCCGTCGACCATCAGCGGTGCTGAGCCGGTCGCGTTCGCAGTCGCGTGCCGCCTCGCCCGAGGCTCGGGCCTGGCCCACGACCCGGTGCTCCTCGGCGAGGCCTTGTCCGGTCTCCTGTCGACCTGAGCGCTCGTGGTCTGCAGCCGCGGATTGGCACGTCGGGGCGGTGCGTGCTCGCATAGGGGACAGCGTCACGTCACGGGACATGTTCCCGGACCTGTGACAGCCGACCGTCGGCGAACCTGCTGACCAGACCGACGAACACGACCAGCTACGACACGACCACCTACGACACAGGGGAAACAGAAGATGACCGTTCGCGTGGGCATCAACGGCTTCGGCCGGATCGGCCGCAACTTCTTCCGGGCCGCCAAGGCCCGTGGCGCCGACATCGACTTCGTCGCAGTCAACGACCTCGGTTCGCTCGACCAGATGGCCTACCTGCTCAAGCGGGACTCGGTCGCCGGCACCTACCCGGGTGACGTCAAGGAGGTCGACGGCGGCATCGAGGTCGACGGCGACGTTCTCAAGGTCGTCCAGCACCGCAACCCGGCCGAGATCCCCTGGGGTGATCTCGGTGTGGACGTGGTGATCGAGTCCACCGGCATCTTCACCGACCGCGACAAGGCCGCCGCCCACCTCGAGGGTGGCGCTCCCCGCGTGATCATCTCGGCCCCGGGTGGGAGCGTCGACGCGACGTTCGTCGTCGGCGTCAACGACGACACGTTCGATCCGGCCAACCACGTCGTGGTGTCGAACGCCTCGTGCACGACCAACTGCTTCGTGCCCCTCATCAAGGTCCTCGACGACGCGTTCGGCGTCCAGAAGGGCCTCATGAACACGATCCACGCCTACACCGGTGACCAGATGCTGGTCGACGGCCCGCACAAGGACCTGCGCCGGGCCCGTGCAGCGGCGGTCAACATCGTTCCGACCTCGACCGGTGCCGCCCGCGCCACGTCGCTGGTGCTCGAGGCGATGAAGGGCCGGCTCGACGGCACGTCGCTGCGGGTGCCGATCCCGACCGGTTCGATCACCGACTTCACCGGTCTGCTCGACCAGGAGGTCACGGTGGAGCAGGTGAACGAGGCGTTCAAGGCGGCCGCGTCCGACGGTCCGCTGAAGGGCATCCTCCAGTACACCGACGAGCCGATCGTCAGCTCCGACATCGTGGGCTCGCCGTACAGCTCGATCTTCGACTCGGGCCTCACGATGGCCATGGGCAACATGGTCAAGGTCCTGTCCTGGTACGACAACGAGTCGGGCTACTCGAACCGCCTCGTCGACCTCGCCCTGGTCGTCGGCGCCGCGAACGGGTGAGGTCCTGACACCGTGAAGTTCGGCGTCCCCGAGCTCGAGGACCTCGGCGACGTCGCCGGGCGCTCCGTCCTGGTCCGAGCGGACTTCAACGTCCCGCTCTCCGACGGCCGCATCACCGACGACCTCCGGATCCGGGCAGCCCTGCCGACGTTGCAGTGGCTGCTCGACCGGGGGGCGAAGGTGACGGCGTGCACCCACCTCGGTCGCCCCAAGGGTGCGCCCGACCCCAAGTACTCCGTCGAACCGGTCCGTGCCCGACTGGCGGAGCTCGCTCCTGGCGTCGAACTGCTGGAGAACGTGCGGTTCGACGCCGGCGAGACCGCCAACGACCCGGCGTTCGTGGCCAGGTTGTGCGAGGGCCACGAGTTCTACGTGAACGACGCGTTCGGAGCCTCGCACCGTGCCCACGCCTCGATAGTCGGACCTCCGACCCTGTTGCCCTCGGCGGCGGGGCGCCTGCTGGCGAAGGAGGTCGAGGTGCTCCTCGGCCTGCGCGAGGAGCCCCGCAGGCCGTTCACGGCGATCACCGGCGGCTCGAAGGTGTCCGACAAGCTCGGCGTGCTCACCGCTCTGCTCGACATCGCCGACGACATCGTCATCGGCGGCGGCATGTGCTTCACGTTCTTCGGGGCGATGGGCCACACGGTCGGCAACTCGCTGTACGAAGACGACCAGGTCGAGAACTGCGCCCGCCTCCTCGACGAGCACGGCGACCGGCTCCACCTCCCGGAGGACGTCGTCGGTCTAGGCCCCGGCGGCAAGATCGGCGATCCGTCCGCCGGGGGAGAGGTCCGGAACTTCGGTCGCTCGCTCCCCGACGGCTGGATGGGCCTGGACATCGGCCCCGGTGCGGCCGCAGCGTTCGGCGACGTCATCGGCGAGTCCCGCACCGTGTTGTGGAACGGCCCGATGGGCGTGTTCGAGGACCCTCGCTTCGAGGCCGGCACCCGGTCTGTGGCCCAGGCCGTTGCGGAGTGCCGGGGCTTCACCGTCATCGGCGGCGGTGACTCCGCTGCCGCGATCGCCCAGTTCGGCCTCGCGTCCGAGGTCGACCACATCTCGACCGGCGGCGGCGCATCGCTCGAGCTCATCGAGCAGGGAGACCTGCCCGGTCTCGACGCACTCCGCCATGCTCCGAACGTGACGAGCTGAAACGACCGCAACTGCTCCCGCCGAGCACGACACGCGACACCTGCGACAAGGGGATCCCAATGGCAGCAGCACGCAAGCCGATCATCAGCGGCAACTGGAAGATGCACAAGAACCACTTCGAGGCGATCCAGGCGGTGCAGAAGCTGCACTACCGCCTCGACGGCGACGACCACGACTCGGTGGTCGTCACGGTTCACCCGCCCTTCACCGACATCCGCTCGATCCAGACGCTGATCGAGTCGGACCGCATGAAGATCGAACTGGGCGCGCAGAACTGCCACTGGGAGGACCAGGGCGCCTTCACCGGCGAGGTCGCTCCGCCGATGCTCGCCAAACTCGACGTCGCCTACGTCATCGTCGGGCACTCGGAGCGACGTCAGATGTTCGGCGAGACCGACGAGTCGGTGAACGGCAAGGTCAAGGCGGTCCAGGCCGCCGGGATGATCCCGATCATGTGCTGCGGCGAGACCCTCGAGCAGCGCGAGGCCGGCGACGCCGAGTCATGGGTCGAGGGCCAGATCCGCAACGGGCTGGCGGGCCTCGGCGGCGACAAGGTCGGTGACCTGGTGATCGCCTACGAGCCGATCTGGGCGATCGGCACCGGTCGGACAGCGACGTCGGAGGATGCGCAGGCTATGTGTGCTCACATCCGCTCGGTCGTCTCCGACGCGTTCGGCGCGGATGCCGCCGCTCGTGTGCGCATCCAGTACGGAGGGTCGGTGAAGCCGGGCAACATCGCCGAGTTGATGTCGCAGGCCGACATCGACGGGGCTCTCGTCGGAGGGGCCAGCCTGGAGCCCGACGAGTTCGCCGCCATCGTGCAGTACCGGAACCACTGAGCGGGTATCCTCGGCAACCGTGTCAATCGTCGAGATCGTTCTCTGGGTCGTTCAGGCGCTGCTCGGCGTCGGCCTGATCTTCCTCGTGCTCATCCACTCGGGCAAGGGCGGAGGCCTGTCCGACATGTTCGGCGGTGGCCTCGGGGCATCGGCCGCTGGCTCGACGGTGATGGAGAAGAACCTCGACCGCATCACGGTCGTGATCTCTCTCCTGTTCGCCTTCAACACGTTGTTGATGGCGCTCGTGATCGACCCGACCTGACTCCTCGGCCGGGGTGTCAGTCGGCCCGGTGTGATGACCTGCCCCGCGCTCGCTTGAGGTCTCGCCTCCGACGGGCCGATCCCACGATGTCGCCGACGGAGGCCCCGATGAGCGAACCGACGAGCACGTCGCCCGGATAGTGCACCCCGGTGTGGATCCGTGACCACGCGACGGTTGCCGCCATGAAGTGCAGCGGGATCGCCGCCCACGGGAGCTCGTTGCTCATCGCGTTCGCGAAGGCGAACGCGGATGCGGAGTGACCAGACGGGAACGACGGCGACGTGGGAAGCGGAACCCGCCGATCGTCGATGACGCCGTGACCGGCCTGGTCCGGTCGATGGCGGGGGAGCAGGCGCTTGAGTGGCTGGTTGACGGTGAAGCTGGTCACACCGATCGCGATCACGCCGTCGAGAGCGGCGGCCCGCCCTCGACGTCCACCGAGGGCGGCCGTGGCGGCAGCGATCCCGAACCAGAGCTTCGAGTTGTCGGCGAGGAGTGTGAGCCGACGCAGGCCGCGGTCGAGTGTCGGGGTCGAGACTCCGGCGACCGCCGAGTAGACGGCCAGATCGAGGTCCTCTAGGTCGTCGACGATGGAACGTGCCCATTCCAGGTCGTAGTGGTCGATGACAGAGCGCAGCCGGCCGACGAGGTCGGTGTCGTCGGTGGGTTCCGGGTCGTGGTCCGTGGGTTCGGGATCACCGGTCGAGTCGGGCATGACGAGAGTGTCCCACGATGTCGGAGCCAGGTCCGCGACGCGCTATTGTGCGCCTTCGCTCCACCGCTGGTGGGGTCCACGTCGGAGTGGCGGAATTGGCAGACGCGCTAGCTTGAGGGGCTAGTGCCCTTAGGGGCGTGGGGGTTCAAGTCCCCCCTCCGACACCACCTGACCAGGGCAAACGCCCTGGTCAGCGCA